>JBKPAC010000101.1:0-52593 GCA_046726175.1 Acidobacteriota bacterium
AACAAGATACAACTCTGAGAATCAAGGGTGAAGGAGCACTGATTATCGAGACGCATACTGCGGGCTGGCGTGTCCGACCAGTGGCCGAGAAAATGCTTCAGAGTTTTGCTGAAAGAACATACGGCCAGGTTAGCCTTCAGCGGTATCGCGAGGACGCCGACTATCTCGAATGGAGCCCAACGACAGGAAACCGAAAGATTGTTGCCGCGATTGATAACAGCCTTGTGGTAGTGGGAAACAACAAACGCGCGGTGCAAACTTGTCTCGAGGCAAAACGTGGAGAGCGAAAGAGTCTCCGCAACGATCCGGCGCTTAATGAAATGCGTCGGAAGGTAGGCGCTGCTCATGCTTTGACATTTGGGTACGTATCTCCGGGTAATGCCTCTCGCTTATTTTCCTGGGCGGCTCCGATCCTTTTCGGACGAGGTCCCGGTGATTCAACGTTGACGCAAATTCTGACAAAGAGTGCATCGAAGGTGCTCGGCCCGGTCGGTTGGAGCTCTCGTTCTGCAAACGGCGGTATCGAAGATCGGTTTTTCATATCTCTCGAGCCATCGGTCGTGTCACGACTTCAGCCGGCATTTATAGTGGGTCCGGCAAACGATGCGTTTTGGAATTCGATCCCAAAAGAAATCGACTCAATCACGATCTATCGTGCAGAAACTCCGTCGCAAGCCTGGCAAGCGTTGCAGGCTGTCTCGTCACAATTCGACGCGCTGTCAGCCGTTGTCTTTAACTCGGTACTTAAAGCATCACTGCTGTCCTACGGAATCGAGGATCCTCAGAAGTTTATGAATGCCATCGGGCCCGAAGTAGCAACAGTGAAACTCAATCATGCTACAGAAGGTTCCGTGCTCGTCGCGCGCGCAATTGATCGGAAAACCCTGCAGCAAATGTTTCCGCTACGCGGGTCTGAAGAGCAGAAACCTGGCGACCCAGAGCTTCACTATGCAAGTGTCTCGGATCAGAAGTTCGCTGCTGTGTTTCTGAATGACTACTTTGTCGTTGGCTCGCCGGCGAATGTGCGCTTCTTTGTTGACGCTACAAAGAACGGCAGCACAGTTGGTAACGGAACATCGCCGAGCCCAATAACGAGGTTTACGCCCGACTCGTCTGCGGGAATTGTGACTTACGCCAACGATGCTGAACGAGTGCGCAACTTCTTCGCGTCCATTATTGCGTTGAAGGGCACAACACAATCCAATGCGATTGTCCCGAACGAAGCTCGAATTCCGTTCGCAACAACGGAAACAGGGTTGCACGATGAAGGCATAGAACGGCGAACCCAATCAGCGTTCGGTGAGTTCAGTACTCTCATTTCCCTTCTCCGACGTAATTGAGATCAGCATCCTACGCTACAGATGAGTACTCCAGCTCAATCAACGCTTCGATTACTTATCGGCACGAACAACAGAGGGAAAGTCGAAGAGGTGCGTTCGTTGCTGCGAGCGCTCCCAATTGAACTCTGTTCGCTCGCCGATTTGGAACACATCGAAGCTGTACCCGAAACCGGCACGTCCTATCGCGAGAACGCAATCCTGAAAAGTACCGGTTACAGCCGGCAAACTCGTCTCATGTCGCTCGCGGATGATTCGGGATTAGAAGTAGATGCTCTTGGTGGGGCTCCTAGAGTGTTGTCTGCTCGTTATGGCGGTATTGGATTAACCGATTCAGACAGAATACGACTCGTATTGGATGAACTCTCAAAACGAGACCAACTTGAGCGCACTGCGAGATTCCGAAGCGCAGTCGCCGTGTCGGATTCCGAGGGGAGGTTGCTGAACGTTTCGGAAGGAACATGTGAAGGCATGATCATCAGCGAGCCTAGAGGGAAAGGCGGATTTGGGTACGACCCGATTTTTGTTCCCCGAGGATACGATCAGACGTTTGGTGAATTGCCGGCTGCAGAAAAGGACCGGATCAGCCATCGCGCGATGGCAATGCAATTGACGCGAACATTCTTACTCGGCTGGCTTGACCGACTTGACGCTCGTTCCCGCGGCTCTTAGAATTCATCGCCTTTTGCTATGTTTTTAAAAGCAATCATTTCGGGGCGTAGCACAGCCTGGTAGTGCGCTCGGTTTGGGACCGAGAGGTCGGAGGTTCGAATCCTCTCGCCCCGACCATTAATATCAACAACTTACTGCTTCCAACATTGGCGGCCGTATCTCTCGTGTGGGAGATTTGTGACCAAAATTCTGAGAACGCACATTTCTCTGAAGGTGGACGGCGCGATTGTATCGCATCGTCGTCTTCAAATCCTTGTGGCCCATCAGAGTCATTATTGTTAGAGCCTCATATCCAGCTAGCGCTAGTCGCTGCACTTCGATAAACGTCGATTAAGCTAGCGCACTACCGCAAACGCCCGGCAGCAGCATTTCCACAACATTCTGCGGCCTTCAATTTCCTATCAGTCAGGGATTGGACATAGGCCCAATTGAAATCTTGAGTTTCCGGATTTCCGGATGTGAATCATCGTTACATGAAATCCGCACTCCTCCGATTTGATTCCCAGCAGTTCGCCAACTCTTAAACTGGCGCAAGCATGGCAGATTTCTCAAATGCACGTTTGCTTGTCTGCTGATACCTTGTGCTTCTACATGTCTCATGCTAGTTTATATGTAGAAGACGGAGGTATAGTCCAATGACAGCGAAATCGGATCTGCCTCAAGGTACTCTCGACCTGTTGATCTTGAAAGTCATCGCGCTTGGTCCTGTCCATGGATATGCCATTGCGCAACGCTTGCAACAAGTTTCGCGCGATGTGATCCAAGTTCCGCAAGGCTCACTCTACCCGGCCTTGCACCGGCTCGAAAACCGTGGCCTCCTCGCTGCAGAGTGGAAGGTAAGCGAGGCTGGGCGCGACACCAAAATCTATCGCCTGACGAAGAGGGGCCGCGCGCACCTGGAAACGGAAGCCGCTAATTGGCGGAGATTGGCTGCGTCGGTTGGCCTAATCCTCAAGTTGTCTGAGGGAGGTGCGGGATGACTTGGTGGCAACGCCTATGGCGGCGAAAGCTGCTGGACCAGGAGCTCGACAAAGAACTGCGCTTCCATCTTGAGCACCACAGAAATGATCTAATTGCCCAAGGCTATACCCCAGAAGAAGCACGACGGCAGGCCGTGCTTTCTTTGGGGGGAATCGAACAGGTGAAAGAGGAGTGCCGCGATGCGCGTGGAACTCGCTGGTTAGAAGATCTGTTGCGGGACTTTCGCTATGCATTTCGGCGACTGCGCAGCAATCCAGGGTTCACTGCTGTCTGCGTCATAACGCTGGCGCTTGGTATTGGGACTACTTCGGCGATCTTCAGTGCGATCAACCCAATCCTCTTAGATTCATTGCCTTATCCGCACGCTGGACAAGTCACAATTATTTCGGAACTCACTGAGGATGGAGGTCGCCTCGACATCACATTTGGGACATTCCGCGAGCTGATGCTGCGAAGTCATTCCTTTGATGCGCTCGCCGTAATGAAACCCTGGCAGCCAACTATTGTTGGCACAGGCGAGCCGGAACGGTTGGTCGGGCAGCGTGTGAGCTCTAACTACTTCCGGGTACTGGGCGTGTCGCCGATGTTGGGGCGCGACTTCCAGGCTTTTGATGATCAATTCAAGGGTCTCAACGTTGTGGTTATCAGTGCCGGGTTATGGCGTCGCCGCTTTGCCGGCGACCGCGGGATCGTAGGACAACAGGTCACCCTAAACGACAACTCTTCTACCGTCATCGGCGTAATGCCGGATGGGTTCGACAATGTCCTGGCTCCTTCCGCTGAGGTCTGGTCGCCCTTGCAATACGACGTCGCACTTCCCACCGATGGCAAAGAGTGGGGTCATCACCTGCGGATGGTTGGGCGGCTGTTGCCAAATGTCACCGCCGATAAAGCCAGGGTAGAGATTAACGCCATTGCACACAATCCAGTGCAAGAGTTTCCCCGAGTGCCATGGGCCGCTCTTAAACAGGGATTCATTGTGAATTCACTGCAGGAGGAAGTTACGAGCGGCGTCAAGCCGGCGCTGCTCGCGATCCTTGGTGCCGTTGTGCTTGTGCTGGTACTCGCGTGTGTGAACGTGACCAACCTGCTACTCGCGCGCGGCGCGCAGCGACGCGGAGAATTTGCGATGCGAGCAGCTCTCGGCGCGCGACGAGGGCGAATAATTCGGCAACTGCTCACCGAGAGCCTGCTGCTGGCCCTCCTCGGAGGCGCACTCGGAATATTGGTGGCCGCGGTCGGCGTGCGTGCTTTCGTGGCACTCAGTCCACCTGAGCTGCCGCGGCTGGCCGCAATTCGTATTGACCGTAGCGTCTTCGCCTTCGGACTAGGAATTACCACCGTGATCGGTTTGTTGGTCGGGCTGTTTCCAGCACTTCACGCGTCACGGAACAACTTACACATCAGTCTGCAGCAACACTCCCGTACGAGGGCCGGCGGTAATCAACTGACTCGACGTACTCTCGTTGTAGCGGAAGTCGCGCTGGCTCTCGTGCTGCTCGTGGGTGCGGGACTGCTGCTCCGTAGCCTCCAACGTCTATTCTCAGTGGCGCCCGGGTTCGACACTTCGAACGTACTGACAATGCAGTTGCAAGCTTCGGGTCGGCGATATGACGACGACCAAGCTGTTAACCGGTTCTTTGCCCAGACTCTGGCAGCTGTAAGAGAAGTTCCCGGGGTTACTTCCGCAGGGTTTACGAACCAATTGCCACTCAGTGGGGATGTCGAGAAATACGGCGTGCAGTTCGAGTCGAACCCGAACGATGATCCAAGGGAGGATCACAGCGCGCTTATATATGCGATCAGTCCCGGCTACTTTGAAACAATGCGAATTCCGCTGCGTAGCGGGCGCTTGCTGAATGCCCAGGATGTGGCTGGCAAACCGATTGCGGTAGTCATCAACGAATCATTTGCGAAGCGCAAGTTCCTGGACCAGGACCCTATTGGCCATCGAGTTCATGTGGGCAGGGCCAGCCAGGAATGGTACACCATCGTCGGCGTGGTTGGAGATGTTAAGCAGACGTCTCTGGCCGCAAGCAACCCGGACGCGGTGTACATTCCGGCAGTGCAGTGGTACTCGGCAGACCTCGTTCGATCTTTGGTGGTTCGTAGGCGCGGTGATGCGGCTGCTCTTGATTCTGCTATCAAAGCGGCGATCTGGTCGGTCGACAAGGACCAATCGATCTCGCGAATCGCGACGATGGACGACTTGATCGCAGCATCGACGGCCGAGAGACGCTTTGCACTCGTCTTGTTCGAGTCTTTTGGCGTCCTGGCCCTGGTTCTGGCGGCGACCGGCATTTATGGTGTGCTCTCGGGCAGCGTCAGCGAGCGCACGCGGGAGATTGGCGTGCGAGCTGCCCTAGGAGCATCTCGCGGTAACATTTTTGCGCTCGTGATTCGCGAAGGGCTGGTTCTTACCTTCCTCGGTGTCGTGATTGGCCTGAGCGCTGCATTGGCGGCAAGCCAGGCCATCGTCACGTTATTGTTTGGAACTTCCCGCGTTGACCCGGTCACATATGTAACGGTGATAGCCACCATGGTAGGTGTGTCTTTGCTCGCTTGCTGGCTGCCTGCGTGGCGAGCAGCACGCGTGGATCCAGCGGTCACATTAAGGGCTGAGTAGGAATTTCAACTGCGCTGGACTCGCCGGCACTTTTCAGGCGCTTGCCACGCTGTCGCGGGGCAACCAAGCCGGCTGCGTCGGCCAAATCTGGCGAGCGCGCCTCGAACAAAACCTAAACGAAACCGAATAAACAGGGCTATAGGACAATCAATGCTAACGACTCAGGTCTTCGGATTAATATTCTTATTTGTATGCGCAGTCACCAACGCGTCGGCTCAACAACTCGAGTGGCCCATTACCGCTGCCACGGAGGAGATAGAGTTATCCAAGGCACTACCGGACCTTACAAAACAGGCTATCGCTGTTTATCAGGATCCTGATCGCGCTCGCTATCTCAACACACTCTTTCGGTTGCAAACGGTCGCCGGTCAATACCCGGAAGCTATCCCGACCATTGAAAGCCTAACTGAGTTGCGGCGTGCGACGGATCCCGCGAGTGCTGCCCTTTTACCATTTCTGATTGAAGCAAAGGCCAGGGCAGGGCAACGAACCGAGCGATTAGAGTTTGACGAAGCGTTCAAGCAAGAGTTCCGCAAGGCCTTCAATCAATACAACGATCTTGAGGCCAGCAATGCGTTGCCGTGGTTCGGGAGACGCGAAAGCTATGAGCGTTCGGAAACTGCTCACACCCGGCAAACTCGAATCAATTTCATTTGACCGGTCACGGATGACGAACCGGCGGTTGAGTAAGGGAAGCCGGCTCCTCGTCACGTTGAACGTCAACAAACACCCGTTCGCACAAATCAATTATGGCACTGGCAAAGATGTAAGCGAAGGGTGGATACCTGGTTAACACTTCCGCTGGGGCGTCACGGATTTTGCCAAAAACCCTCAAGAAACCGCGATTTTTGCAAGACTTTGGTGCTTGAGTGTGATATATGAGTGTTCGGATAGCTTTTCCATTCTAAGTTCTTGTTGGAGGTGTCAGACCAGACCATGGCGACCAAAGCCGCGACAGGCAAGAAGCGCATGACGCAGTCGGAAGTAATCAACCATTTCGCCGAAAAAACCGGAATGAAGCGGGCACAAGTTAAGGAGCTCTTCGACGAGATATCTAACCTGGCAGCGCGTGAAGTGAAGTCAAATGGCGAATTCGTCCTACCCGGATTCGGAAAACTAGTCAAATCTGAGAGGAAGGCGCGGGAGGGAAGGAACCCAGCCACAGGCGAAACCATTCAGATCCCAGCAAAAACAACCCTAAAGTTTCGCGTTGGCAAGGCAATGAAGGATACGGTACTACCGAAGAAATAGCACGGCACTCTCGATACCAAATAGAAAGGACGCCGCACCCTGCATCCGACGGAAGGGCGCGGCGTCTGTGTTTTCAACCACAACCCACGTATTTGCATCACTTAGAGTCCCCAACCTCACTTCGTATAAAGAAATCCCTTAGCCTTCGCAAAGAAGGTATGGATTTTTTTCACTTGCATCTGTATAATCTGCCGTTTCGCTGAACACCCCCGAGCACAACGCGTCCCTGTTAAGTGGTAAACGGGTAGTAATCAGGGTGGGAAATTGTGTGCAGACCCCGCGAGTTCTGCATCCTGCGATTCGACTTGAGCATCAAAGTTTTCGTAGCCGAAACGGAAAATAGACTACTTATTACGAAGGAGCAGACGCTATCGTGACCTTTAATACACATCTACCGCTGGATGAGCGGCTCCAGAGAATTGACCATATTCAAGCACGTCGTTACTCCAAGTTGACGGGCGTGACTCTGGAAATTGCTACTGAAGGAATCATCCGACATCTTCGTGCCTGTGACCGGATGGATGTCAACCCCGACACCTCCGCAGTTCGGGAGATCATCGATGATGCGCTCAATGGTCGGCGTGTCTTCGCTGAAATCGAACATCCTCGAGCAGCATAAAACTAAGGTTCAACCAATCGTCAAAGAGATCGCCCCTTCGGGCGATCTCTTTTTTTGATCCAAGACGGCACGTTTGTCGTTCGATCCAATTGATTTTTTAGCCGAGTAACGCGTTTACCAAATCGTTAGTTCGCGTGGTAACATCGCCGCGCTGTTAACATTGCTTAGTGCGCCCCTGTAGCTCAGCGGATAGAGCATCTGCCTTGTTGGAGCCTTGATGGGGAAGATTTAACGCGAACCCATCGAGTGGACGACCCTATATGCGGGAACGCCCTTAGAGCCTCAGGTACTCAATAGACACCATTGAGTAACAATCCGGGAGGATTGGGTAATCCGCAGGAAACCTCGAGGTGATTGTATGCGCCGTGAGGGTTCCTCAGAGACTATACGGGTCGGGACTGTGACGTCCAAGATATAGTCCAGCCAGCAAACCTGTCGCTGACGGGCGGTCAAGGAAACTTGATGCTGGAAGCTAAGCAGAGGGCCGCAGGTTCGAGTCCTGCCGGGGGCAAATTTCCAAAACGTACGGCGGCTATAGCTCAGTTGGTTAGAGCGCCTGACTGTGGATCAGGAGGTCGAGGGTTCGAGCCCCTCTAGCCGCCCCAGCCTTTCATCAACCTGGCAGAAACGATTTCGAAGAAATGCCTGACGAACAACGCGTAGCAAACAACTCACAAACTTACGTCGTCGATGCTGAGTCGTTTTCTTTTGAGACTGTCGAACAACAGAATGGGCAGGCGACAGTAGTTCGGTTCCAACTCGAAGACGGCAAATATCATGCAGGCGATGTGCTGCTCGTTTTGTCCGGCAGCGAGATTCACTTTCACGGAATGATCAGCCAGATCAGTGATGGCTGGGCTGTAGCGAGCGATCGTCGCGGATCTCTCCTTCCGGCTACTCTTCAATAACCACAGCTAGCGGTAATATCCGGACGGGTGGACCACTTCGACTCCGGGAGTTGAAGATTTGACTGCGATCTTGTGAAAACCTTTGCCCGGATGCGTAGAAAGGAACGTCACTGCAATCTGCCGTTCTAGTGCTTCACCAAGATCTTTTATGAATGGCTCAAGACTGACTGGAGCTCCAGTGCCCTGGAAGTAAGCCTTACCGCCAGTCTCACTTGCGAGCCTTAATAAAGAACTCTGCGCATTCCCAACAAGCAACGGAAGACTGCCGCCACTAACTGTCGGGGCATAGAACGTGTAAACCGCTATTCCGTGACGCTGTGCTGCATTGATTGCACGCTGTAGATCAAGACTTTCGGTAGGTGAACTCGATTCAATTCCTCTGGATGTATCAAGACCGTCTGACAGAAGCAGAATTGCTCGACGGCCTGCCGGTTGTCCTTCAAACCTCTTGATGGCCTCAATGACTTCAACATACGGGTTATATGGAGCAGCGCTCGCAAGTCCATTGGGTGGCCGAACCGCCTTGGCAGCTTTCTCGAGATCGGTCGTGAACCGCTGCCTGATTTGCAGGCTACCAGTTCTGATGTAGCCAACCATCACTCTAGAGCCCTTAGCCAGGCTTCGAACAAAGGCCCCCATCGGTTTAGTCTCGATACCAATGGACGGGACCAGATCATCCTGAATGAGGACCGCGAGCGTAATCGGAGAATTCGTAACCATCGCCCTGATGGAAAGCACAGTCTGTGGATCACCGTCTTCGCTCACCGTGAGGTCTATGGTTTGGAACTCCGCTTCTGTTCGCTCACCTTTGACTCGGACACTCAGTGGAATCGTGACCGGTTTTCCAGGGTTGCGACTACCATCGGCCGAAGCCATTGTGGCTCCCTGGCCCGAAACAGTTTCAGTTTGACCGAATGCAAATAGCGAAAGAAGCATCGCAAACGCAAGGGGCAGTTTGTGCGGTTTCCTCATCACTCGTTCCTCTCCGCGGTTGGCATGATTATACAGTCGAGCCCCGCAATTTGGCTTGTTTCTGCGGTTGATGGAACCTGGTGAAGTAACGCTGTAACGGCTAAGATCTGGGCGAGTTCGTTCCTGAAATACTCGAACTCGGCAAGAATCCAATTGTCTTGGATTCCCATCAGAGCCTAAAGGTCGCCTGAATCGTGAACTTGGTCCAGTCAAACACGGGAAAAATTACTTCGAGGGACGAAACCGTGGCCAAGATCCTTAAGTGGATGCCTTGGGTCACGTTTCTGCTTGTTTCCATACCTCTCCCCGTAATTTTTCTGGTGCTGTTTTTGACGGCTACCGCGACCGATTCCGCCGCCGTCTTTTTACTGTTATCTGTCTTGTCTCTCGGACTTGGAGCCCTCGTCGGCCTGTTGATTGTCATACTGCTGTTTCTGTACCGAAGGAGATGGCTGCGTCGGTTGCGAGATCGTTTGGCAGCCGACGGCATTACTGCAAATGAGGTGGCCTGGTTCAGGTCCGAACTCACCTCCGCTGAACGAAAAGCTCTTGAAGAAATACGAGGTCAGAACCGACTTCTCGCCGACGCTTATCTTGAAACGCTCGCATCACGGCTTACGGCGACGCGGATCAGATCCAGGGCGAATAAAGAGCTTCTGAGAGTTGAACGTCGAATCAATCAGGCACGACAGCTGGCGGGTGTAAATACCGAGCAACTCGTCAACGATTTGATGTCTGATCGTGAGCGATACGCTCACCTGAAGAGCGAGGCGAGCACAAGATTGGCTGAGGCAAAAGCTCGCCTTCAAACTATCGAGGCGGCCGCCAGCCGAAGTCTCAACGAGGTAGAAACGGACCAGATGTTAAGACGGTTGAGTGCAGCTCAGGAACAACTTCCCCTCGTCATGGAGATGGCTAAGCTCGAGCAGGATGCTCTTAGAGAAAGCAGGCTTCAGCTGGAGGACGGACCGAAAGAGACTCTAGTCGAATGACGGCCACGTCCGAAGCCGGTAAACTCCAGGTGCAAGCCGCTCTGCAAATTCCTCGTCAACTAGAGCCCAATGTCCGAGACCGGCATCGGGCGCCGAAAGGCCGGTGACCCTCGCCAACTCGCCTCGCGAAACCATTCCAGCTCCTCGCAAATACGCTCGAGCAATCTCGGTTAACGCCTCTTCCCTGCTGACTTTTCGATTCAGCTCTTCAGCAAACTTTGCTTCCGAGACGGACCAGATATAGGTGAATGTTGGTTCGTACGTCACGTCCGACGGTATGACCTTAAAGCGACGCTGCAATTCATCGAGGGCCTTGTTGAACCGCGCACGATCAAGGACGCGGCTTTCCGAACGTAGGTCCGAGGTTGCCATTTCCCACTCACGACGCAAGATCTTTAGAACAGCTAGCGCATCAGCTGAGAGTAGCTTCCGCTCACCATCTCGCGGGATGCCGAGGAGCGCGTTGAAAAATGGAACCAACCGGCGGGCAATAAAGGTCGACCTCCCTTTTAGGATCTTTCCGTAATACGTTTGGCCACGCTTCATCACCTGATCCTTAATCCGCCAGGCTAAGCTGGTTTCTGGATCTGTCTGCACATTGCGCGGCATCTGAGCGTCGCGCCTTCCACAAACTGCAATGTAGAGCGATGGCCCAGGCCGTCGGATGTCTGCCAAAGCCGAGCAGAACCCTACTCTTTCGATGAACCGTTCCGCCGCACGCGCATCCTCTATGCGCAGCTCAATCTCCCGGCACCACATTCGGTCCCGATAGATCTCAATCTCCTCAGGTATGAGCGCCGGAGTTTTCATCGGTCAAGCAAGCAGAATGATGGCGTAACACTAGTCAATCTGACTGAGGCGGTCAACGGTCTTAGCCTCAGAAATCACGTACCAAATCGCTAAACCTTCGAATTAAACGGATTCCATCGACAAACAGGTTTTGGCACGACCAGTGCACCTAGGAGCGCGGCCCCCTACTCTGATTTTGTGGCCGCAGGCAATTTTGAAAACCCCCGATTACCTGAGGTGAGGATCGATGAATAGAAAGACACGCCCAATCATAGTGAACTGGCTAATTGCTTGCTCCTTGGTACTTAGCCTCTTGGGCGGAATATTACTGGACGACCACGCCAGTGCGGCTCCCCGCGGTGGGTCGGACCGCTTCAGACAGTTCAGAGCCGACAAGATCGACAAGATCGCAGGCAATCTTCGCGATAGCGTGCGCGCCGCGAGGCGACGTAACCGCGAAGAGACCGTGCATGTGATCATCCGGCTGGGCGGCAACGTGAGTGGCAGTTTGCGCCACTTCCTGCAAGGTAACGGCGTTCGAGTAAAGAAGGAATTCACTAACTTCAATTCTCTCGCCGTGGATCTACCGAGCAGTGCGCTCGACGTTCTGGAGCAGTTTTCTGAGGTCGAGTTCGTTGCAGCCGACGATGAAGTAAGGTCGTTGGGTGGACACGTTTCGGTTACGACCGGCGCCAGAAACGTTCGCACGATGATTCCAGGAATGACGCTGGACGGCAACGGCATCGGCATCGCAATCGTCGACTCAGGTATCTATCCGAACCACGTTTCCTTTTTGCGCGCAGGTACGACGACTTCACGTATCGTCAGGAGCATTGACTTTACGGGTGAAGGCCGTACGGACGATCCTTACGGCCATGGCACGCACGTAGCTGCGGCTGCTGCCGGTAATGGAATCGTTTCAAACGGTAGATACATCGGTATTGCTCCCAAGGCAAACATCATTAACGTGCGAGTTCTGAACTCGGAGGGTGTTGGCACTGTGTCCGGATTGTTGGCCGCCCTGGACTGGCTGCTCACGAATCGGACCACCTACAACATCAAGGTTGTCAACATGAGCCTGGGAATGCCCGCGGTGAACTCATGGCGAACTGATCCGATCTGTCTTGCGGCGCGACGCCTGGTCGATGAGGGCATGGTCGTGGTTGCGGCAGCCGGCAACAACGGCAAGAACAGCGCCGGAGAAAAGATTTACGGGCAGATCCATTCACCCGGTGTCGATCCTTCCGTGCTAACCGTAGGAGCCGTTGACTCACACGGATCAGACGGTCGAAGCGATGACCGGATTGCCTCATACAGTTCGCGTGGACCAACACGTTCAGCATGGACTGATGAGAACGGCGGAAAGCACTACGATAACTTGGTCAAGCCGGACATTTCTGCTCCTGGTAACAAGCTTGTATTCGCCGAATCACCAAACAATCTTCTACTCCAACAAAACCCTGCACTTCACACCCTCACATCGTCAGACGTGACTCGCGCTCAGATGACATTGAGTGGTACATCAATGGCTTCACCGCTCGTTGCCGGTGCTGCGGCTTTATTACTTCAGGCTAATCCCTCTCTGAAGCCAAACGTCGTGAAGATGATTCTCATGTACACGGCACAGCAGTTACCTAACACTAATATGCTCGAACAAGGTGCCGGCGAATTGAATATCGATGGCGCGGTTCGCCTTGGAAGATTGGTCAGAACTGATTTGTCCAACTTGACTCTGCTTGGATCATCTCTCCTGACAGGGCCGGCCCCAACGCCGCAATCGACAATTGCATTCCAGACTTTCCTGTGGAGTGAAGGAATCATTATGGGAAGTACGTACGCCACCGGATCGTCTCTGATCACGCAGTATCAGAAAATCTATGCGGACGGAGTTCTCCTCAGTGATGGCGTCCTGCTAAGCGATGGAGTGCTGCTGGCTGATTCAACGAAGATTGCAACGGGAGTACTTCTCGGCGATTCAATCATAACTAGCGATGGCACTGTCCTGGGATCAGGAGGTCTGTTCTGTTCAACCGGAGTACTGTTGAGTGATGGGGTCCTACTTAGTGACGGTGTTCTGCTGAGTGATGGTGTACTACTTAGCGATGGAGTGCTGCTTAGTGATGGCGTGCTTTTAAGTGACGCAATCCTGCAGGCTTACTCCGCAATGATCACCGGTGATCCTACGGCGGGAATGGAAACCGAAGTTGATACTGGAGGTGAGTATACGGACTTTTAACGAGCCGTATAACACAGTCGCCTATTGGTGAACACTCAACCTCAAAGGAAAGGGCAGATCATGTATCAACAAAACGCACTCGCTAAGATGGATGCGGTACCGGCGCAGAAGTTCCTTGCACCCGTCACTATGAGCGTCACGCCACTGACGACTCAGGACCAGGAAGAGACGCTGAGGTTCCTGGCCCAGCGGCCAATACATACGGTTGCCATGGTTGGCTTCATTAACGATAACGGGATGGAAAGCGCGCTCAACCGCGGCACGTTCTACGGTTGCCGCAACGAGAATGGAGAGCTGGAAGGAGTTGCCTTAATCGGCCATGCCGTCCTGATGGAGACAAGAACCACCCGCGCCGTGCAAGCATTCGCGACCATCTCCCAGAATCTCAGTGGCAGCCACATGATCATGGGCGAGCAACAACAGGTCGAGGAATTCTGGGAATGTTATGCAAAGCGTGGTCAGGAATTCCGGCTCGCATGTCGCGAACTGCTTTATGAACTCCGCTGGCCAGCGGAAGTTCGTGGCGAGGTTCCTGGACTGCGACGCGCTACGTTGAATGATCTTGAGTTGATCATGCCGGTGCAAGCCGAGATGGCCCGTGAAGAAAGCGGTGTCGACCCGATGCAAACCGACCCCGAAGGCTTCGAGCGACGTTGCCGCCGACGAATTGAGTTAGGTCGAGCCTGGGTATTGGTCAAGCAGGGACAGCTCGTGTTTAAGGCAGAGGTGGTTTCTGACACCCCCGAACTCGCCTATCTTGAAGGCATTTGGGTTAACCCTTCCTACCGTGGCATGAACTACGGCGTGCGGTGCCTCTCGGATGTTTGTTACAGGCTCCTGAGAAACAAGATCTCAGTTTGCCTGCTAGTGAACGTGGAAAACGAAGCGGCTCAATCGCTCTATAAACGCGCCGGGTTCAGGCTGCAGAGCACCTATGACACTATCTTCTTAGGTCAGAAAAACCGTTTCGATGACCTTTCAATTGTTCAATGAGCCAGCCGATGCTGACGATTTCTCATCGGTTCTGACAAAGCGCAATCGCAGTATCTGGCCCACGATGTTACCCGCACGTGGGCCTGACTGCTGCTCGGCGAAACGCTCTCGCTCTGAAAGAAATCTTTCTCGACAAGCCAGATCTCGCTGTTGTAGACTGAATTTGCCGTCAATTAATCAATACGACGGCTACCTCATTCTACACTCACAGGCTTTCCGTAAGTTCGACCGATTAAGTGCCCTAGCTTTAAAAACCCGATCCTCCCGCTGAAGCTAATGGACCAGAAGCATCTTGCAACGGCTTATAAATGGGCCATTATTGGGGCCGGTGCTCTTGTCTGGGTGGTCTGTATTCGATACGTGCAACTGGGGAATCTGGACCAGCGATTCCTTTTCCTGTCAATTATCACTCTTGGTTGCGGTTCGCGGATTACCATCCGAATACCGAGGGTCAAAGGTCTGATCTCGGTTTCCGACACATTCATCTTCCTCGCCGTCCTTCTCTTCGATCAGAACGCAGCAGTGCTCCTTGCAGGAGCCGAAGGTCTCTGCTCCTCAGTACGTTTCAGCAAAAAGTTCACCACGGTTTGTTTCAATACCGCAGTGATGTCATGCGCCACTTTCCTCGCTGCATCTTCGGTTCGGGCTGTTTTTGGAGAACCTCCTTTTAATAGCAGTCTGGGAGACTTTGTTGCGGCGCTAACGCTCCTCGCGTTCGTACAGTATCTCGCCAATTCCGGTATTGTGGCTGTCGGCGCTGCGCTCATGACAAACCAGCCACTGTGGACGACCTGGAAAGATGGTTTCCTCTGGACGTCGTTGACATATTTTGCTGGAGTCTCGGCGGCGGGAGTGGCCTTCAAGCTAATCGAGGTCGTTGGATTTTACGCCGTTCTTGCCACCGCTCCCGTGATCGCCGTTGTTTACTTTACCTACTGCACCTATCTAAAGAACATCGAGTCGTCCAAAGCGCAGGCCGAACAAGCCGAGCGTCACATGCTCGCATTACGCGAGAGTGAGGAGCGATTTCGAAGCGCGTTTGATCACGCCGCGGGTATGGCGCTAGTAGCTCCTGACGGAAAATGGATTGAAGTCAACCGCTCGTTATCTGACATTCTCGGCTACTCTGAAGAAGAACTCTTGAGGATCGACTTCCAATCAATCACGCATCACGGAGATCTCAATTCGATCCTCGACCAATTGAACAAACTCCAAACTGGTGCGACCACTGGCCTCCAGATGGAGAAGCGGTTCATCCACCAGAATGGAGACTTAATCTGGGTCCTGTTGAGTGTCACTGGCGTGCATAACTCCGGACAGGACTCACGCAACTTCATTTTCCAAATTCAGGACATTACCGACCGCAAACGAGCTGAGGAAAGACTGGTCCACGATGCATTTCACGACGCTCTAACCGGGCTACCAAATCGCGTGCTGTTCATGGACCATCTCAAGCAGTCGATGGGTCGCGCTCGGGGCCGCAAGCACCTCCCCTTTGCGGTGCTGTTTCTGGATTTCGATCGATTCAAACTGATCAACGATAGCCTGGGCCATATGGTAGGTGACCAATTACTGATCGCCATCTCCGGCAGATTGAAAGCCAACGTTCGGCCCGGCGATACCGTGGCACGGCTCGGCGGCGACGAGTTCACCATCCTCCTGGAAGGTTTGAATGAGAGCAACGAGGTAGAAGTCGTCGCCACACGTTTACTCAAGAGTCTGTCGCTGCCATTTAACCTGGCGGGACACGAAGTATTCACGACGGCCAGCATCGGCATCGCTCAAAGCACAATGGGCTATCACTACGCTGAGGATATGCTGCGAGATGCCGACATTGCGATGTATCGCGCGAAGACACTTGGCAAAGCTCGTTTCGAGATCTTCGATCCTTCGATGCACGCGAATGCCGTCAACCTGCTGAGAATCGAAACAGATCTGTGGCGCGCGATCGAGAGGGACGAGTTGTATCTGGAGTACCAACCAATCGTCTCGCTCCAAAGTGGACGAATAGCGGGTTTTGAAGCACTCCTCCGCTGGCAGCATCCATCGCTCGGTGTTGTGCCTCCTTCCGAGTTCATCGCGGTGGCTGAGGAAACGGGACTGATCATTCCGATCGGAACCTGGATTTTGGAGGAAGCTGCTCGTCAAGTTCGCCGTTGGAAAGACAGCGGAGAGATCAGCGCGGACATCTTCATCAGCGTGAACCTCTCGGCAAAGCAATTCATGAAGACAGACTTTGCTACCGAAGTGCGGCGCATCATCAACACGATGGACATCAACCCGGCGTGCATCAAGCTGGAGATAACGGAAAGCATGGTTATGAACAAAGTCGAGTCGACGATCACCATGCTTAAGCAACTGCAGGAGATTGGCGTCGAGACGAGCATTGACGACTTTGGAACGGGATACTCTTCTCTGAGTTATTTGCCTCGCTTCCCCATCGCCACCCTCAAGGTGGATCGATCCTTTGTAAACTCGATCAGCGAGAACAACGAGAATCTTGAGATCGTTCGCACCATCGTCATGCTGGCGCACAACTTGCGAATGAAGGTCATTGCCGAAGGCGTAGAGTCGACGGATCAAATCACGCACTTGCGCCGGATGAAATGCGAATTTGCGCAGGGCTTTTTCTTCTCTCCGCCACTGAGTTCAGCAGAAGCGACGTCGTTGGTAGCCAATGACTTTCTATATCCGATGATGCCGCTCGATCGAATCATCGAATACTCCGACACCGCAATCGCATAGTTCATCGCATCTGAGACATCACCTCGCGCGTCAGATTGAGAGAGTGTTTTGCAATCTGATTAGAAGTTGACCGATCTATTTCCCACCGCCAACACTACGAATTACCGATATTCCTTAGTCTGCAGCGTTTACGGGATCTCACAAGCTTTGGTACGGCGAATGCACACTTCATCTCGCCCCGCCCGGCTTATGCCGGCTTGACCCTAGAGTCTCACCAGGAAAGGCACCAGTCACCGCGAGCAGTATGACAATTAGGGAGACAACCCGTAGGCGGCTATTCAGACCGTTTCAGTGGGCAACCATCTGTGCGGCTGGCTTAGTGTCTTTTGCACTAGCCAAATTGGCTCAACAGTCTGATCTCTATGCTTTGTTCAGCGCCTTACCGACTGTCGTAATCGTCTTCTTCACTTGCCGAACATACTTGCGGAACATTGAATCGTCCGCAGCGCAGGCTGAGCAGGCCGAACGTCACGTTCAGGAGCTCTCGCATTACATCGCAGAGCAGGAGCGCATTAGAGAGCAGTTCTCACAAGTCGAAAAATTGTCAGCTCTCGGCGAGCTCGCTTCAGGAGTGGCACACGACTTCAACAATACACTCGCCGGTATTCTTGGACGCGCCCAACTGCTTCTCAGGACTAACGATCCTGAAAAGATCAGGCGTGGACTCAACATCATCATCAAGACTGCGGAAGACGGAGCGAAGACTGTCAAGCGCATTCAGGATTTCGCGCGTCAACGCAAAGATAAAGACCTCTCGCTGGTAGCTGTTGAGCAGTTGCTGCTGGATGTCAGCGAAATTACCAGGCCCCGTTGGAAAAACCAGGCCGAGGTTAACAACATTCACATTTCTCTCGACCTGAAGATCAACTCGCGAGCGAAAATCATGGGAGATGAAGCGGAACTACGCGAGGTCTTAATCAACATGGTCTTCAACGCAATTGAGGCCATGCCGACAGGTGGCAAGATAACTCTGTCGGCCCAGGATGATGGGAACTCCGTGGTTTTGTCTGTCTCAGATACCGGTATTGGTATGACTCCAGAGGTGCGTACAAAAATGTTCGACCCGTTCTTTACGACGAAGGGTTCGGCAGGTCTGGGATTAGGTCTCGCAGTGAGCTTCGGGATCATCAGGAGGCACGGCTCAACCATTGAGGTTGAATCAGAGCCTGGAGCAGGCACTACATTGAAACTCGTCTTCCCGATTGCGAGCGTCAAGGAATCAGAATCAGTTGCAGTGAAACCGAATGAACCAGACGCCGTCAATGCGACGAGCCCTGCAGTTGAAGATCAGCCGAAGATCCTGGTTGTTGATGACGAAGAGTTTGTTCGCGATCTGCTGCAAGACATGCTCGAGGCGGAAGGTTGCAGGGTTTATCTTGCACGCAGTGGCCATGAAGGACTGTCGCTGTTTGAGACCCGACATTTTGATGCGGTGTTCACCGATGTTGGCATGCCGGGAATGAGCGGGTGGGAATTTGCCCACGCAATACGACAGCGCAGTGAAACTGTTCCTATCGCAGTGATAACCGGATGGGGAGAAGCGTTCGGATCTGACGAACAGAAAAACGCCAAGGTAGACTGGGTCGTGTCGAAGCCTTTTACCACCGATCGAATTTCCGAATTGACACGCGAGATAAAGAGGCGGCGCCACGAGGGGCCGCGAACATCAGCTTCATCGATAGTCGCCGCGTAACACCACCTCGCATGTAATAAAAAAGAGGCCAGCAGCTGAATGCTGCTGGCCGTCGCTTTTCCAGGTAAGTACTACTTACCGAGGTCCGCTTGCACGTATAACTAGCTCAGTACCTCGCTGCAGTTCCAGGTCATCGCGTCCCTGCACATAGACAGAGCCCGCGCCCGTTCCAGCACCGATGATGGCACCGATAGCAGCCCCCTTACCACCGCCGGCAATTGCTCCGATGATAGCGCCGACAGCCGTTCCGATGGCTGCACGTTGGGCAGTCCTTGTCGTTTGACTGCTGTCTCGTACCGCGCCCTCGTTATCTACTCGAACTACGTCTCCATCCGGCGTTCGAACGCTATCGAGAATACCCGCAAAGCGATACGAGCGGCCATCACGCGTTCGGACGGTGTCGAAGTCAAGTGAAATTTGGGATCGGCCGGTTAAGCGTCCGCTTCGTTCCACGCTGGTCACGCGACCCTCGAGGTAAGCACCTGCCAATTGAGAAGGCTCGCGCACCGTCGCAGTAAAGCGATCTCCTTCGCGAACGGTACTGGTTGAAAGATTGTCATTGAGTTCAGCAACTACCGTCTCACCATCTCTCACGATGAAGTCGCTGTTCGATGGTGACGGAGAAGTTGTACTACCATTGAAGATGTCAAATCTTGCAACCTGCGAGACCTTTTCATAAGCACTGCGCACAATGATTTCCCGGTTTAATTCGGGAATGTTGACCCGTCTGACTACGTTCAGCCTGCGGCCGTTATCAATCGGAGTGAACGTGACGTTGAACTCAGTGTCGCGATCACCGGTTGTTGTGACTGTAAGCTGATCTCCGGAAAGCATCGCACGGGCTCGTATAGTGCGACCGCTCGGACCCGTCTCGATCCGCTCACTACCGTCTGCGTCGAACGTGATTTGTGGCGCTCGAGAAGACGCGATAGTGATCGTGCGGCCGCGCCGATCGATCGCTATTTGATCGGGCGACTCAAACCGTGAAAGCAGTTGATTCCGGATCCGCTGACGTTGCCAACTCGATAGACCCGCGGTAGCTCGATCAGCAATGACTGCTGGATCATCGCTGCGCGACGGATCAAGTCTGTAGGTCCCAGTCAGCTGTCCATACGACGTCTGATCCGGGGATCCAACAGGAGGATAGTAAGTTCCTGAGGACCACGTCAGACCATACGCATTCGCGAGCGCACTAATGTCGAGTCTCAGGTTGTCCCAGATGTTCGCCACAGCTCTGTTTGGCTGATACTGGTACAACACGTTGTCGATTCGTGTCGCTCGATCCAAAACTGCCTGAACGTCGGAGGTGTTGGTCCACCGGCGGTTCACGTTTAGCCTTGAGACTGAATTATCGAAGTCCTGGGTCAGTCTCTGAAGCTCTTGTCGCTGCCTGTAATCAGAAATCCGGAAAAGATTCTGTCTTAAATTGTTTGTGCGATTTTGTATGCGAGTAAGTAGTTGCCGAACGTTTTGCTCGTCTCTCGGATACGTACGCGTTTGGGGGAGAGCGGTAGCCGACAGTGTTAGCAGAACCACTGCCGCGGAAACGAATTTAGTCACTCTGAACATCTGATATTGCCCTCCTATTGTCAAAGCATTGCCCTTCTGTGCGTTGTCATTACAACTAGCGTGCCGCGGCTATATGTCGTACAGAACTGACGCTACTTAGCAGGTTTCGCCGGCCGGAACTCCTGCTATTCCTTGATTTCAGTTGCAGTGGCAGCAAATCGTACAGACCCTACGCTCTTTTTCGTTACGGAAGAAGAAGACCCCTCAATGCCCCGGTTGGAAGGCCAAATCATCGATATCGGACAGTCTCTCTCATGAATGAAAGCAATCTCTTCGCAACGCATATGCTATTCTCACGTCAGGGAGGTCTTCTTGTTGATGAGCGGGAATAGTGTACGAGCGACAGTTCATTACGCCGGCAAGGATCTTTTTGTCGGCATCTCACCGTCGGGGCACGTCGTTGCACTAGACACCGATCGCGAGCGTAATTCAGCGCCGTCTCCTGTAGAGTTGTTGCTTGTTGCTCTTGGTAGTTGCACTGCAGTTGATGTCATCGAGATCCTCACAAAGAAGCGCGAGCAAGTCACCGACTACCGTGTGGAGGTTCAGGGGGAGCGTCGCGATGAGCACCCGCGGAGTTATAAGCGGATGACAGTGCATCACATAGTGACAGGGCGAAACGTATCGGCAAAATCCGTAGCTCAGGCCGTAGAGTTGTCGGAAACAAAGTATTGCAGTGTGGCCGCAACACTAAGACCGACAGCAGAAATCCTTTCAACCTTCGAGATCATCGAAGATGATGCCGGCCAACAAGAAGTGAAATGAATTTCATTAAGTACTCGAACGTCAAAATCCTTTCAATCGTCCTTCTGGCTGCGTTCGCATTAGTAAGCGAAAACGCTCTTAGAGGTGTAGCGCAAAACACTCGGGATCGAGCTCTGTCAACGATCCGGAGAAGCGATACGGCTACGAAGGACGGCGCTGGTAAGCTGCCGCGGTTGAGTGCTGCTGAACACATGAGGCGAGCTTCGGTCTACATGTCGAATCGTGCATTTCCGGAAGCACGTTCGCATTGGCAGGCTTTGATCGACTTCTATCCGGAGGACTCCAGGATACCCGAGGCGCTATATGGTATAGCGCGATCATATTTTCAACAGAAGGTATACGATCAGGCCCTCACTGCCTTTGAGCGAGTCGCGCGGGACTTTCCCACAATGAAAGAGGGCCGAGAAGCCCTCAACTACAGCGCCGCAACACTGCTTCGCCTCGAAAGGTTCAACGAAGCAGTAGCGAGATACAGCGAGTACACAGTTCGTTACCCTAACGGTGAGCGAATTGAGACAGCGCACCTTAATGTCATCGATACCCTGCGCGAAGCAGGAAGACCAAAAGAAGCTCTTGATTGGGTTGCAAAAACGCGTGCGAGATTTGCCGGATCGGCAACTGAAACAAACGCCGTCTTCGCCAAACTGCGTTTGCACGTGGCAGAAGGCCAGTGGCGCGACGCAATCATCACAGCTGATCAGTTGCGCAGTTTCCCATTTGAAAAAGGAGTGGCAGCGAGACCAGACGAGATAACTTACTTGAAAGGCTACAGTCTGGAACAGAGCGGAAGGAAGGACGACGCGTTCTCGGTCTACGCTTCAGTTCCTGATGGCATCAACTCTTATTTCGGTTGGCTGGCTACTGAGCGCATGACTGCTTTAGCCGACCGTGGCGAGCGAACCATTCTTGAAGCTCGCAAGCAACGGATCAATTCGGACATTGCCGCCGCAGCCGATGATTATCCGGCGCCATATCGTCAGTTGATCTTGAAAGCAACGAAACCGCGTAATTTTGATCCACGTTTTGTACTCGCATTAATGCGGCAGGAGAGTGTCTTCAGACCAACTGCCAAGTCGCCGGCTGGTGCGCGCGGTTTGCTTCAACTCACTCTCGACGCTGCGCAAAAGTATGCGCCCGGGGCCGGTATGAGCGGAGTGCAGGAAATGCAGCTCTATGAGCCTGAGGCTTCGATCAAGCTCGGCGTCGAATACCTGAGTCAACTCTCGCGTATGTTTCCGCAGATGCTTGAACCTGTCGCCGCTTCTTACAACGGCGGTGAAGACAACGCAGCCCGATGGCTTAAACGCGCGCGACAGAAGAACCCGGGTGTGTTTACTTCAGAAGTCGGTTTTGACGAGACGAAAGCCTACGTGCAAAAAGTCATGTCAAACTACCGCGTCTACAAGCAGCTCTACACCATCGATCTATTAAGAAAGTAGAGGTCTATGGTTCGGGGCTGAAGCGTCTGTCTTCAAAGCCTGTCGCCCGCTCGCGCCGCGGCAAGGGTTCCGGTCGCGGATACGGTCGAACACGAATACCGAGTCTGACAAGCGCCGAATAATACTCGTATCTAATCTCGGTCGATCCTACAGGCCTCGAATCAAGCTCCATGTTTATCCAGCGGACGTCATTACGTACTGATCGTCCGATTCCAGTCGCGGCATAGTCATCATCGACGCGTGGCATGACCGTGCTCTTCTCCTTCGCGATGCCATCGCCTGCCGATCCACTCGGGGCCTGTGAACGTTTACCTTCGTCACGACTCTGGTCCCGCGGAACAGGGGGAGGGACGATTGTTATCGGTTTTGGTCCACGTTCGCGGAAGAAGACAACGGAAATGAGTCCCAAATTGGCAGTCTGGCCAAGCTTGGCGGCGTAAGAATCTCCCTCGGTCGTAAAGTAGAATCGTCGCGCACGTTCCGAGCTCATCTGCCATCCGCCAACGGTAATCGTTTCGTATGGTCCGATAACCCACTTGCTTGCGTTCCACGCACTCGTTCTGCGGGCATCGATGGAATTTAGACCATCCACCGACAATGCTACGGCAACGCGTACAGGCAACGGGTTTCGAATTGCGACCTCGTACTCCGCGCCCCTCGGGGCCTCAACATAAAATCTACCGTTCGCGTGATACTTCTCCAGAGGACAACCATCCACGAGAACCTGCACGTCAAAGTGATCTTGATAGACTACCGCACGGTCTTGCGCGCTGACCTCAACGGGAGCTGCAGCTTTTGAATGTACTCCCTGCAAGAAATATGCGGCCAGAGAAATGAGCAAGAAACCAAAGACGATTAATCCCAGGCGAGTTTTCATAGTATTCCTCCTCAGGCAGCCAACGATTTCGCTATTTCAGGAACGTCACTCTTTCGCATTCTTGCGGACAAATATCGATGAAATTGGGTGTGGGCATGGTGGTTGAGTAAAAAACGACCCGACGCTACAATACGCGCCGACTTTGGCGGCGCCAGCGAAGCAGTAGCTCGTTTACTTCAACACGTTTGAGGAGAGTTGGATGGAATACGCGCTAACGGCAACCAAGACCGAAGCCCGGGCGGGATCGTATTACGATCGTATAGCACGGCTTTACGGTTTTTGTTTTAAAGTGAACGGCTATGGTAGGTCGCTGGACCAGTACCTGGCAACACACCCGTTACCTGTCTCTCGTGGTGCAAGAATCCTTGACGCAGGTTGCGGCACTGGTTTGTTGACTTTGGCTCTCATGAGGTCCTTGCGTTTCCCGGTGAAAATCACAGCACTCGATCTTTCGGCGCGCTCAGTCAAGGCCGCAAAACGAGCGGTATTTCAGTCTCGCGGCAGACGCCGTGATGTTAGTTTCACCCAAGGCAATGTCCTCGCGCTTCCCTTTGCTGACGATGCTTTCGACGTTGTGGTTACCAGCGGTGCGCTTGAATACGTTCCGCTTGAGGATGGATTCAAAGAGCTTGCGCGAGTGCTTGCTCCGGGCGGCCATCTACTTCACTTACCAATTCGCCCATCTCTTATCAGCACGTTTTTGGAAGTGCTCTTTCGTTTCAAAACTCATCCACCGCAACACGTCAAACTCGAGACTGAAAGGCATTTTCGCGTAGTAGATCACTATCGATTTCCGCGCTTTCAGGCGATTGGCTGGACGAAAAGCGCGATCCTTGTTCAAAAGATTTGAGTTGAGCTGGAATTAGGGAGCCCTTTTCAATTCCAGTTCCTTAAAGTCAAAGTCATTATTCGGTATATCAAGCTTCATCTCCGCCACCTTCCCCTGGGGATCCATGGTGAAGGTCACAAAACCTCTCCCAAATCGATAGACCACTGAATCACGCCACTTCACAGCAAAAGTGTCCAGGTGCCAGTGTTCCAAATCTCCTACAAATTTTGGCGCAGGCACCATTCGCAATACGAGTTTGCCGTTTTCCTCAGTGACTCGAGCGTCCCCATACATCGCGCCCGTGTAGCGACCTGCATACGCCGATAGAGGTAACGACGGTTTAGTATTTGGCAACCGTAAGCTCTCAATTCTCTTCTCCTCTGCCTTCGCTGCCTCACGCCCTTGTTGGGTCCGGGCCAGGAACTCCGCGCTCCAATCGCGCTTCGGGACTCCGAGGAATACATCGAAGATTTTGTTTGAAAGAGCACTGGCGAGTGAAGTCTCACTGTTCGTTAAAATGACTACTCCTAAATTCTCTTCGGGCATCAGCGCTACGCGAGAAATCATTCCATCGAGACCTCCGCCATGCGAAACGAGCTTCCGGCCCTGGTAGTCATTCAAAATCCATCCGAGCCCGTAGAGATTGAAGTGGGTGGTAGGATTGAATTTTTCCGCTGATTCACTGACGCCGCCGAGGATGGTTGCAGGCGTCCACATCTCTCTTGACCGTTCGGCACTGAAGACTTTCTTTCCATCGACCGTGCCACGACCTAGTTGTAAACGGACCCACTGCGCCATGTCCGCCGCAGACGAATTGATTGCTCCGGCGCCACCAGCATTGTCTGCATTATCGTAGCGTATGACTTGGACGTTATCGTTCAGCCAATTGTGTGGCATTGCAAGGTTCGGCAGAGCAAGCAGCTGTTTGTGACTTGTCACAGTCCGAACCATACCCAGCGGCACAAAAAACTTTTCGCGCAGGTAATCATCCCAGCTTTTTCCGGTCACGGCCGGGATAAGCTCCCCGGCCGTCAGAAACATGATGTTCTGATAACCAAATCGACTGCGAAAACTGCTGGTGGGTTTCAGAAAGCGAACTCTGCGGATCACTTCCTCGCGGGAATACGTCGTGTCGTACCAGATCAAGTCTCCACCAAAGGTTGCCAGTCCACTCCGATGACTGAGCAGATCCTTAACAGTCATCTCGCGCGTTACCCACGGATCGTAAAGTTGAAACGTGGGCATGTACTTCGTTACTGCGTCGTCCCAACCGATCTTCTTCTCATCGACGAGAATTGCGAGAACGGCGGATGTAAACGCTTTTGTATTCGAGCCAATTGCAAATACGGTGTCCTTGTCGACAAGCTCAGGTTTTCCCAACTGCCTCACCCCATACCCTTTGATAAGAACAACTTTGTCGTCTTTGACAATCGCTACGGCAAACCCGGGCACCTTCCAGTCCTGTCCTGCTTTGACGGCGTATTCATCAATCTCTTTCAGCTTTCCTTCTAGATCCTGGGCGGAAGTGATGCCGCAAATTGCCAGAATCAGATAGACGGCTATTGCGAAATAAACTCGTTTCAAGTTGGAGGCTCCTTTTATTTTGGGTTATGAACCGACCGGGAATCCTTGACTTGAAAGAACTCGCTCGGCTTGCTGAACGTGACGCTGTTCGTGAACCACTATTATTGTGCAAGCACTACGAAGGCTGTAGGTGATCAATCCCAGAAAGGGCGATGTTACCTTGATTCGGTCCAGATCCAGTCCCTCGAGCGATTGAAAAGCTTCCATTAACTCCGTCTGCTGACTCAGGAAGCGATCGACTATTTGGGAATCGATTTCAGTCGTTGACGGCAAAATGGCCTTTGGTGCTGTCAACTTGCGCGTCGAACTCGGCTCAAGTGACTTGATTAAGAGTTTTCCGAAGACAGCTGGAAGAATCGGCATGTTCTCCCAGAACGTGTTTTTCTTGTCACCTCCGACTAGACGATCAAACAACGGTATATATGACGCATTCGCTGTGAGCAGGTGATGAAGACATTGGGCGACGCTCCAGCGATCAACGCCAGGTTTCCAGTTGAGTTGAGTAGGATTAAGGGAACCGAAAGTCTGTTTCGTCGACTCGGCGATTGACTCCAGTTCACTCGTCAACCCCTCAAGGGTCCGCGGCGGTTTACCGCTCGACATCTTTAAGAGTAGTCCTCTCCGATCCGGAATCCGCAATCCGCGTTTCGCAATTCGTACGAGAGATTCTACCGCTTTGCTGGTTCAACCGGAACGAGCCGAATTATACGATCGTCATCGCTGGTGGGATTGCCTCTGCCGTCGCGGTTTGAGGTAGAGAAGTAGAGGAACCCATCCGGACCTTCTGCAACTATGCGAATACGACCGTACTTTTTCTCAAGCATGGCCTCATCACTCGTAACGCGTCTTCCATCCAGAACCACTCTTCTGATCTGTTCGCCTCGCAAACAGCCAAAGAAGAAGTTTCCCCTGAACTGCGGAAACGCTGATCCACGATAAAATGTCCCGCTCGCAGGAGCGACAGCCGGTGTGTACTCGAGCAGCGGCGATTCAAGGTCGGGTGCAGACTGTCGATGATGGATCGTGGGCCAGCCGTAATTCTTCCCGCTTTCGACAATATTCACCTCATCGCCGCCGCCCGGTCCATCAAAACCGGATGGTCCATGTTCCGTTTGAAACATCAGGTTCGACTGAGGCTGCCAGTCAAGTCCCTGCGCATTGCGATGACCGTACGACCAGATCTCCGGGCGTGCATTGCTCTCTCCGACAAATGGGTTATCTGAAGGAACTGAACCGTCATCGTTCAACCGGAGAGTTTTGCCGGCCAGAGAATCGAGCCTTTGGGCCAGAGCACGCTCGGTAGCGTCACCAGTAGTGACGTACAACTTTCCGTCTGGGCCAAAACGAATGCGGCAACCAGCATGGAACTGGGCTGCTGGGATGTCCTCGATAATAACTTTGGGCTCGACGAGCTCACTTCCCGTTTCACGATAGCGAACTACGCGGACACGCTGACCGCTGTTGCTCTTGTAGGCGTACGAAAGATACAGCCAATGGTTGGTAGAAAACTGGGGATGTAATGCCAGACTCATCAGACCGCTTTCTCCAGTTGGCTCGACATCAGGAACGGTGAAAAGAGGCTGCGGGCGAAGCTTGCCACTTTCAACAATGCGCACTCGGCCCACGCGTTCGGTAATCATCATTCGACCGTCTGGCGCCCACACGATGTCCCATGGAACTTGCAGACCACCAACGACAGTTTCGACTCGAAATGCCACTTGTGAAGACGCAGCTCGTTCAATTTCGCCGGCACCCCGCCCGGGTGGTGGATGACCACAGGCGGCCATCAGCAACACGAGAGCAATTAAGCGGCAACAAACTATCGTTCTCATAGACCACGACACTAAGGCCTTTATATGACGTTTAAGCCTCAATTCCTTAGCGTGTTTGTTCGGTTTCGAGAATGAGGAAGGCGCTTTCGGAAAGCGTCAATGCTGAATGTACTCATGCAGGAGCTTGATCTCGTCGCCCTGCTCGCCCAGCTCGACGCGCATTAAATCGCGCATTGAGAGCATGCCGACCCAGCGGTCACCGTCCACAACCGGCAGATGCCTGGTACCAATCATCTCCATGCGCTCGAGGGCCTGGTGAGGAGTTTCATCACAGCGAATGACGGCTCGTAACTCGCTCGTGACTTCACCGACCTTGACGGTCACGGCATCGCGACGCGGAACTACGACACGCTTGAGGACATCGCGCTCAGAGAATACTCCAAGCAACTTGCCGTCCTCACCAACGACGCAAACGGCTCCGATATTTAGCGATGCCATGAACTCAGCCGCCTCTTGAACGCTCGCAGAAGCTTTCATCGAGTAAGGCTCACGATTACGTATGACATCCCTGATTAACATCGCAGTGTGCCTCCTTGATTTGCCGGAATGAGCTGGCGAGTGCCCAGCATTATAAGAAAAAGATGTAGTGCTTGTCTCGGTTTTAGATCGGACTAGAACAGGCTGGCTTGAGCAGAAGGCCGGCGGAAGGTCGTTTGACTTGCAGATTTGTGAGCCCTTTTCTTGTTGAATCCGAGCCGCTCGCAGTGAATACGAAAGAGCCGCTCGATGCTCTGCCAGTATTCACCCTTTCCTCGCATTCGCTCGCCGAACACGGCTGAGTTGAGCTTCCCATCCCGTGCTTCACGGATACGAGCGAATACGCGATCCGCCTTTGTAGGTAAGTCAGCGCGAAGTCTTTGCTCGAAGTACGGCGCGACGCTGCCTGGCAGACGTAGCATGTTAATAAACGCGCTTGTCGCACCGGCGTCCTTTGCCCGCTCCAATAGCACTGGAATTTCCGTCGAAAGACCAGGTATCACTGGAGCGATTCCAATTCCTACATCGATGCCCGCTGCTGCAAGCTCCGCCATGGCTCGAAATCTTGCGTCAGGCAAAGGTGCAAAAGGCTCGACCGCCCGCGCAACTTCCTTATCCGTTAAAGGAATCGTGAAAAAGACGCCAAGCGAGGCTTCTCGTGATAGCTGCGAAAGTAGATCAATATCGCGGCGTATGAGAGATGACTTAGTGACGATGCCCACAGGATTTCGGAACTCAAGACAGATCTCCAGGCACTGCCGAGTCAACTTGTAATTCGCTTCCAGAGGTAGATAGGGATCTGAGGTAAACGAGAAAACGATCTCATCACCTTTCCATGAAGGTCTCATCAGCTCTTTCCGCAGCAGTTGAGGAGCATTTACCTTGACGACGATCTTCCGCTCGAAATCGGTACCCGCGCCGTAACCCAGGTATTCATGAGTCGGCCTGCTGAAGCAGTACGTACAACCATGAATGCAGCCGCGATAGCAATTTACTGAGAACTCGAAGCCTACGTCTGGACTATCGTTGTGAGTGATGATCTTGCGAGTCTCGGTTTCCTCGAATACTTCAAGTTGGGATTGCGGGGGTTCACCGATCCACTCAACGGAGTGCGTCAACCAGGGATTAGGAGGATTATCAACGTACCGCATGACAAGGAATGATGCTCTACTGTCGCTGCTCCCGCGCGTTTCATAGATGGCATTCTGTGTCAGCCATTGTAACCAGTTTCAGAACTGCGTCAAGTGGCTTTGGACGGCTCAGCACTGCCCGTCGCCTTCGTCCATGTAACGAAGAAGAAACGATACTTGTCAGGATCCATTACGGTGATAAACCGCCCGCCCCACCCTTCATCCGCAGGTGGAGCAACCTCTACTCCACGTTGCTTCAGTTCCTCGTAAAAACTATCCACGTCGTCTACGCCCAAAAAGAAATGGGCGCCACGTCCGCGTCTTAGCATCGTCTCGAGATGCTGCACGAGCGTAATGCGTAGTCTTCCCGCACGCAGCGTGGCGGTCGGCGGCTCAGCTTCACTGCTGAACCTTTCAAGCATGAATCCTAATTGCTTTTCGTAGAAGACTAGTGATTCCTCGAGGCTGTTGACTTCGAGAAAAAGAAGATCGAGACCGTTTACACGTGATGTAGTCTCGTTCAATGGATAGTCACTCGACAATAGTGAAAAGCAGATAGATTCCGTATCCGACGGTGCCGACGGCGATCCAGAAAAGAATCTCCTGAAGTTTCGTGTGTCGCCGGAGCATATGGGATGAAGGTAAAGAGGTATTCGCGGATATCATCGCGCTGCGGGCCATCAGAATTCCAAATCCAATTACGAATGTCGCCAGGATTGCTAAAGGCCAAAGAAACCAGATCCATTGAGCCCTAACGAGGACCAACAGGAAGAGTCCTATCAGTAAGCACAGCAACGCGCTGAGACCATGTCCGAACAGACCGATATCACTGGCGGTAGGTGTACTCTTTGGCATGGCCCGCGGTTCGATTGGTGTGGCTCGCGCTTGATCATAGCTTCGCCTGACGTTCTCATCCTTCAACACACCGTAAGCCTCATTGAGTTTTTTCATCTGCTCTTCACTGCCGCCACGATCCGGATGGTGTCGCGAAGCCTGTTTTTTGTACAAACGATCGATATCCCTCTGTGAAGCCTCGCTATCGGCTCCCAGAATCTCGTAATAGTCCTTGGCAGAATCGAAATCGCTCATTAGGTTTCGGGATTCTAATTTTTCAGATCCTTGTTTTGCAATTCGGATGGACTGGTCAAATGTTCGAAGAAGTTGCTAACCTATTGGGGCATGACCCATCCCTTCATGTTTCTCAATACATCTTTTGGCTCTGATACGTCTCGCTGATAGAAGACATCCGGAAGGCGAGCACAAAAACTACTTTGCCGGTGTTCTCAAACTAGAGTACGACTATGTCACAACCGTTTAGTCCGGGCGATGATTTAGTCTTCCAACTGGAAAGTGGATTCGGATTATTACGAGTGCTGGCAAAGGAAGGCGAAGGACCTGCAACGGTTTGGCACTTAATGGCCTACGAAGAGTTCTTCCCAAACGTAGAATCGGCAGAGAGAGCTTTAGCTGATCCTGTCTCGTTGCACGTTCGCAAGGCGCACATGGCGTTAACTGATCATGCATTTGAACGTACACCGGTGGCTCGCTTGGGCAATCGCCCACCAACAGAGGAAGAGCAAGCGCTGTATCGCAAATGGCGTGAGTCGGAAGATAGAGTGGTCTCAGACCGCTCGGCCCTGTTAATGCTGGGCATTAGATAAATCACGGAGCACATTAGATGGTAAATGCATTGCAGTCTCCCCGACCTGTAAATTTACGTTTCCTCTATTCACGACGACGAATTTATCCCGTGTTCGTCGCCGTTTTCTTGTTATCGCTCTGTGCGCCCGTTGCCGCGTATCGGCGAGAGCGGTCCATCGACGCCTGGCGACCGCTTCATTATTCAGTGACACTAAAGTTCAACGAGGGCCTCGCGGAAGTTGCAGAAGCTCGCACAGAGATAAAGGTCCTTGCATTGAAGCCCGTCTCTCAAATCGATCTCGATTTTGGCGAGATGAAAATCGATTCGATTACGGTCAATTACCAGGTAGTTCGATACGATCAGAGAGGTGGCATGTTACGAATCCGACTGCCTGAAACGCAACCGCGTGAAAGTCAATTCAGCATTATTGTCGTATATCACGGTAAGCCGAAAGACGGTTTGATTCTTAAGGCAGACAAGGACGGAAAGCCTTCGGCAATCGGCGACAATTGGCCTGACCGAGTACATCACTGGATACCCTGCTTCGATCATCCTTCGGCGAAAGCAACAGTCAGTTTTACTGTTACGGCGCCGGAGCAGAATCAAGTAGTAGCCAATGGCAGTCTGGACCGCGTGGAAAACAGCGGGAAAGGCATGCGCACGTGGACCTACAACGAAAAGATACCGATACCTCCGTATTGCATGATTATCGGTGTGGGCCAATTTGCAAGGATCGATGTGGGCAAACCACTTTCGATTCCGCTTACTTATTACGTCCCAGTCTCTGATCGAAAGTACGCGGTGAAAGGGTTTTCTCCCGCGACGCCGGCATTGCGTTTCTTTTCGCAAACAGTCGCGCCCTATCCCTACGAAAAGTTAGCATTGATAATCGGCGCCACTCGTTTCGGCGGTATGGAAAACTCGAGCGCAATCGTGTTTACCAGCTCACTGTTTGATCCTTACCCAAATGCAAGGATGAGTCGGACATTTGGAGTACGAGCAGGGATCGTCGACGTAGTGGCGCATGAGATCGCACATCAATGGTTTGGTGATTCAGTCACAGAATCGACGTGGGCAGATCTCTGGCTGAGCGAAGGTTTCGCTACTTACTTTGCCGCGCTATTCCTCCAGCGGCATGAAGGAGAACAAGCGTTTCAGGACTACATGCGACAAGCTGCCGAAACATGCTTCCGTTTCGAGCAACGAAGTCGAACTCCGATATTCGATCGTGAAACAGAAGACTTGCTAAAGCTGCTGAACGCTAACAGTTACCAAAAAGGAGCCTGGGTTCTTCACATGCTGCGTTCCTCGTTGGGGGACGAGGCGTTCTTTCGAGGCATTCGCGACTACTACAACGCGCATAAGAACAGCACAGCCAGTACAGAGGATCTGCGTGCGGCGTTAGAGAAATCTTCCGGCCAACCCTTGAAAGAATTCTTCACGCGTTGGATCTACGGTACAGGCCATCCACACTACGAATTGAATTGGAGATGGAGGAGAGGAGATCTGTCAGTTAATCTACGACAGTTGCAACCTGAGCCGCCTTTTCCTAATCCCTTACCAATCGATGTGGTGACGTCAGCTGGACGACAGAGAGTAACGATCCGGCCAAGGGGTCGCGAAACTGTAGAGCATTTTCAGGTGGCAAGTGAGCCTACAGCAATTGAGGTCGATCCAAACGACACTGTGCTGAAGGAGATCAGCATCAATCCGACGCGTTAATCATCGTCGATTCAGTGAATGCCCGCACACTCGCTATCGCCGCGCGTTACGACGGGGCTGAACCGCTGCTGGTACTCTGATGACGTGATAAAAGCGCAAACCATCCCCAGGTAGTTGTTTGGTACGCGGTTGTTCAGAATATCTAACCAGAAAGCATAACCACCCGGGTCCGGATCTCGCCTCAGGTAACCGAAGTACTGCATCAACACAAATGCAGGATTGAGCTCTCGGGTCTTGAACGCCGGAATGTCGATCACATCTCGAACGACTTGCGCCCTTGTCTTTCCTGCGTTCATAGCGTCGATTTGTTGTTGGCGCTCGGTTGTAAATGGAGTCAGTCCAGCTGTGTCGAACACCTTGTTGACGAACTGAGAATTCGTCTGCGACGCCGGATAGAACGCAACGAACTCAGGTCGCTGAACGAAGTCGGTTGCTAATGCATCCTTGCTGGCGTTCAGATTGGTGCCCGCAATTACTTTGCTTCGATCCAGGGTGAACTCAGAATAGTTCGGTTGCCGGCCCAACGAGCCCTTGTAAAGTCCGTAGACAAACCCGCCCGTTTGTTGGAACTCATTCTCGATGAAGAAGGCTGCAGAAACCTGAACACGCTTTAAAGTGATACAGGCTTGATTGGTTCCGCACTGTGTAATTTCGTTGGTCCAATAACCCTGGCCACCAAGATCCGGCTCACGATTCAGAAAGTCGAGGTACTGCTGACGAACAAAGAATTGCGCGTCGTCGATTGGATTTCCAGTCGAGCCCGAAATGTCATTGTCTTGAATTGCCAAGACTGAAACGTATGGAGCGCCGAGGAAGACGCCACCGGTCGGATTGCTTAGTGTCAGAGTGATCGATTCAAGTGTTTCGGGGTATGCATCGTCGATGATCGGTATGTTGAATGTCTTTACAGTCTCACCTGAAGCGAACTGTAACGTTCCTGAAGTAGTTATGTAGTCAGTTCGGCTACTTCCTGTTGTATCGGTTGTCAGATAGTCAACCGACGCAGGCAGTGAAGTATTGCCTATGCGTGTAACGGTGATGGTACCGGCTCCCTCACCCTCATTCACAAAGAAGGCGGAAGAACCAAACTGTACGCTACTGGCCGAAGCGGGTGACGCGTACTGCCCGCGAATCTCTCCGTTGGGGAAGTTGATGCTGTGTACGTTCACATAAAACAGGCCATTCTTAAGATCCTGAACTTGTGACGGAGTCAGGCTTATCTGGAAATCGGGTACCTGCGCAGGTAGCGCAAATAGGATCGGTGCGTTTACGCCCGGCATAGCGGGCCCATGAATATGCGATGACATGAACGGGCTCGAAAGACCGCTATACCTAACCGACACGCGCGCGGTTGTCTCGTCAGGACTCAGCAGAAGCGTCGAGGTACCCGTGCCGGTTGAGCTGTTTGCCGGCACTTCCTGCGCTCCTGTCAAAGTAGCAACGAAAAGCTGACTCGGTTTTGACTTGATCTCGTAAACAGCGCCATTGGAAAGGGAGACGACAAACACGTTGCCATTTGGTCCAGTTTGGATGTCCGTCGTGATTCCAAAGTCGCGGCCAACGACCAGGCTTTCACTTTCTGTCTGATCAAATTTATCCGTGTTGTCTGCAACGAGATCTGCGAGGCGCGGATCGCTAAACGCAAAGTGAGAACGATCAGTCGCGAGTTTAAAGCGGAAGAGAAATCCGTTGAGAAGCGTAGTGCGCGACGCTCCTACAAACATGTTGGATTCAAACTGAGTTCCCAATGCCCTGCTTCGAACGAAGCCGAGCGTTGATGGAGCCACTGCGTACTTCCAACTGAATTCTGGATCTATGTATTGCGCTCCGGGGAGCATGTAGAGTCGCGATAAAGCTGCCTGGGAAGTTGCAGCTATGTTGCCTGGTGGCCAGCGAATCTGTTGGAGAGTTCCGTTAGCGTAAGTCGTTTCTATCGACTTATATTCGTCGATTCTGCCAGCCGGACCCATGATCTGTACCCAGCCACCATTGAAACCCGGACGCACACGATTCATCTCATCGAACGCGTCATCGCCATTTTCCTGAGTCCAAAGATTGCCGGTAACTGGATCGAATGCCATCCCAAAACCGTTTCGAATACCATAGGCAAAGATCTTCTTGACGTTGTCAGCAGCCTCACCTGTGAGCCCGCTATTGACACTGAAGAATGGGTTGTCTGTCGGAGTCGAACCATCGTCATTGAGTCTAAGGATAACACCAGTAAGGTGGGCATTATCTGGCTCCGGTCCTCCGAACTGATCGTCGGGTACTGGTCCACCACTGGTAATGTTTTGTAGAAAACCACGACGACCGTTATCGCCAAACAGAATGTAGAGCTTGCCGTCAGGTCCGAATCTGATGACACCACCGTTATGGTTGCCTCGCGATGGTTGTCCAGCATCTTGTTGTAATGCTCGTAACCTGATCAGGTTGCGATCAAACGTTAGCGTACTGCCATTCCAGGTATAGCGATCAACACGATTACCAAGCAGTGGGATCTCGTCAGTATTCGTGGTATCAAGCCCCGTACTGCTTTCGGTCCAGAAAAGATAGGCAAACTTATTCTGATCAAAGTCTGGATGAAGAGCGATACCGAGCAGTCCTCGCTCAGATGCGCTGTTGACAGCGAGATCAAGCACAGTACTCTGAACCGCTCCATTAACTACGCGTTGAACGCGGCCGGTCGCTTTTTCCAGGACCAGAAAATCATTCTGAGCGAGGAACGCCATTCCAATCGGTTGATTTAGTCCCGTCAACACTGTGCTGACAGTCAGATTTGGATCCAACATGGTGGGCGAGACTGCAGGCGGCTCGACTATAGTGTTAATACCTGTCGAGTTGTTGCTGGTGTCAAAATCCGTTTCGGTTGCACTTACGACTGCAGTGTTACTTATCTGTCCCGGCGCGGAAGGTGTAACGACGATAGTTACGACGGCAAATCCTCCAACAGCGAGACCTCCCAGATTGCAATTGACTGGACCTGTTCCGTTACAGGCTCCCTGACTGGGAGTGGAAGAACCGAAATTGACGCCCGCGGGCAACGTATCAACTAAGCTGACGTTTGTCGCTGCAGCGGGGCCGTTGTTGCTGACAACGACACGGTACGACAACGGCACACCTACCTGAGCTGGATTGGGTGACGCCGACTTCGTCACTGAAAGATCGATGCTCGATGGGCTGATAACGCGCAGTGTAACCGGTGTGTTCCTCATCAAGCTTCCCGATGTTCCAGTCACAGTCACGTTGTTATTTCCGAGGGGAGTACCAGCTCCAGTCGAAATCGTCATGACTGACGTCTTCGACTGATTATTCGTGATGTTTACGGAGCTCGGGTTGAAGGAGGCAGTTGCACCTGCTGGCAAACCGCTCGCCGAAAAATTCACGGTACCGAGAAAACCCGCGAGCGGAGTCACAGTAATTGTGTATTGAGCGCTGTTGCCGGGAGTAACAGCTGCCGTTGTTGGCGCAGCACTAAGAGCAATGTCCGGAGTCGTTGATGCCGGCGCTGCTGCAACGAATGTGAAGTAGATGAAATCTCCGGAGGTGTTGCCATCGTTATTCGCGTGATTGCCCGCCGCGTAGAACGTGACTGGTCCAACGTCCGTCGGTGGCGCTGTCCAGTTGAACGTCCACGATGCGCCGCCTGTCTGGTTGATGTATGTACCTGACGCTGTATGTTCGATGTACTGACGTGTTCCGCCCGGCCCCTGATTATTTAGGACCTGAGTAAAGATATCTGTGCTCTGAAGGTCGCCCGCCTTGTCGTCTCCCGGATCGAGAGCGGTGAGTTGAAACCCCCAACGCCTTCGCGTCATGTCGGGATTTGAGTTCGTAACTGTGATGGGATAAGTCTGGCCGGGTACGTACGTTTGTGGCGCGGTGATAGAGATCGTGCCAGTGCCGGCGTCGGGTGGAACGTGGCACTCAGCGCACGTGAACTCTAACGGCGCTCCAGTAAACCCCGCCGGAGGGCCCGACGAAAAGGCGTGGACTTTCTGATAACTTGTGTTCGTGGATAAGAAGTATCCGAGGAGTACGGTAACTGCAGAGGCAACTAGAATAATTCGCCCGCATTCGAGCGAATTGCGGTGGATTTTGGAAATCATATTGAGAGGGCAAGCAAAGGCTACATCATGAATCCGAGGTTGGCTGTAGCGAACCTGTTAATCAACGGGAACACAGCGGGGAGATCTGCTGTTGACAGTCCGTACCACGTCGCGAGCGTTGCAGCGTATTGCTCAACGCTGGTCGTGGGTATCCAACGGCCGCGTGGGCTCGTTCCCCCATCCGTGTCATCCGGACCACCCATTAGCAGTGTCGGATACGTACCATAAAGAGTGTGGCCCAGAACGGCGCCTCCCAGGATTAAATGGTTGTTGCCCCAGGCGTGGTCAGTACCCACCGCGGCTCCCGATCCGGATGGCTGTAGAGTACGGCTGAAATCGGACATCGTGAAGGTCGTTACCTTGTCTTGCAGGCCCAGCTCAACTGTCGCGAGATAAAAAGCATTCATAGCCTGGCTCACCTGCTGTAACAACGAATCCTGGCCGCCCCCGCGTTGATTCGAGTGGGTATCAAAGCCGCCAATCTGTGTGAAGAAGATCTGCCGCTTCATATTGATTCCCGCTGAAGGATCTGTGCACGCCTTAATCAGACGGGCAACTTGCAGCAGCTGGCGACCCAACGAGGTGGTTGGAAACGGTTGGAGAATAGTCGGGTTGACGCTACTGAGCGCCAGGTCGGTTTGGATAGCGCTATTGCGCGTATCGCTCGAAGCCTTCACAAGTTTGAAGTTGGTATCGAATGTTCTTAGCTCAGTGAATGACAACTGTCGAGCTGCCTGCTCACTTGCCGTGCCGGACATATTGAGCTGCAACACGTTCGCCAGCGAGGTGCCCGAATCTGCAACTGCGAGTTGGCGCGTGTTCTCTCCGGTCAAGAATAGGTTCACTCCGGCAATCGAGACGTTGTTCGGAAAAGTTGAGCCACCATTCAAGCCCGCAGTCCGGTCGGCTATGCGACCACCCCAACCTGTTTGGCTCACCACGTTCGCAATACCTGTCGAGAACAATCCAACCTGATCCGAATGCGAAAACAATTGCAACGGCTTTTTGCCGGTACCGTTCTGGTAAGTGGTCCTGGTCAGTGGTTCGACTAGCGGACCATTGTTCGCAAGCACAGCAAGTCGACCGGCATTAAATAGCGCCTGCAACTCGGCCATGTTCGGGTGAAAGCCGTACGAGCCGCCGCTAGCTGGCGATACCTGTAAGAAGCCACCGGTTTGGCCTGCATTTGGAATTGCGAGCCCAGCTGCGGTCCGCGCGCTCGAATAATCGGCGTATTGATCTAGGGAGACGAACATGTTGTTGCCGTCGTTTCCACCGTTCAGGAAAACGCATACCAGCGCTCTGTAGTCGCTGGCCGCCTGCGGAGTCATAGCGTGAATTAACCCAAACGTGTCCAGGCTCGAAGCCAACGCCATGCCACCGAGCGCGCATGCGCTCTTACGAAGAAAGTCTCTGCGTGATGTAGCCATTGTCGTTATCTCTGAATGTCGTATTGCGATGAAGTAGCAACGAGATAGACCGCAGTCTGAGCTCGTTTGAGAGCGAAGTTGGGATCAGATGTGGGTATTCCGTTCATCGCCGTGGTGATGGAATTCCGCATCTGCGAAGACATCGTGCCGTGCAACATCAATGCATCGAGTGCGTCGAGGACAGCGCCCGGATTTGAAGCAAGTGCTGCGAGGTTCGCCAAGTCAATCGATGTACCGCGTGGGCGATCAGTGCTTGTCGTAGTCGCCGCAACGCCGTTGTAGATCAGAGTGTTGATATTGTTCGCTCGCCGCAATGTGGTTGACGTCGAGAGAATCTGGAAGGCTGGGCCGAGAATCTTCGTTCCTGGAACTTCATAGTCCGGATGGTAATAGCTGAACACGGTTGGTGGCTGGAAGATAATCTGATCCAACGTTCCGGCAAAGTCTGGTGCAGAACGGCTGCCGAGGACACCGTCACTCGTTGAAGTCTTATCAAACGACTTTACGTTGGTGGCCCGCAAGAAGCCTGTGATGTACTGAGCAGGCTCGCGAAGCTTGCCATATTCAGCCGCCGTCTTGAGATCGCCACGAGCTTCCGGGTCCAACAGAATCGCCTGGACCACAGCTTTGAGGTTTCCGCGCGCATTGGTCGAGCACGGAACGGTCAGTGGGTAGAGGCCATCACAATCGTTGTTGAAGACCCTTGCAACTCTGTCGACGTAGCCACGGCTCGGATTACTGGTGACGAGGTGCTGAATCAGTTGCTTGCCGATAAATGGACCAACGTTCGGATGGTTGAATAGATTGTCCAATCCGGCTGCGAGGTCAGCTTGAGCACAAGCAACGTTAGGTGCACCACTCTGGTTTGAACACGCCGCGGTCGTAGCACCGTTCAGCAGTGTCTTAGCGTTAAAGTCATGGTTGGTACCGCCACGCGGAACCATCGGGTCACGGAAATTTGTGATGCCTGCGGTAAACGCTGCGGCAAAGTTCCAACCAGTGAAGAGCCTGGTGAACTCGTTAACATTGGTCTGGTTGTATGTTGCGAGCGGAAGCCCCTGAGCATCGAGCTGCGGAGAGCCGTCACGATTGAGGCGAACCGTTCCAATGGTGAACAGCTGCAGAACCTCGCGAGCGAAATTCTCATTCGAGTTGGTCCTCGTGCTCAGTCGCATGTCGAGGTACTCGCCCATAGCCGGATTTAGAGTTATGTCCTGTATCAACGTACGGAAGTTGCCGAACGCTCCGCGATCGAGCGCCTGTAAGTACGGAATCATTCTGGCGGGAATCGCAAGATCGTCACGACCTGACACAACCAGAATTTGGTGTAAGGCGAAAGCAACTCGCTGACGCAGCTGGTCTGGACCATAGAGGGCGTTTCTATAAAAGTTCTTCTGTATCTGGTACTGAGTGTAATTATCTCGACCGCACTCTGCCGGACTCCCCGTTGGACATCCAACAGATGAATCGTCCGGAACGAAGGAAACAGCATCGATCGTCAGCGGAGACGGCGAAGGATACGGAAGCGGGTCAGGATAGTTTGATCCCTTAGCGGGATTTGTAACGGGAGCATTGAACTGCTCATTGAGATAGGCAATGAATCCCATTGCCTTCACTCGTGTAACTTCGGAAGCAGTTGGTCCCCAGCTGGCTTGCTCGAGGAACCTAACGGTGTCCGCATCAGTCGCAGGACCGGTATAAGTGTCTGGTACGAATACCGGGTCGGCTGGCGGCGGAGTCACTGGCGCTGGAGTGGGAACAGCACCAGGATCATCAACCGGACCGCCACCCATATGCCCGATGGCGACTCGCACGCGGTTGCTTGCCATTCCATGCAGACTGATCTGAAGGAGGACGTCCCCTACATCTCCCAGATCATCGGACAGACGAACTATCAACATCGTGATGCCAGGAAACCCGGGCACCGGTGCTGAATACTCAACTGTCAGCGGATAGCGCTTACCGGTTGCGTCCTGGACATCCGCATTAAACGAATTCCCGCTCTCCCCTGCCATCAGCTCCAAATTCATAGCGAAAATGGCAATGCGGGTTCGCGTATCAGCGGCATATCGAACAGAGGCGGTAAGCGGGAAGGGTTCCGGCTTAAGAGTCACTGACTCGACAGCAATTGCTCGTGTGGTGGTCGCTTCGCTTAAGAGGACTGGCGATTTATTTGTCGCCGCGTGAATGACGGGAACTGCGCCCGAGGCCAGGACCAACAATGCGATTTGCAGAGATCTTACCAACCCTTTGGGGATGCAACGCGGGAGATTGCGTTTCATGATTTAGGCTCTCCGTACAGGGATAACTACACCGATGAAATTCTCATCGGTTCAGGCGTCAACGACAGCTGACTCGCGAATGGAACGCAGTCGAAGGAGTTAACGCATGCACAAACTATTGAGGCTTGTTAGGCTTCGGAGGGGCCACCCGGCCGATTCCCAGGTTCGACGGCAATATACCACGTTTGGCAGCCCCCTGGTCAACATTTAGACGATGCGAATGTCGGGAAGGACGAGATTCTTCCGAGACTCAGGCATTTAATTTTGGTCCAACACAATGGAACGTGCTGGGATAAGTGGCCCAATATCGTGGAGGGGGGTGGGACAATCTAAAAACGCAGACGGAAAACAGTCAACTTCTGACTCTATTCCACGCTGCAACGGCTTGGCTTACGGCTTGTTGGCAACATAGTCCTCGAGCAGCTTTTGCGCGCGAACGGCTGGACTTATGAGAGCCAGTTTTCGTGACCAATCATATCCACTGAAAACACCGACGACCTCGGCCTTGTGGTTGTAGACTGGGCTGCCGGAGTATCCGTCGCGTGCGTCGATGATGGCTGACCAGTACTGCTGGCCGCCAAAGTCGTATGGTCCATAGAAGGTACCGCGGCTGACCATTCTGTCGCCATGAGGTCGGGCAATTAAGACCAGCTGTTCGTCTTTTGCAGGTACAGTTTGGAACGCCAGCGTACGTATCTTTTGTGAGCGGCAGATCGAAAGCAGTGCCAGATCGGCAAGCTTATCAACCTGAATCACTGTAGCCTGACATCCGTTAACAAAGACCTTAACCTCGAGTTCGTCTTTATGACTGAAACCGAGCGCACTCTTTTTGGAATCGCTTAGTTGTCCCGATACGACGTGGTAGGCCGTCATCGCGAGGCCGTCACCTACGACAAACCCGGTCGCGTACCCGTTCGTTCCCCAATCAAGGAAAGAGATAGCCCGTTGCAGAGGGTTTTGATTTTTTCTGCTGAACTCGAGTTCCAGCGAAAGGGTATAAGCTGACTGCTGTTTCAGAACCTTTTCGGCCAGATCCTGAGCTGCGCAAGGCGCCGTTAGCAAAGATAGTGCTAACACTACTAATAAAGCGCTACGGGTTGTCCTTTCCATTTGATCCTCCTCTGAACAACGGTGGGGGGCCTCCCAATGCCAATGCTGGCAAGGTGGAACTCCCGTGGGTTGGGACCTTGCCGAACAACTGATGACCTTCGGGACATCCACGACACCGAGGAAATCGAAAATGCCGTCAGGTGACTGCGGGGCAACCTTGAAAAAGCGTAGCCAGTTTTCTACCACACATCTCGGGTTTTTAGCTAGGGTTTTCTGGACAGTCGAGCGGCGGTGTCTCCACTCAAATCTGAATGGCAGACGGGAGCTTCATGGCTCCTTAAATATCTTGCCGCCCTTCATCACCAACCGTACTTTTCTTAACGCTGAAATGTCTCGCGTCGGATCTCCGTCGACCGAAATGAGGTCAGCAAGCAGTCCCGCTTTCACACGACCAAGTTGGCTTTCAAGGTGAAGAACCCGAGCATTCGTTGACGTTGCAGATCGAAGAGCGTCAATGATCGGCATTCCGAAATTGACCATTGCCTCTAACTCACGAACGTTGTCGCCGTGAGCGAATACACCGACGTCGCTGCCGTTTGCGATAATCACTCGCGCATCGAGCGCGGCCTTGAACACCGCACGTTTTCGTTCGCTATTTGCGCCGGCAACTGAGAGAGTTGGACACAGCGCGACGCCGCGTTCTCTCATCAACAGAAACACCTCTGGAGTTCCGCCGTCGCCGTGTTCGATCGTCTCTACTCCAGCCAGTGTGGCCCTTCTCATTCCCTCCGTGGTGGTAGCGTGAGCTGAAACAGGAACGTTCGCGCTGCGAGCAGTCTCTACAGCAAGTTTCAATTCTTCCAGAGAGAAAGTAGGCGCTGCCCCCTGTGTGCCCCAGCGATAATCAGCATAGACCTTGATCCAGTCGGCGCCATGACCGATTTGGTCGCGCACAACTCGTGTCAAGCTATCCACTCCGTCCGCTTCCTCAGCACCTTGTGGAACTCGCCATTCAGCCGCATAACCTTTTGGACCATAGCTTCCAGTCGCGACGATCGCTCGTGTTGCAACCAACATTCTTGGACCAGGAATGATTCCCTGCTGGACAGCTTGTTTAAGACCGACGTCGGCGTAGCCCGCACCCTCAGTTCCCAGATCTCTGATCGTCGTAAAACCGGCCAGCAATGTACTTCGCAGGTGGTTAGTAGCGCGTGCAACACGGAGGCTCAAGGACTCGTGCGCAACCTGATCATTCCACGAGGTTTCGCTGTAAGGATGTAGCAAGACGTGCGAGTGAGCTTCGATCAAACCAGGAAGCAAGGTTTGCTGCGGCAGCTCGATCACTCGTGCATCTGCAGAGGGTGTTATTTCGGCCGCTGGTCCAGCGGCAACGATTTTGTCTCCCTTTACGAGGACGGCCCAGTGATCATGTAGTTGAGCTGTTTCGCCATCGAAAACAAAGGCAGGCTTTAACAAATAGGTCGTCTCAGGTGCCGGCGTTGTAGTCTGTCGAGTTTGGTAGATAACCAGGCAAGCAAAGCTCAAGATTATTAGGACGGGTAGGCGCATCAGCACTCCTTATTCTGGAACATTACGGAAGCAATCTCGTGCAAGAGATGAAAGACAGGACTACTGAGCGCGAGAGTATACCAGCCAGGACAACTGATCCGGCGCTGAAACCTACAAAGTACTGTCCTTGGCGCAAGACCTTCGCCTTTCCAGCGTTCTCTTTTCCGGAGCAGCATCATGAAACTCTTAACCACACTCCTGACCCTTCTAATAATCTGCGCTTCCACTTTCGCCCAACAAAACAATTACGAGCAGCTAAAAGCGGAGGCCGAGCGCCTCTATGCTGAGCACTCCTACGCCAGGGCACATGAGCTGTACAAACAGGCCGAGTCGCTGACGCTCCCATCCAGCGAAGCAAGGTGGGTTGCGTTTCGCGTCGCTGACACTCTTTGGCGAGCTGAGGCCGCCTCGAATACTGCCGACTCCACGAAGTTTGACGAGGCACGTGAGAAGCTCGAGCGCCTCGTAAGGGATCTAAAGCGGCCGGAGGAACAGGATCGAATATGGGCGGAAGTACAAGAGTCGCTTGCCGATTTCTCGTGGATGCGGAGGAACTTCCAAAACTGGGGTGAGGCGTGGCCTCGCTATCAAAGTGCTTTCGATTGGTGGAGTGGACAGAGTGATCTTGAAACAGCACGCGATCGCTATCTTCAACTCGTCTGGAAAACAGTGTCGCCACCATGGATGGAAACTTATTACAGTTACTACGGCAATTACCTACCTCAGGAGATTCTCGAAAACGCACTCAAGATTGCTCGCACAGAGAATGACCGGGCGCGAGTTCATTTCTATCTCGGCAATCGATTCCGTCAATCAGGAGATTGGGAACAACGCCAACGCGTTCCTGAGGAATTCGAGGCAGCTTTAAAACCGGGCAAGGCGAGCGATTGGTACGATGACGCGCTCTACCTGTATGCCGAGTGGATGGAGAATACGGGAACCATCACGCAATCTGACACCGGTGAGTGGCGACAACAACCCGATTACATTAAGGCGCTACAGCTGTACAGCCGGCTGGTCAGCGAATATGCGAAAGGACAAACTCGGTATTACGACCAGGCGCAAGAACACATTAACATTCTTACGAACCCGAGTGTCGGAGTATTCGCCTCGACAGTGTTTCTTCCTGAATCTGAGATACAGGTGAACATCTCGTGGCGAAACGTCAAACGAATCGATTTCAAACTCTACCGTGTCGATCTGTCTCGTCAGTTACGTTTCACGCACAGAGACACGAGTGCGTGGTCGTGGGTACAGCAAATTGATTTGACAGACAGTGCTCCGTTGCGAGCCTGGTCACGTGAAACGAATGACAATGGAATGCACAAGCCGGGTCAGGACACGTTACGGCTTGATGGCCGTTTGCCAATCGGTGCGTACGTAATCGCCGCTAACTCAGGACCTGCAAATGCTCGTGACGTGATCCTCGTTACTGACTCCACGGTCGTACTGAAGACAGTGGGCAAACAAGCCCTGGTGTACTTCTGCGAAGCAGTCACCGGTGCGCCTGTCACCAACGCTACCGTAGTTCTTTGGGACAAGACGTATAGCAACAAAAATAACGTGTGGGAGTGGCGGCGGCATGTGTCGACAACCAACGGTGATGGGATCGCCGCGTTTGAGCTCGCAAGTGACTCTAACTATGACGAGTTGTTTGCTGCCGCGGAAGGTGCAGGACGGCAGGCGTTCAGCTTGGGTCAGGCTGCATCTGCAACTGCCAACGATCAGCCGTGGCGAATCTTCGCTTTTACCGATCGACCTGCATACCGTCCGCTGGAAACGGTTCATTGGAAGTTTCTGGCTCGGAGACTCATTGAGTCCGGATACTCAACTCCTGCTAATCAGGTAATCGAGTACGAGATTCGTGATCCGCAGGGAAACAAGATCAAAGAGTCCGTTGCAACGCTTAATGATTTCGGAAGTTCCTGGGGAGCTCTCGAGTTGACCGAGAAGATGACTCTTGGCGCTTATCAGGTGACGTTCTATGACCAGGGCCGAAATCGCACGATAGGTAGCGCGAATCTTTTCCGCCTGGAGGAGTACAAACTTCCCGAGTTCAAAGTAACTGTTCAGACTCCGCAGGTTAACGGACAGAAGAAGGCGTTTCGACTGGGAGAAAAAGTCGAAGTGACGCTCGGCGCTGAATACTACTTTGGCGGCGCCGTCAGTAGCGCAAGCGTCGAAGTTGTGGTCTATCAGAATCCGTTCTATCACTATTGGAGTGCCCCACGCGAATATCCCTGGTACTACACAGATTTCAACTATCGACGTTATCAATATGGCGGTCGCGGTCAAATCATCAAGCGCGAGACATTAAAGACAGATGCTACCGGAAAAGCCACTCTCACATTCGACACTCCACGTAATACAGGACAAGACTGGGAGTACGTCATTGAAGCTCGTGTGATCGACTCTTCGCGACGTGAAGTTATCGGAAGCGATACCGTCCGAGTTACCCGCCACCGGTACTACGTATATCCTCGACCTGATCACAACATTTATCGTCCAAACGATAAAGTCGAAGTTAACATCAAAGCGCTCGACGCAAACAATCAGCCCGCGTCAGTCACCGGCCAGGTAAAGGTGACTCGTGATTACTTTTATGAGATCTGGCTCGACGAGGCGGGACGTGAAGTTAAAGGCGAAGAACTCAAGCGCATTCAAGACGAGATTAGAGCTCGTCGCGGTCAATTCCCTCCAGCTCCGACAAGACCTGGTCCTGGATGGCGTCTGAAGTTCCGCGGTTATCAGCACGAAGATATCTCCGCTCAAAGCATCAAGACTGACTCAGCTGGAGACGCGAAGATTAACTTCGTACCAGCGCGCGAAGGCTATTACCGGGTGGTTTGGACCAGTCCGGACAAAGGTGGACCGATGATCCAGGCTGAAACAGCAGTCTGGGTTTCAACTGATCGCACAACGGAGCTCGGCTACCGGACCGGTGGCGTTGAAATCATCGTTGACAAGGACACTTTTCGCAGCGGACAAACCACTCCGGTGATGATCACGACGTCGCTGCCGGATCGTTATGTTCTCTTTAGCGTGGAAACGGATCGGCTTGCCAGTTATCAGCTGTTGCGGCTGAACGGCACAGCGAAACTCCTCAGTCTACCGATTGAAGATAAACACATCCCGAATGCCTTCCTCGACGCTGTCATGGTGAGTGAGCGGCAATTGTTCATCGATAGAAAGGAGATAGTCGTTCCGCCCGTCGATCATTTTCTAACTGTGGATGTGAAGTCGAATCGTCCTCAATACCAACCTGGTGACGAAGGCACGCTCCAAGTGACAACGCGTGACAGCAACGGCCGCCCAGTGGCCGCCGAAGTCGCACTCGGTCTCATTGATTCTTCCGTCTTCTATGTTCAACAGGACACCGCGGGCGACCCGCGCCAGTTCTACTTTGGCACGAAACGGCAATCACGATCGCAGGTCCAAAGTACGTTCCAGCTGAAGTCGTATGCAAAGCTTGTAATTGGAGAGAAGAACGAGTTGATAGATGAGATGGTTTTGCGCATCGCGAAATCAGGTGATCAGATGCGGGAATTGAATGAGAGTGAAATGCGACCATCGGGAACACTCACTTTTAGTGGTGGTCGCGCATACGCCGTGGGCGGTTCGAGAGAGGAATACAAGCTCCAGTCTGAAAGCCTTCTAACGGATCGCGTCGCAGGGAATCTTCCCGTCGACGGACGAACAAAGAGTCTCGCTTATCTTGCTCCCGGTGTCGCCGGCGAAAAAGATGCAGCCCAGGAACCGGCAGTACAAGTGCGAAGCGACTTCCGCTCCACCGTGTTCTGGCAGCCGGATGTCGTCACTGATCAGAACGGTTCCGCAACTGTGAAGGTCAAGTATCCAGACTCACTTACGACGTGGACAGCTACAGCTCGAGTGGTCACTGCTGGAGACAAATTCGGTATTGCCTCAGGAGAAACTCGGACGAAAAAGCCATTGATCGTACGTCTGCAAGCGCCAAGGTTCTTCGTGACCGGAGATTCAGTCACTGTCTCAGCGGTGATCAACAACAACGAGGACCAACCGTTAACTGTCACTCCGTCATTGTCGGCTGAAGGAGTTGTAATCTCCGGCGCTACTCAACACCATCCCGGCAGTTCGAGTGTCGAAGCGGCGGCAGTAACAGTTCAAGGCAATAGTGAGCAACGCGTCGATTGGATTGTAACCGTGCCGCATGCCGGACCTGTGAAGCTGAAAGTCACCGCTCGGGGTGGAGCCAACGCGGATGGAATGGAGAAGACCTTCACCGCTTACGAACACGGCATTGAAAAGCTTGTAGCAAAGTCGGGAAAAGTCCGAGCTGACGAGGTCACGGTACGGCTAGACGTTCCCGGCGCGCGAAAAAGGGAGACAACGAATCTAACGGTTCAGGTTGCGCCAAGCATGGCAGTGACAATGCTTGATGCCCTTCCCTATCTGATTGATTACCCATATGGCTGCACTGAACAAACAATGAGCCGGTTTGTGCCTGCAGTTATCACCGCAAAAACGTTGAAGGACCAAGGGTTGTCTCCTGAAGCCGCGATGTCGAAGGTTTTCGGTGGTATCGAACCTGACACCGCTGCTGCTACACATCCGAAAGGCAAACGCGATCTTAGCGAGCTCAATGAAATCGTGAGGAAGAGTCTCGAGCGCCTTTACAGTATGCAACACAGCGATGGCGGTTGGGGTTGGTGGAAGGATGATCAGACAGACCACTTCATGACAGCCTACGCATTGTGGGGATTGACACTCGCGAACGATGCGGGCGTGGACGTGAAACAGGACGTTTTACGAAAAGCCGCCGACTACCTTAGCAAGGAGCTGGTAGAAGAAGAGCTCAACTTCGATATGCAGGCCTGGACGCTGCATGCTGTTGCCGCCTACAAAAACTCGATGAACCGTCGCTCAACAGACGCGAAGTCGAGCGACTCTGAGCGAAAAGCACTCGACAACCTGTGGAACAACCGAGATCGCTTGAACAGCTACACTCGTGCCCTGTTCGCGCTAAGCGCTCATTACTTTGGTGACGCGGAAAAGGCACAAGCTCTCGTCCGTAATCTCGAGAACGGCGTCAAGATCGATCGCGCTCCGGATACTTCCATTCTGATCCGCGGAGCACAGAGCAACGAGTCAGTCATCGGTACAGCACATTGGGGCGAAGACGGTATCTACTATCGCTGGTCCGACGGCGGAGTCGAAGCCACTTCATTCGTTCTCCGAGCTCTGCTCGCAATCGATCCTGGCAACAAGTTGATCGAGCCCGTTACTAACTGGCTGATCAAAAACAGACGCGGAGCTCAATGGAACAATACTCGTGATACGGCAATCGCGATACTTGCCCTTAATGACTATCTCAGAACCACGGCTGAAGGCGTTCCGACTCTCAGCTACGAAGTATCGGTAAACGGAAACGCAATCGTGTCCAAACAGCTTACTCCGCAGGACGCGCTGATTGCTCCAAGCCAGTTCGTCGTTGATCGGAAATATATTCGAGACGGGGCAAATGAGATTCGCGTGCGCAGGATTTCGGGCACTGGACCACTATACTTTTCGGCAAATGCTCGCTTCTTCAGCCTTGAAGAACCAATTCAATCAGCGGGAAACGAGATCTTTGCAAAACGTGAATACTACAAGCTCGTAGGTCATCCGACTTTACTGAAAGGCTACGTCTACGATCGCGTACCGCTCCGCGATGGAGAAACGGTCGCGAGTGGTGAACGAGTTGAAACTGTAATCACAGTCGAGTCAAAGAACAATTACGAGTATCTGCTGTTTGAGGATTTGAAACCTGCCGGCTTAGAAGCAGTACAGATTCGCAGTGGCGAGTCGTTATTCGCACGCGAGCTGAAATCAGGAGAGGCAAATCGGAAGTTCAAGACTGCCGGTGGAGGCGACCAAAATACAGGCGTCGAGAATTCGTCCGCATACACCAACCGCAGTAGCTTCGTTTACCTGGAACTTCGTGACCGGAAAGTTGCGCTGTTTGTAAGTAAGCTTCCTCAGGGGATCTGGGAAATCCGGTACTCGTTCCGCGCCGAAGCTCCAGGCACGTTCCACGCATTGCCCGTGATTGGTCAGGCCATGTACGTTCCGGAGATTCGCTGCAACGACCAGGAGATCGTAGTCAAGGTTGCTGATCGCAAGTCAGATCGTTGAAAGCGTCTACGCGTAATAAATACATATGCGAGCAGTTATTACCGTTCTGAAGTTCGGTAAGTTTTTCCGAAGAAGCACCCTCCTTTCAAAAAATCCCGCAAAACGCTGACGATCCGGTGCGGCTTGATCCAATCGTCTGCCGACTGGTATTGGCACAACCATTGCTCCCCCTCACGACGGCACTGTTCTCTCTGCCGCACTCCTAAACTGCAGGAGTCGAAAATCCTGACCACATAACTACCACAAGTGAGCACAACTACCTTTTTCCCATCGGAAGCAGCAAACTGGAGCGTTTCGGAACGGGCGCAGCAAGAGCACTACGATCTAATCGCCCCGGAATATGAAGCGCATTACAGTGATGCTTCGAGCCTGGAATATCGTCGCCGCTTCATATACGACCCGATGTTCGACGGACTCGAGTTGTCAGGAAAGAACGTGCTCGACGCAATGTGCGGCAGTGGGCAAACGACCGATTACCTTGTGTCGCGAGGTGCCCGCGTAACGGGCCTCGACCTCTCGCACAAGGTGATCGAGCAATTCAAGTCTCAATGGCCCACCTGTAATGCCGTGGAACGTTCAATACTTGAATCCGGCTTTCGCGACAACTCGTTCGATTGTATTTCCATCGTGGGTGGGCTGCACCACATGCATCCTCATCTCAATCGGACAGTCCGCGAGATTCATCGCATTCTGAAGCCTGGTGGTTACTTGTGCTTCATGGAGCCTCATGCGGGATCTCTTCCGAATCTGATTAGGCAAGTCTGGTACAAGCACGATCACTTCTTTGCAGATAACGAAGCTGCCATTGACCTGACCTCTATGAAAGAGGAGTTTGGCTCGCATTTCCATTTCAAACGGGTGAGCTATTGTGGGAACGTGGCGTTTCTGCTCGTGTTGAACTCTCTGATCTTCCGTGTTCCGCTACATCTGAAACCTTACTACTCTCCGGCGTTAATGTCGTTGGAGGCATTGTTCGGCCGAGCTCAAGGCAAACTGAATTCGTGTTTTGCCGTCGGACAATGGCAGAAAAAACCTCTCTGATGAAAAATTCTGTGTTCCGTTTCGTGAACTGCTAGTAACATCGGATCCGTGAGGGAACTCTCGCAAGACGATCCGACAACGACCGCGCAAGATCGCGCTGCACCGACCACCAAATACTTCCCGCAGATTTTCTCGGCCTACGTTCTCGTCTACGTCGTGTTCTTCTGTTCGCGGCCGCTCACAGATCCCGACTTTTGGTTTCACCTGAAGACGGGCGAATTCATTTTAAAGAACCACATCATTCCTAAGACCGACGTTTTCTCGTTTACTAACTTTGGAAAACCGTGGGTCGCACATGAGTGGCTATCCGGAACAATCTTCTACGCGGTCTATTCACCACTCGGTTTTGGCTTTCTCATCGCACTATTTGCAATCATTGCGGCGCTCGCCTTTTGGTTGGTATTCAGGCGATTGGAAACGCATCCTTTCGTGAATGGCTTTGCGCTGCTGCTGAGCGTCTGGGTGGTTGTTCCGACTGTCGGAGTTAGGCCACGTGTGTTCACGTTACTGCTGACAGCAATCTACGTCGCGTTACTGCTCGACTTCGTTCATAAAGACAAAGGCGGCCGGCGAATCTGGTTGTTGATCCCTTTGATGGCTTTGTGGGCCAACCTTCACGCGGGCTTTTTGATAGGACTTGTGCTTATCGGCTTGATAATGGTGGGCTCCTTGTTGGATGGGTGGGTCGATGGAGTGCGTTTCGTGAATTTGTATCCGCGTTTACGAACGCTCGCATTAATCCTGCTTTCATGTCTCGTTGTCGTGATGCTCAACCCACATGGCGCACGCATTTACACATTCCCGTTTGAAATATTTTCGTCGCCCGTACAACAGGAGTTGGTTTCAGATTGGCTCTCGCCTGATTTTCACGAGCCGGGACTCATGCCGTTGCTAATTCTGATGTTGGCGACAATCGTCATGTTTGCGCTGTCGCCTAAGCGTCCGAAACCAAGTGAGCTGTTGCTGTTCGCTGCAACGTTATATGCAACTCTCAAGTCGAGTCGCCACATGGCTATTTTTGCTTTAGTGGCGGGACCGCTGCTGGCCCAGTACTCGCAATACTGGCTTGTTTCGACGAAATTCGGGGAGCCTTTCAATCGTGAACCATCGATTAAGGTTAATGGTCTCGCCATCGTAACGGCGCTCGTCCTACTGGCGCCGCTGGCTGCGTTCGCTGTGAAGTTGAAAACAACTCTCTCCAATCCAGTGCAGCAGGATGTAGTTGGTATACCTGTAAACGCTGTTAATGAGTTAAAGGCGAAGCAGATTACCGGAAACACTTTCATTGATCCGAACATCTGGGGTGATTATCTGATCTGGGCTGCTCCTTCAAATCCGGTTTACATCGACGGGCGAATTGATATGTACGGAGATCAGTTCGTACGAGAGTATCTCGATGTCATCTGGGGCCTCAGCGATTGGCATGGCCCATTCGATCGTTATGGGGTAAAGGTTGCTATTGTGCGGACAAAGTCGCCACTCAAACGCGAGCTAAAAGGAGCCGGCGATTGGCAGCAGGTGTTCGAGGATGGAATGGCTACCGTCTTCGTCAGGAAGTGAGCGCCTCTACTTCTTCTGGTGACGTTGGATATAGTCGCGCGCGAATGTATTCAGGTGAGGACTCTCTCGTAAGCCGATTTTCTTCGCTTCCTCTTCAGCAGCCTCGATCGCCCAGCCATCTCTTAACACGCGACGGATCATCCAGAAGGCACCAACGCGGATCGCTCCCGCACAGTGAATGAACGCGGGACGATTCGCCGCATCATCTGTGATCTTCAAGAACTCGTCCACCTGCTCGTCTTTCGGATCGCCGAACGCTACGGGGATATTGAAGTAGCGCAAACCCAGTTTCTTCGCCATTGCTTCCTCGTCAGCCGCACGATGTTCGCTGGGCACTCGCAGATTGATAATAGTCGTAATTCCCTCGTCCTTTAGCTTCTGAAGATGCTCGAGTTTCGGCTGGCCGCCGCTGCAGAACTCTTTGTTAATCCGTAGAAAGTTTCGGATGTCGGATAGTTCCTGCGGGGCAACAACTACTAAGGCTACGAGAATAAGGGCAGTACAAACCAGGCTCCGTTTTAGCATTATTCTTTCCTTCTTGTGTTCGATCACATCCCGGTGGTCAGTTGATGAGACTAATTAGAGCGGTCGTAAACCTGATCCAAGCGTCGGTACCTGCCAACATTAACCGCAAAGGGTGCGAAACAACTATGAGCAGTATACCCCACAGGAAAACGGGATGAAGCCGGCGGTGCTTGATCGTGTCGTACGCTACACACGCA
>JBKPAC010000102.1:0-26038 GCA_046726175.1 Acidobacteriota bacterium
CCCCCCCCACCCCCCCCACCCACACAAGCCTTAGGTCGTCGGCAGCGTCAGATGTGTATAAGAGACAGGTGCGATGGTGTTGTTCCCACTCGGCTATCCACGTCTTAATTGTGCTCGCAATCTCACGCGTGCTTTGTTGGCTTGTCTTAGTCGAGCGAGTCTCCAATTGTTCGTCTCGCTCCATCGCTGCTCGTTTTACTATTCTGATTGATTTCATGGTCCACCCTTGTTAGTTCCACCGGGGAAGCGGAGCCTAAGCCCCTTGCCTCTGCGCCCCGCTTCCCCTGTTCACAGGCTTGCCCACCAGATGCCAGCCTGTGTCCGCGCCTGAAGACTGTACCCGAGCAGTCTTCAGTCCCCCTGATAGGTCTAATATGTCCTACAGGTCCAATAGCCACTCTCATGCCACGACCTGACCTTAGAAAACGAGGATTAAGCGAGAGGAGTTGTTGCGTGAGTGACGAAATGCTGCCAGATGACGAACCATCGTCACTGCTGACCGGGATGTGGGCGAGTAATTCCGAGTTTTCGCATGCGGTGATTTAGAGTCGTGCGGTTCAATCCTAATCGTGCTGCAGCGCCAGTGGGACCGCCAATGACCCAATTTGCCTCACCCAACACACGAAGAATGTGATCGCGCTCGACTACTTCGAGCTTTGTAGCACCGTTGGTGTGATTCGAAGTTCTGTTTGAGGGCTTCAACTCTCCGAGCGGTATCTCCAAAGTCGATCCTCGAGAAAGAATCACGCCACGCTCGACAAGATTCTGTAATTCCCTGATATTGCCGGGCCAGTGATAACTCATCAAAGCGGCCATCGTATCCTTGGGAACGCTTTCGATGGTCTTCTTCATCTGTTGCGCAAACTTGTGCGCAAAGGAATGCACCAGCAGCGGAATGTCCTCGGGTCGTTCGCGCAATGGCGGAACATTTATAGGAAAGACGTTAAGCCGGTAATACAGGTCGCTGCGAAACTTCTTTTCGGCTACGAGTGCAGCCAGATCAACATTAGTAGCAGCGACTACGCGAACCGACACGCGAAGAGTGCGCGAACTTCCCAACCTCTCGAATTCTTGTTCTTGCAGCACTCGCAGTAACTTCGACTGCAGCTCGAGTGGAATGTCCTCGACCTCATCGAGAAAAATAGTTCCCTGGTTGGCCAGTTCGAACCGCCCCACCCGTCGATCAATCGCACCGGTGAAAGCGCCCTTTTCATGCCCAAAGAACTCGCTCTCGAGCAATCCTGTGGGAATGGCGGCACAGTTGACTTTCACAAGTGTACGTTCACGACGCTCACTCAGATTGTGAATCGCGTGAGCTATTAATTCCTTTCCAGTACCGGTTTCACCGTAGATCAGAACAGTCGAGTCAGTTGCAGCGACGGTTTGTACATCCTGCAGCACACGTTTGAGTGCCGTACTATTTCCAATAATCTCTTCGAAATTATATTCACCGCGGATCTCTTCCTCCAGATAGAGTTTTTCTTCTTCAAGTTTGTCCTTGAGCGTTTCGATCTCGCGGTAAACAAGAGCATTTTCAACTGCGATGGCTACCTGCTTAGCGACCTGTCCCAGAAGTTCAGCGTCTTCCTGGGAAAATGCGTTCTCGCGCATGCTCTTAATGCTCAATACGCCGAGTGTGCGACCGCGAAACAGCAACGGTGCAGTGCAACCCGATTTAAGGCCTGAGCTGGTCACACGCGAGTTTTCCTTCCCGCAGTAATCGCTCAAAACAGGTTGACCAGTGGTGAAAGCCTGTCCGGCCGGTGTCCCTTCCATTGGAATCGTTTCGCCAGGCGCGCACGGCTCGTCGTGCGCGGGAAAATCGAGAGCTGTTAAACGCAGTTCTTTAGTTGCTTCGTCGTAGAGTGCCAGCGCGGCTGCATCGTGAGGCATTACAGTGTTCAAGCATTGAGAGATGGCTGACAACAGCTCGCGGAGGTTCAGGTTGGACACCAACGTATTGTTTATTTCGAGCAGTAGTTGTGAACGATCGCGCTCCCGCGCCAGATTCTGTTGGTAACGTTGGGCCTCGACGGCTACGGCTGTTTGGGCAGCAACAAGTTTGGCAAATTCGAGGTCCAGATGGTCATACGATCCAACCTGCTCACTCCAGAATGTCATGACTCCCAGCTGCTCGTGAGCAGTGGTCAAAGGCAGGCTGCAAACAGACTTCACGGGATGGTTAACGAGCGTCTTCGCGAGCGGAAAGCGATCCTCTGTTCCGAGATCTCGTACGACAACCGGCTCCTGGTGTAGCCACACCCAACCGGCAATCGATCCCTCCATGGGGACGACTGTTGGCGCTTGCCACTGCGTGGGTTCGCACGTTTCCACAAGATGTAAGCGCATGATGTTTTCCGGCGCGTCGTGCAGAAAAACACCAAGGTGTGAAAACGTAAAAAGACTCTGCAGACGACAAGCAAGATCGTGAAAGAGTGCCGGCAGTTTCCGATGTGAGGCAATGGCTTTTGAAAGCTCGAGAAGTGTTAAGTACTTCTTATTTTGTTCGTCGGCGATTGTGGCCTGACTGGTGGTAGTACTCACGTCCTGCTTTCCCTTGGATATGAATAGCGGAGTTACGACGATGATTCAATTCATCAGAGAATACTTGACCAGGTGCGTTCCAGCAACCGAGCCCCTTTGGACCGCCGTTTTCACCGTTAATTATAGTGACAATACGCGGTCATATGGCCGGATACGGTCAGACGGGACATATTGTTCCTCTGGGCACAACAAACTGGTGCAGCACTTAAGACGAATTTAACTTTGGCAAGCCAGTTGCGAAGCACGCATGCGGAGAAGCAACAACTGTGCTCAGAATTACCGTTCAGGATTATCACGGCGCCAAACGTTTCATTGTTGAGGGGAAGCTCGCCGGCAACTGCGTTTCCGAGTTGGAGAAGTGTTGGCGAACTGCCGGTGCGGAAAATCTGGACCAGGGAATTCTGGTTGACCTTAACAGCGTAACCTACATCGACGACGCGGGGAAACAGCTGTTGAGACGGATGTACCTGCAGGGGATCAAACTCCAAGCAAAGGGGCTACTGCCGAAGTGCCTGATCGCAGAAATCGAACACCAACCGTAACTCACGTCGGGCATTAACGCTCAACCGCGAATTACCATCACTTCGGTAGCCTTGATGAGCGCGTAAACCGTCGCGCCAACTTTCAATTCGAGGGACCTCGCGGCATCGCTGGTGATTATGGAAGTGATCTCCTGACCAGATACGTTGATGGTGACCTGGACCAGCAACCCTTCATAGCGCAGATCGGTGATGGTGCCCAGCAGCTTGTTACGGCCGCTGATCGCATCAAGACCAACGGGCTTGCCGCGCTTCTGCTTAGTAGACCGCGCTCCGGTGACACGTTCGATCTCGCTTCGTGAAATACGGTGGTGCCCGCCGACGGTCTTGGTCGTCCGGATCTTGCCTTTATAGATCCACTGCTTCAGTGTGGGATAGCTGACGCCAGCGAGCTGGGCGGCATCCATTGGTTTTAGCAGATCGCTCATGGTATATGCCTTTCTAAGCGGTTCCACCATCGATTTTGATTGCAGTATAGACGGTTTAATACAACTGGTGCTATGGTCCGGCTAAAGCGGCGCAGGTCTAACTTTCGGAGACATCTGGTCGAGAGCGTGAAGTCATAAGCCGCGGATTAACCGCGGATCAGAATAAGAGAGCGTGAGGCCGTTTTGTTCCGATGCGCGTTAATCCGCGGCTCGTGTGTTTTGTTCCGATGCGCGTTAATCCGCGGCTTGAATCCCTTTTGTTATGCGGATCCTGTGACTGCCTTTTCCTTGGCGCGCCACTCGGGTTTCCGCTCACGACTCGCCTTCGGTAATGCCTCCTTGAGTCGTTGCGCGTCCAGATTTGTTCCGTACACTGGCGAGCCTGGCTGCTGCTGCCAGGAATCATCGATCTTGCCGGCATCAACACCATCGAAACCGAGTTCATCGATCAGTTTTATGACGACCGACTTCGCTTTCGGGTCGTCGCCTGACACCGGCAAAGCAATTCGCCCCTTCGAGCCCGCCGGTTGGCCTAACTTGAGCAGATGTTCCGCGTGAATATTATTAAAGGCCTTCACGACTGGCCGCTTAAGCTGTTGTGATACCCAGCGGCTTTCAGTTAATCCTTCCTCGATGCCATCAATCCGGCCGTCACGATGCTGCGGGTAGTAATTACCAGTGTCGACGACGACGACTTTGTCAGAAACGCCGGCGAACAAATCCGACGGAAGTTTTGGGATGTTCTTCTCGGGGATTGTGACGATTACGACGTCGCCGTTCCGAGCGGCCTCAGCGACGGTAACGGGCGTTGCACCAGTCTCAGCCGCGAGATCCTTCAGAGATTCGGGTCCCCTCGAGTTAGCAACGTAGACTTTATGACCAAGCGCAGTAAGACGACGCGTTAAAGTGCCGCCAATATTTCCGGCGCCAATGATGCCAATCTTCATTTCTGCTCCTTTCGTTATGACCAATTGATGCTCGCTCGAGCCATGTGCGGGGCTAGCGAGTTACGGTCGGGTTGGCGTGCTGTCGTTTCTCGAAGCGATATTTCGCCAAACGATATTCGATCTCGTCAAACAAAGGCTCCAATACTCTAGAAATCTGGAACGTGACGAAATCATAGATCTTGAAAGCGGTATTTCTAATCATGATTTACACTCCTGACCTTCCAATAGCAACAAAGCTGCCATAACCGATGATGTTCCAGACTTGCGCTAATTGAGTGAAATTGGAGATAACGAGTGACGGTATTTTGCCAACTGGCAACCGGCGGTCGTCTCAACTTCACCTGTTGATGAGGAGTGTCTATATTACTCACGTGAAACCCTCAAGAAGGATCGAAGTTTCCTGTGATGCCCAGCTGCGAAACGAGATCGCTCAGAACTGGCTGTGGGCTTATCCACCCGATACTGAAGTCCTAGTTATTACCCCCTCACTCGAATCCGCCACCGAGTTCCACCTGAACATTGTCAACGTGTCTGGATCTTCCTTCGGCCTCCGGCGATTCACTTTGAACGTACTGGCCGCCCGACTCGCTCAGCCGACGCTGGCCGCTCTCGGATCCGCTCCCGCAAGCAATCTCTCTTTTACCGCTGTCGTCGCTCGAGCCATTCATTCCCTGTTAGCCGAAAACAGATTGCATTACTTCGTCCCGGTAGCTATGCGTCCTGGATTTCCAATCGCAGTCGCCAGAACACTCGAAGAGCTACGCATGAACGATGTAGCTACGCAGACGTTACGAGGGTTGAAGCGCGGTGGTAAGGACCTCGCAGAAATTGCAGGAGTCGTGGATCAAGAGCTGAGAGCGGCAAAACTCTCCGATCGAGCCGTGCTTTTCAATACAGCAATCCAATCGATCGATGCTACGGAAAATGAAACTTACGTGCAGCGGCCGCTCTTGTTACTCGACGTTGCCGTGCGATCTCAGCTTGAGAATAAGCTGATTCACGAGCTTGCATCTCGATCTCCATCCGTCCTCGCAACTATCCCTCAGGGTGACGAACGTTCGACCAAGTTCCTCGAAACGTCGCTTCAGTGCGCTCGAAATCACAACGTCGAAAGAAAGACGTCGCGCAGTCTCGATCTCGCCAAGCAACACCTCTTCGAGAATTCCGCGCCTGAGAAAACCGATCTCGATGCAAGTTTGAAGCTCAACAACTGGCCGGGCGAACCGCGTGAATGCGTGGAGATTGTCCGAAGCATTCAGGCCGAAGCGAAGCAAGGCGTGAGATTCGATCAAATGGCCGTTTTGTTGAATTCTCCGGGTGAGTACAGGTCACATCTCGAAGAGGCATTTGCGAGAGCACACATACCTGCTTACTTCGTGCGAGGAACGACGGCACCGGATCCTGCTGGACGCGCAATGCTCGCATTGCTTTCATGTGCTGCGGATGGGTTGTCGGCAAAACGATTCGCGGAATATCTTTCGTTGGGCCAGGTTCCGTCGCCGGAGGCAGAGAAAGACGTCGAATCACAGTGGGTATCGTCCGAGGATGAGTTCACTAAAGCACCCGGCACCGAAGACATCTCTGAGGCACCTCCTGTAGGGCAACTCACACTGTTCTCCAACCCCGAGGATGTAGTCATCGTCGAAGGCGATCTCCGTGCACCGGCTCGTTGGGAACGACTGCTGGTCGATTCTGCAGTCATCGGAGGAAAAGATCGTTGGTCCAGACGCTTGGCAGGATTAGCAAAAGAGCTACGTCTGAGAATCGATGAAGCTACGAAAGAAGAGGAGGCTCTGGTTGCAGCGATTAAGAAGCAGCTTCGAGACCTTCACGCTCTCCAGGAGCACGCGCTCCCATTAATTGATCGACTCCATAAGCTGCCATCACACGGAACATGGGGCGAGTGGCTCGCGCATCTGCGAGAGCTCGCCGTTAATGCGTTGCGTCGACCTGAAGGCGTGATGGCGACTCTTCAGGAACTCGAGCCGATGAGCTTAGTTGGTCCAGTCGACTTGCATGAAGTTCAACTGGTGCTCGAATCACGCTTGCGTGACCTGGGAGTAAAGCCTCCAAAACGTCGTTACGGTCGCGTGTTCGTTGGACCAGCCGATGCCGCCCGCGGACTTTCGTTTCGAGTTGTGTTTGTTCCGGGGCTCGCAGAGAGAATCTTTCCACGCAAGATTGTGGAAGATCCGATACTTCCGGACGAGCAGCGCAATGCAACCGACGGCGGCTACCTTGTTACACGTCGCGATCAACTCGAGAACGAGCGACTGAACCTGCGAATCGCGGTAGGCGCTGCGCGAGATCGAGTTTACTTATCGTACCCGCGCATTGATGTGCAGCAGTCGAGACCGAGGGTTCCGTCCTTTTACGCATTGGAAGCTCTGCGTGCAGCCGAAGGAACTCTACCGGGCTTTGAGGAGATAGCCTCACGCGCTGAATCTACGACGCGTGCAAGATTGGGTTGGCCCGCACCTGAACAGCCGGAACAGGCCATCGACGAAGCCGAATACGATCTGGCGCTGTTGGCAAATCTTGTCGAAGGCGCCAATGAGGAAGCTACCGGAGCCGCCCATTATCTATTGACTGCTAACCGTCATCTTGCGCGAGCGCTACGTGCGCGGACTCGTCGCTGGTTGCGAAGGTGGACTCAAAATGATGGGTTGGTTGACCTCGACGACACATCGCAGGAAAGTCTCGCGCGTCATCAGTTTTCCGCGAGGTCATTTTCGGCTACTGCGCTACAAAACTACGCAAGTTGTCCTTACAGATTTTTTCTGAGCGCGATCATGCGACTCGATCTGCGGCAGGAACCGGCTGCGATCGAAGTTATCGATCCCTTGACGCGTGGCTCGCTATTTCACGAGACACAGTTTGAAGTGTTGACCGCACTGAAAGCAGCGGGCCAATTGCCGCTTCGAAGGAGTGCACTTCGTCTTGTCGGCTCGAGAGACACGGGCGCTGATTTGACGGTTGCTTTTGAGCTGGTGGACAAATCGCTGGATCGGTTAGCGAGAGAGTACGAGGATCAGTTAGCGCCGGCGATTCCGCGAGTCTGGCAGGATGGTATTAACAGCATCCGTGCTGATTTGCGCGAGTGGCTCAGGCGTATGGCTGAAGACAATGCTGGTTGGATACCAGACAAGTTCGAATTGTCGTTTGGATTAACAGATCGTGGTCCAAGGGATTCCGATCCATCGAGCGTACCTGACCCGGTAGAGATAATCGGCGACTTAAAACTTCGTGGCTCGATTGACCTGGTCGAGCGGCAGGGAACGGATCGCTTTCGGGTGACTGATCACAAGACGGGAAAGGCGCGTGCCGAACGACAAACTATCGTTGGGGGTGGCCGATACCTGCAACCTCTGCTTTATGCTCTTGCCTGTCAGAAGTTGCTTGAAGGCGATGTTGAGGCAGGCCGGCTTTATTACTGTACGGCGGATGGCGGTTACGAAGATCGAGTCGTTCCTCTGAATCAAGAAAATATTGCGGTTCTCAATGAAGTGTTGATGGCGATTCGCCAGGCGCTGGCTGACGGTTTTCTTCCCGCTGCTCCTGATGAAGATGCGTGTACCTGGTGCGATTACCTGGCGGTGTGTGGTGGCTTCGAGGTAACTAGAACAGGTTTCAAGCCTCGAGAACGATTAGTCCAATTAAAAGCACTGCGAAAGCTGAAGTGATCGAGAACCTTACCCTGAAAAATTCTTCACCCCTTGCGGATCAAGCGGCCCGCGACCGGATTCGCAACGACCTTGCCACCACTTTGATTGTCGAGGCCGCCGCAGGTACCGGAAAGACGACCGCCCTCATAGGCAGAATTCTGTGCGGCATCACCAGTGGCCGGGTGCGTTTGGCTAACATGGTCGCAGTGACTTTCACCGAGTTCGCCGCAGGTGAGCTCAAGCTGCGTTTACGTTCAGCTATCGAGCAGGCGCGTAACGAAAACTCTTCACCTGAAACAGCGCAACTGCTCGAGACAGCCGTGCGTGAACTTGAAGAAGCCCGCATCGGCACCATCCATTCATTCTGTGCCGACCTGTTACGCGAGCATCCAGTCGAAGCAGGCATTGATCCATTGTTTGAAGTCGCTCCCGACGATCTGACTTATCCACTCTTCGAAGTTGCATTCGAGCGATGGTTCGAAAGGCAGCTGGCAAATCCAAGCGAAGCAGTGCGTCGAATCCTACGCAGACCGCCACGCAGGGGATTCGCCGGCAAGCTGACTGCGACGCTCGCGCGTCGACCACGCGAAACTGGGCCAAAGCCAATTTTGCGCAATGCCGCTCGCAAACTGATCGAGGAACGTGACTTCACCACGCCCTGGCGCAAACCCAAAGCATTCGATCGCGAATCAGAAATCGACGCGTTACTCCTCGAGATGAAGGAATTAGGAGACTGGTCGGAAAAGGGAAGCCGCAGTGAGTACTTCACGCGTTCGCTGTCGTTTTTGAAGTATTTCGTTGCGGATGTAACTCGCATCGAGTCGCTCGGTGAGCCTCGCGACTACGACGGCATTGAAGCTCGTCTATTTGGATTTCTCGCTTCATGGAAGACTAAAAACTACAAGGCGTACTATGCACACGACGATTTTCCCAGGGATGAACTGCTGCGGCGGCGAGAAGAGCTAAAACAACGCGTCGAATCTTTTGTGGCTGCGGCAGGAGCGGAGCTTGCGCCTCAACTTCGAGAAGAACTGGTACAGGTCGTCGAGGATTTTGAAAATTTGAAAGAACGAGCGGGGTACCTCGACTTTCTGGATCTATTGCTGCGCGCTCGCAACCTCATTTGCGACAACCGGGACATTCGCGTGGAGCTGCAGCGCCGGATTACACACATCTTCGTCGACGAGTTTCAGGATACCGATCCATTGCAGGCTGAGATTCTGATGTTGCTGAGTGCTGACAATCCTGACGAACGCGATTGGCGTCAGGTACATCCGGTCCCAGGGAAACTCTTCATCGTTGGGGATCCCAAGCAATCGATCTATCGCTTTCGTCGAGCGGACGTGGCGCTGTACCAGGAGGTCAAACGAAAGGTGATCTCGTCTGGCGGTGCGCTGGTTGATCTGAATGTCAGTTTCCGTTCTGCGCCAGAGATTCAGCGGACTGTGAATGCGGCTTTTGGTCCAGTGATGGCCCAGGAGTCTTTAACTCAAGCCAAGTATGTTCCGCTCGCTCCGTATCGCAGCGGTGTTGATACACAGCCGGCGATAATTGCGCTTCCCGTAGCCCAACCGTACGGAGATTTTGGGAAAGTTGTCGATTGGAAGATCGACGAATCGCTTCCGAACGACGTCGCCGGGTTTGTGAATTGGCTCATCAACGACAGCGGCTGGACCGTAACTGAACGCGGCCGTTCTCAGGAGCGGGTACGTTTGCAGGCACGTCACATCTGTTTGTTGTTCCGTCGCTTGCGTCACTACGCGACCGACGTCACTCGAGACTACGTGCAGGCACTCGAAGCTCATCGCATTCCCCACCTGCTCGTTGGCGGAAGTTCCTTTCATTCCCGGGAAGAAGTCGAAGCTATTCGCAATGCACTTACGGCGATTGAATGGCCGGACGATGAACTCTCGATGTTCGCAACGCTGAAGGGGCCACTCTTCGCCTTCACGGACGCGCAACTGCTCTCGTATCGCAGCCAGTGTTCGACATTCCATCCTTTTAAACAGCCGCCACCAGATCTTCCCGAATCATTAAGTGAGGTTGTTGAGGCGCTGGCAACACTGCGTGAACTCCACCGGCAACGAAATCTTCGCCCGATCGCAGAGACAATCCAGGCGTTACTCGCTCAAACGCGCGCGCATGCCGGATTTGCAAATTGGTCCACGGGCGAGCAGGCGCTTGCCAACATAATGCGCTTGACGGACATGGCGCGCCGCGCAGAAAGCAACGGCCTGATCTCTTTCCGCGCTTTTGTGAACTGGCTCGATGAGCAGGCTGAGAGCGGTGACGTCGGCGATGCTCCGATCATGGAAGAAGGAGTCGACGGTGTTCGCATCATGACTGTCCATAAGGCAAAGGGGCTCGAGTTCCCAGTGGTGATTCTGTGCGACATCACGGCGAAAGATTCACGCGAGCCGTCGAAATGGGTGGACCAGGCTGCAGGATTGAGCGCGATTCAGCTTGCGGGATGCACACCTTTGGAAGTGCAAGAGCATGCGGATGACGAACTGAGGATCGAAAAGGAGGAGGCCGCGCGCATTCTCTATGTCGCAGCGACGCGAGCTCGAGATCTCCTGGTGGTCTGTGCGGTTGGAGATCAACCGTATGAAGGTTGGTTAGCTACGCTGAATCCTGTGCTTTATCCGTCAGAGGAGACTAGCTTCAAGCCGCAGACGACGCAACCAATCGGTTGCCCACTCTTTGGACCGGACACCGTGGTTCAAAGACCGCAAAACGCATTTCGGCGTCCTGGTTCGGTCAGTCCCGGTCTTCATCAGCCTCAAGTTGGTGATCACCAAATTGTGTGGTGGGATCCATTGGTGTTGCCTGCAAGCATTCAAGGCCGGACAAGTACAAGACTCACGGACTTTCTGAAAGAGGACGAGGCACGCGTTCAATCGGAGAAGGGAATTCGCGCTCACGAAGAATGGCAGGCGCAGCGCGCGACGACTCGTGTTGCCGGCGCAACAACCGCTGTATCTGTTCTGACCGCCACTGAGTACGCCGAGGCGACGCTACAGGCAGAAGCTCCGAGGGAAACTCAATTGCCAATACCGGAAGTGGTAGTTGAATCGATTGAGATTGACTCGTCACGGCCGCAGGGCAAGCGATTCGGCGTGTTGGTCCACGCAACGATGGCGCTTGTTCCACTCAATGCGAATCGACGCGCGATCAGTGAAGTCGCACAATTGCAAGGCAGAATACTCGGCGCGACCGAGGACGAGCTTGCAGCGGCGATTGAGACGGTTGATCGCGCGCTTCATCATCCAGTCATGCAATGGGCAGCAGCTGCAGCCGCTAATGGACAATGCCGTCGAGAAGTTCCCGTGGCCGTAAAGCTCGACGGTGAGTGCGTGGTTGAGGGAATAGTCGATCTTGCATTTCGCGAACAGGAGTCCGGCGGCAGGTGGACTGTGGTGGATTACAAGACTGATTTTGAGATCGCTGGCCGACTCGAAGAGTACCAGAGACAAGTCGGCATATATTCATTGGCTATCTCCCGCGCCACCGGCCAAGACGCGCGCGCCGTCCTGCTAAGGATCTGATCCGCGGATTTACGCGGATCTGAGCCACAGATTCACACGGATAGAACGGATAAGAGATATCTCGATCCATGAGTGGATTTGAATCGCCGCTCTCTGTTCTCTGTCTCTGATCTGTTTTATCCGCGTTTATCTGCGGCCCTTTTTTGTTGACGCTATTGACTTCGCGGCGTATCGTTTTGCCATTGAGTTGTTCATTTACAGGCCGCCGGTAACCTTCCCGACTTAGGTCAACCCCACTCGGCACCTACCAAATAAGCCCCGCACACGTGTCATGAGCACCGCGCACATGATCTAGGTATTCGTTATGGAATGCTTATCCTTGGCTGTCGATTTGCATATGACTACGAGGTGAGTGGATTCGTGCGCACGGATTTCGGACAAAGGGGAATTTCAAAAAGACACATGAACACCATCGTAAGACTCACCTTCCTTTTCACTATTCTTGTTTTGACGGTGACGTCCTCGTTCGCCGCAACAAAAGATCGTAAGAGGCGAGTTCAACGTGCTCCGACTCGCGCCGAAGTGAGAGAGGCTGAACAACGACTAAAAGAAATGGGATTTTGGACAGGTCCAGTCGATGGAGCGATCGACGGAACGACTCGAACTGCGCTAGTCGCGTTTCAGAAGTGGGAAGGACTGAAAGTCACCGGTCGTCTCACGCGCACCGATCTCGAAGCTATCCTCAACGTCGAAGCACCGCAGGCGCGGGACCCCGGTTACAAGCACGTTGAAATAGATATCGATCGGCAGGTCCTGGTTCTGACAGATGACACCGGAGCCATCGCGGGAATCCTGCCGGTCTCAACCGGCAGCGGCAAACGGTACAACGAGAAGGGAATGAGAGGACTTGCGTACACGCCGCGCGGAAGATTCAGGATCTATGGAAAAGCTTCGGGGTGGAAAAGGTCTCCGCTGGGTCTACTCTATTACCCCAGCTACTTCAGCGATGGACTCGCGATTCATGGCAATCCCGAAGTGCCTCACAATCCGGCAAGTCACGGTTGCATTCGCATCCCGATGTTCGCATCGCAACGAGTAAGTAAGATGCTGCCGGTGGGAACGATTGTCCTGCTTTATGATTCAGACTCGTTTGTGTCAGCCAGGGACTGGGCCGAAAACGACAAGCAAAACCAGGCCGCTAATATTCCGTAAGATCTAGATTAGCAGCGTTTGAATCGAGTGAGGCAAGCTATTCACTTCGGCGGCGTTGCCATCGAGCCATAACCAGTACGGAACACTCTTGTCGCTGCGATTCATCACCACCACGGCCAATCTTCCGTCGGGATTCATGAACGCTGTAGAAAGAAGCTGACTGCGACTCGGCGAGCTCGCCACTCTGCGCGCACCCGGTCTAATGAACTTCGAAAAGTGACCAATGTAATAGTACGAGCTCAGGTACGTGAGCTCGCCTGTTCTCGTGTCAGCATGGACCGGTGCAAAGCAAAAATTCTTCACATGGTTTGGTCCGCCGACTTCATCTAAGAGGATGTTCCAGTCAGTCCAGCCAACGGTGCCGTTGTTGAAGTCGTTGATCATCGACAGCGCATACTGTTCCCCAAACTTCCACTCATGGATCCTTTCCGCATTGAACGAGTCGACGCAGCCTTCCGTAAAGATCAGGTGTTTGTCGGGGAATGTTTGGTGGACCAGCCGCACGTTCTCGAACATCTGTTCTCCGCCGCTCCAGGGTTCATACCAGTGATAACCGATGCCCCAGACGAAACTCGCAGCTTGCGGGTCCGTCAGGATGGTGCTCGCTCGTTGATAGATCAGATCGCGATTGTGGTCCCAAGCAATGATCTTCTTGTCCGCGAGTCCCTCTCTTTTCATCGTTGGTCCAAGATGATTCTTGAGAAAGTCTCGTTCTTCCTCAGCCGTGAACACGCATGATTCCCACGTTTGGACCGCCATCGGTTCGTTTTGGACCGTGATGCCCCAGATCGGTATGCCCTCGCTCTGATATGCCTTAATGAACTTTGGGTAGTAGTTGGCCCATGACTGATAGAACTCAGGCTTTAGCTTACCGCCGTGGAGCATATCATTATTGTCTTTCATGAATGCCGGAGGGCTCCATGGGCTGGCAAAGATGTTCAGTTGCCCTCCTGTTGCTGCAATTGCCTGCTTAATAAACGGAATTCGGAATTGCTTGTCGTGGTCAACGTTGAAGGAAGCGAGTTGTTTGTCGCCTTCTTTCACGTACGTGTAGCTGCCGCTCGAAAAGTCGCAGCTATGAATGTTCGTGCGCGCAAGTCTGTAACCGATGCCGTCCTGATCATCGAAGTAGGCTTTTATGATTTCCCGCTGTTTGTCCCTCGGCAGCTTTGCATAAGTCTCAGCCGAAGCATCTGTGAGCGCGCCCCCGATGCCAAGAAGTGTCTGAAACTGTCTACGAGGGTCTACGAATACGCAGATTTGAGTCTCCTTCGGCTGGCCGACTGTTTTGAAAGTTAAGGTGTCGGTCTGGGCCAGGCGATGGGGAGTTTTGTCGGCAGTCGTGTAAACAGTGACTTTCTTCCCTGCGACATTGAAAGCTTTTTGGCCTGCGGTTTTGGTACGGCCCGGCTGCTGGTTGGCGGCGGCAACAGGGAATTTGGTTGTAACTAATCCCGCTGCTGCAGATGCAAGCAGAAATTGTCGGCGATCGATTTTCATGGCCGATGAATGTACACAACCGTACACGAAAATCGCAACCTCGAGATTTGAAACTCACAGTCTATGTTACGTCAGTCTGCGCGGATTACTCAGGGTATCACGAAGTATTCATTGGGCTGCCGATAGCACGAAGCTGAGTTATGCGATACAAACCAAAGGCAAGGTGAAGCTCTATCAGCAGTCAATAAATTTCGGGGCGCTGCAGGAGTTAACGAGTTTAGAGGTGGGATGAGTTTGAGTTTTCGTTCGCACCGAACCATAAACAACTCGCCTTCGTCAGCACGAAATGGAATCACGACGCCGTTCTTATTGCTGGAAGTTTCTAGGTAAGAGGTGCTCCAGTGTAATTTTCCGGTAGATCAGTGAGGTGGCAAGCGGGGCGGGCTGGTATTAGTAGGGAAAATTCGAGTAGCTACCGCTTGCCTCCTTCCGAACTGTGATATTCAGAGATGAACTGTTTCAGCTCTTGTTCCTCAATCGCACGCCGGACAACCGCGCGGGGTAGATTCCAAAGTTCTCAACCTCAATCTGGTTGTCGCCCTTATCAAAACGAATTCGCGCGGCCGGGATCATCGTCCCTTCACCTTTTCCCTCATTGTCGACGTAAAGTTCAATATAGGTGAAAGGATAATCTTGCGATCGAGTTCCATAGCGAATTTCAAATGTATTCAGCCAACGCTCGAACAGGATCAAGATCCGGCGGCCACCGTCGGCAGTTGGAGTTACCTGAACGAAATTCAGGTCGCGTCCAAGTTGTGATCCCATCGAGAAGTAACCGAGCTTCTTCCCTTGTAGTTCCCTTAACAGCCCGTCCTGACGGCTCTCTGCCAGGATTGCGACTGCTCTTGCTGCTTCTTGGGGAGTTGTTTGGCTCTCGATTACGAGCGTAAATGGACGCGTCACGCCGCCCAACCGGCCGCCCATTCCGATCACTGTTCCGGTGTATTCCTCTTTAGCTGCCGCCGAAGTACCACTCGCAAACATGATCGAGGTGAGGCAGATCGTCACGAACACGAATGAAAAACCCGCGTGCTTCAAACCCGGTGCTCTCGTTTGCATTGCTTACTCCTCCTTCTGAGTTCTATCTCGATTCCTTCCTCTTTCCTCGAATATGTTTCGCCGCGGGACACCCGGTCGAACGTTCGTTATATCCGAGTCGGGCTTCGCTTGATCACGCGGTGCCGTCTGTTGCCTATTCGGGTTCTCTCGCTCGCGCATAGCTTTGTTCTTCTTGTCTTTGCGTTCGTGATCTTTCTTTGCTCGGTCTTTCTCAGACATTCTCAACCTCCAGATGAATTAACTCGTTTCTTGTGGAGCGTGCACGTTCGAAATACATACATGCTCTGTCCCGGCAGTACGCATGTGGCTGCCGAGGATTGCCCGTTTTGGGGCACCGTCACAACCGATGAGTTTGAAAGATGCACGTGCAGTTCCAAACCAGGGGCAGACGGCAGGGGCAGACGGCAGGGGCAGAGCAATTCCCTGAAGATAACGCAGAGGTGAGGAGTAATGCTGAATAAAAACAAGAACAAGATGAATCAACCACCGACCGGGAAGCTAAGAAGCAGTCGCCGCAACGTGGTGCCCCGAATAAACTGGACAAGCGATCAGAGGTACTGCAGTCGACGGATCGAAGGCAGAACATTGGTATGGTAGCGGACGAAGATGCCGCCAGCTCCGGCCCTGAAAACAATCCGAAGCGCCCCAAAGCCGGCCGCTGATATGCGTCTCACACTTCATTATTCGCGACGGCGGCGCGTTCGTTGAGTCCGGTGATCCACGAAGGTGACAATGCAGACTCGCTATCTTTCCCCTTCACCTTTCTCGTTCCGACACCACCTGGCGCCGGTAAGAACCGATTAGCTAGGGCAAGAAGGTCAGTTGTCATCTCCGGGAACAGGTCATTCAATATTATCGTGAGCTTTGCCGGCACTGAGATGACTAGCTTCGCCTGACCTCGTGTCGTCGCATTGACGATTTCCCGCGCGGCGTGTTCAGCACTCACTGACAGCAGCGGCAATGCGTCGCTCACGCTGAACCAGGTGTATTCCGCTCGATGCTGTCCTTTGAAGTCAGCATTTCTCGGACTGCCCGTACGCATCAGGCCCGGACAAACTGCTGTAACGTACACTCGATCCTTCCGCAGTTCGGCTGCCATTGCCTGCGACAACCCGACGAGAGCGAACTTACTCGCGCAGTATGGAACAAGGTGAGGCACGCCTACTTCTCCTCCGAACGACGAGATATTTACAATTCTTCCTTCTCGTCTCTCTCTCATTCGCGGCAGCACTGCCAAGGTCGTGTAAAGCGGCGCCCAGAAGTGAATCTTCATCACTTCTTCAAAGTCGTCCAGGGTCATCGTTTCCAGTGGTCCAACTTGAATCACACCGGCATTGTTAACCAGCACATCGAGGTTGCCGTATCGCTCGTAGATCGTGCTCATCATCTGTAGCACTTCTGATCTGTTTGTCACGTCGCATTTAACTGCAACGACGTCAGCTCCACGACTGAGTAGATCTTGTCGAGCGCGTTCGAGTTCATCTTCGTCGCGTGCACAAATTACGACTCGCGCGCCCTCGCCGGCGAATTCGCGTGCGAGAACCAATCCTAGGCCTCGGGAGCCGCCGGTTATCAGGACAGTCTTGCCGCCAAGCTTGTACTCTGTCATTTTGCGTCGCAGCGCACGGCCCAAAGCGAAAGCGCCGATGCCAAGCGCGGTAAGTTCGAGAGTTCTGGATTGATTACTATTCATGATCAATTTCTCCTGATCGGACATTGAGCAGAGGGGATTCAGCTAATTTCCAAGCAAGTAACGTCCCGCTCAGTGGCGCAGGCCGACGAGTTGCAATCTCGCAGATGTAAGGCGTGAGATCTGGGAAGAAATCGTGATTTGTGGTTTCATTCGGGCCACGTGCAGCTTCGTATGTGTATGTTTTCCTAACGACTCAGTTCCTCGTATGGACATTCAATGCCGAAGAACGATTTAGCGGCAACCATCGATGGACGGCGAATCGCCCTCTCCAATCTCAACAAGGTTCTGTACCCTAGCGGACGCTTCACAAAAGCAAAAGTAATCGACTATTTCGGACCATCTACTTCCTCACCTTAAAGATCGGCCGGTCACACTGAAGCGGTTTCCGGATGGTGTCTATGGCGAATTCTTCTACGAAAAAGATGCTCCCGCGTTTACTCCTGAATGGGAGGTTGCGAAGCATTTCAAGGGTCTTAAGACGAAGGTGTGTCCGTTCGCGAACTTACCTGAGCCTAAGTCCGCTCGCAGAGGCGAGGCTTTGACGGCAGAGGTGATGAAGAAGTGTGTGTGGCTGAAGCCTCGTCTGGTGGCTCAAATCGAGTTCACTGAATGGACCAAGAATGACCATCTCCGGCATTCGAAGTTCGTTGACCTCCGCGACGATAAGGACGCGCGTGATGTTAAGAAGGAATCAGTGGACGATTAGCTGCGAGTTCTCGAAATCGCGCTCGTCGTGGACCACTATTGCATTCAGCGGATCCACTAACCAGTTTCCATCAACGATGAACTTGTACTGATACTTGCCCGGCGGCAGGCTAACACGACAGATCCATTCGTTTCCCACTCGCTCAAACAGGTATTGCGACTGGTTCCAACCGTTGAAGGTGCCTGCGACGGCAACGATGCGTGCATCAGGAAAACTCGGCAACCTGAAAACGACATTTCCCGTGCGGCTGGGTGGCGGAAGAACGAGCCTCGGAGCGATGATCGTCGGTCCCCAGCCCTGCAACTTAAGACTCTCGACGTTGCCCATGTTGTCGAGAATGAAACTGATTCGCGTGTTAAGGGAGTCAGAGTCGAGATAGTCAACCGCGGATTGCGCAATCAACCTCCGCTTGCGAGCGTGTGAAGGCTTAAACCACAGTTCGCCGTTAATCACGACCACGTCGAGCACGAAGTTCTCCATCACCGCGGGGTCTACGCCGTAGCGTCCCGCAAACTTCTTCAGATCGGTAGCATGGGAACTCTGATAAACCGGAACCGGCTCGGGAGCTCGCGTTGACGGTGCGGTTCTTGCGACAGTACCCAGGAGCTGATCTGAAATTAACGCGATTGCGCCGGTGACAATCGGTGACGGCGCCTCTGCACCGGAACGCACTACAACACGACCTAACTCGTTCGTGGCCGTAACCGCAGTCTGCGACGGCACACACTTCTTAACGTCCGGTTGAGCACATTCGTCTCGCGTGCGAGCTGCGATCTGCTGCACACTATCAGCAGTCATTTGAAATACCGAACCACTCTGGCCCACCAACTTGTCCGGAGGCTGCATTCCGGCAAGCACTGAGAGCGTTATGCTCCCCAGCATTATCGCGATGACTAAGAGTTTTTGCGCGAGGGAAAATCGCTCGCTTGTTTGATTAGCAACGATGCGCTTCAGCCGTCGATTGAGAGTCGAACCGCCCGCTGCAGACAGTCCGGACATTCGCGACGTCAGGCAAATGCGATAGATTTTCTTGATGCTGGAGGCGTAAATCTCACCGGACCCGGTCCATCTCAGAACGACATCGTCGCAAGCCTCTTCACGTTCCTTTAAAAGCCACGTATCGATCAACCAGACGATGGGGTTGAACCAGAAGATGCAGCAAAGGACCATGTTGAGATTGCTTACAAGATTGTCCCAGCGCAGGACGTGGGCCATCTCGTGCATCATCAGGCTCTCGAGCTCTTCATCGTTGAGTTGACCGGTGAGCGATTGAGGGAACACTACTATTGGTCCAAAGACTCGCCAGACGCCGGGCTCTTTTGCCTCTGGGCTGACGATCAGATCAATTTGCTTCTTGATGCCTAGCCACGTTGTGACTTTGGTGAGCGCGTCTCGTTCCCGCCCGGCAAGCACGAGGTGTCCTGCAGCTATTGCAGAGCTCAGCCTCCGTCTTCGTTTGAACCAGCTGAAGAGAAAGAAACTCGCTCCCAGCACCCAGATCACTGATAGGACTAATGGCGCCCAGCTGAGGCGCGCGCGTGGTTCGCTTGCGGGCGTTGCAACCGATTGCGGTGGTGTTGCCTGGCTGGGTGACTCGGATTGCACGCTTACCGGAGAAACGATCGGCGCGATGTACTGGAGCGTGGGTACCGAGCCACGCGGAGATTCGAAAACCGATCGCGGTCTGATTCCTGCGCTATTCATCAAAAGAACGATCAATACGGAAGGCACGGCTAACTTGATGGCAGCCGCCAACCAAACGAGATAACGCGCACGAGCCGGTCCACGGCGCAGCAGGAATGAAACCACTAGAGCCATTAAGAAAAAGATCGTTGCCTGCCAGAGATGATTCAATGCCAGGCGTGAAGACCAGTTCGCCCAATCCGAGATGATCTGTAGATAACTCATGGCGATTCCCTAACGCTTGCGCGCAGCTTTTCTGTTCGGCTTACTCTCCGGAGTGTCGACCAAATCGCCTTCTAACTCTCGGATATCATCGATAGTCAGTTTTCCTATTTCGACGAGATGGGCCATCAGCGGACGAGCAGAACCACCGAACAGGTCCAATAATTCGTGGATTAGGCGAGTATGCGCGGCTTGACGTGTGACCATTGGCTCAAAAATATGCGCATTGCCGATCTTCTTCATCCGGCGAACGGCACCCTTCTCTTCGAGACGGTAGACGATTGTCTGGACGGTTGTGTAGGCAGGACGTTTACTGCTGGGTAGCTGTTCCTGAATCTCGCGCACTGATGCGGTACCAAGATCCCAGAGCGCGCTCATCACGTCGAGCTCAAAGCGGGTCAACTTGATGTTCTTCTTCTTGACCACGACAGCTACCTCGCTTCTGTCCTACATTTGAGGGTCAAGCTACGACTAAAGTAGTAGTGTGTCAAGAGATTTGTTTGGGCTGGGGTGATCTGTTTTTTTTGTATTTGGTTCGCATGTTTTTCGTGCATCGGCTTACCTGCGGCTGACATCGACCACTTTGCCGGCATAGAGAGCCCGATAGAGAACGTTAGCCTGCTCGACATCGAGCTCTCGTAGCCGCGCATACTCAGCGAGCGCACCATTGCGATCGTTCATTCCGAGGTACGCGATCGCGAGATTGTAATGTGCTTCAGAGTAGTCAGGCGCTAGTCGAATCGCTTGTCTGTACGCGGCCACGGCTTGCTTGAAAGCTCGCAGTTCGTTGTAAACAACACCAAGATTGTTATGGATTTCAGCGTCGTTCGGATTTAGCTCGAGGGCACGCTCAAACGCGCTCCGTGCAGGGTGGAGTTTGCCCGCTCGGAAGTAGGCGTTGCCGAGGTTGCGTGCGGCAATGGTTGACTTTGGATCGATCGCCAGCGCCTTTTGCAACAGAGTAATCGCGGAAGAGAAGTGTCCAAGCTCAATGTTGATACATCCCAGTCCGACTAACGCGTCACGTTGAGTTTGGTCGAGTTCGAGCGTCTCCTGAAAGGCTTCTGCAGCCTGGATTATCTTGCCTGAGTGGTAATAGGCGACGCCAAGGACATACCGAGTATTGGCATCCCGCGGATTAAGGTCGATAGCCTTTCTTAGATACGAGTACGCGTTCTCGTATTCTTTTAGGTTTACGTACGCCGCGGCGAGGTTGTTGTAAGCCAACGCATAACTCGGCTGCAGCCGAATAGCTTCGCTGAAGGCCTCGACCGCCGCCTTGTATTTCGCCGCGCGATAGTAGCTGTATCCGAGATCATTGTGCAGGAGGAACGAGCGAGGCTCGCGTCTGGTAGCTCCTTGAAACGCCTCGATCGCCTGATCGAACCGGCTGTCCTGCAACAGTGCCTCGCCGCTCCGACACAATGCCTTCGCCTCTTCCTGAGTGATTGATTGGTGGTCGCAATCAGTCTCCGAAATAACAATCTGCGCCGGCTGCACTGCACTGATGCGTGGCTGCGCATGTGAAGCTCCGCTCGCGATGCTGACGACGCCAATGAGCATGATTTCCGAGATCCTCATCTGCCCTCTCCGTTGTCTGAAGGTTGCTGCCGAGGGGAGAAGCCTACTACATCTGTGGCGCACCCTACTACACTTGTAGGTAAATGGTCAATAATTATTTTTCTTGGATTTTAGAGGTAGGGATACAGTTATCTGAATTGCAGGGTTCGTGCTCTCTGTGTCTCAGCGGTGACTTCCTGACTTTTACCACGGAGACACAGAGCTCAAAGAGATGGCACGGAAACTTACATCAACAAATTAGCGTCGCGGGAGATGACCCAGCGGCCGGCATTTCTGCGGAGGATCGTCAGGATGTAACCAGCCTTCTCCATCTTCTTGCCGTCAGTCAGCGTGACTGCAATCTGCAAATGCTGGCGCATCCATGCCCAGTCTCCCAACACCTTGATCTCTTTGATATCGCTTTTCGCTTCAAGCTGCATTGGTCCCATCTGTTTGGATCTTTCAGCAAACGCCTCTTTTCCAAAAGGCTCCTGCCCGGGCACCATGAAGAGCACATCGTCGTCCATCAAGGTGAGTAACGTGTCGAGATCGCCTCGCCTGCTCGCCTCGAGCCAATCGACCACTAACTGCCTAATCGCCTGTTCGTCGTTCTGTTTTACCTGTCCTTCAGTTGACGCCATTCTCATGCTCCTTAGTTTTCTGTTCGAGTAACATCGAGGGCCTCTTAAATCGCACCAACGGCAGTTGGTGGATCGTTCAAATCCAAGCTACAAGGAAGCGGCTCCCTCTATTTTGCCATGATTCAGCACCTGCGTCTTAGCTAGGTTGGCCGTGACAATCCACTGACATTGGTGGTATTCCGAGAGGCGTTGAAGATGGACCTGGCACTACCGCGTTCGGCTCTGTAGTTGAGGTTCCCAATCTGCATCAATCCGCGGCTACTTTTCTTGCCCCTGCCACTCTTTAGTGATAGGCTCCCGCCCCACAAACCATCCTCAGAGTAAAGGAAGCTCGAAACATGCGATCCACCAGACTGCTTAGCATTTTTCTCTTCTCACTCATAATCGTCGCTGCACTTACATTTTCGTTTCCACACACCCGCGCGAAGGCGTCCGTTGGCCCGCTGGATCTTGCCGGTGATCTCCATGGCGCGCCCTATCGCATACGTGTTCCCGAACCCTGGAACGGAACGTTGCTGGTCTATGTGCACGGCTATCGTGACAAAGCCGATCATCCAGGAGAAGTCGACAACCGCAGTGCTGACGTTGCACCCAACGCCGCGCTCGAAGCAGCTCTGCTTGCGCAAGGCTATGCACTGGCGGGATCGGCTTGGAAAGACAACGGCTGGGCGGTGGGCGACGGTTTGGAGGATACAAAAAACCTGGCTGTCTTCTTCAAAACCCACGTCGCCAAACCGGATCAGACCATCATCTGGGCCTTCTCCCTCGGGACATTCGTCGGTTTCAAGAGCATGGAACAGTTCGGTGGCATCTTTGATGGAGCGCTCTGTTCGTGTGCTGCAGGCTCAGGCTCGACTCGCATTTGGGACAATGGCGTAGCAGCGATGCTCGCCTACGATGTTGTGTTTGGAATTCCAATCTCGTGGGGGACGGTTCGCGAAGTCAGAAACAACATCGACTTTGAAACTGAAGTCGCACCGACGCTCATCGCGCAGCTGAGCAACATTACCAACTTTCCGAAGTTTGAATTCATTCGACTGGTCTCGGGAGTGCCGGGGCGGGGAATTAGTCCTCCTTTTCCCCCTGCTGCCCTCTATCCGAATTGGGTCATCACGGATTTCTTTTTCCTCACCGAAGCTCGTGCCGAGTTGCAGCGACGCGCAGGTGGTCCATACTGGCAAAACGAGGATCACAACTACAGTCTGACGCTGACAGAGAAGGCTTATTTAGTAGGTCTAGGTGTACCGAGTGCGGTTGTTGACGGTTGGTTGGCACAGATGAACGCACGACGGAATATCGAAGCGGATACGAGTGCTCGCAACTATGTAGCTAACAACACCAACTACAACGGCAAGATCAAGCACCCTGTTCTGACACTGCATACGAATCTGGATCCACTCGTCGTGGTAGCAAATGAATCTGCCTATAAAGAGTTAATAGTCTCGGAGGGCCGCGACGACCAACTCTTCCAGGTGTACACGGGCGGCAACGGCCACTGCGCCTTCACAGGTCCACAGTTGATCACAGCCATAAACGCGATCGATCAATGGGTTCGCACTGGCGTAGCGCCCACAGCTGCAAGTTTCCCGGCAGCTCTCGGTTTCTTACCAGGCTTCGTACCGCCACCGATGCTGCAACCGTGAAAAGAACAATCCGCGTTAATCCGCGGCTTTACTATTTATTGCGCGCATCTCCCAGTGTGACACGCTCTCGAAGATGATCTGAATCTTCAACTTCTTCCCATCATTACTGGTCGCAGAGCCATTGAGATTCATGTAGATTCTTCCGCTCACGTCACGAGTTGGATCAGACTGCTGAAGCGGAATCCTACCCCAGTAATCGATTCCGACTTCGCCACCCTCCGGTACTACTCCTGCCGTCGGCAGCAACACGTCATAAACGGTAATACTGCTGCGGACGAAGAGGTGGTTTCCTTCAATCCTTTCCAAACTACCTGTGCCGTGGATCTCTTGTCTCCCACCTTGTGACTTCATCTCCTTCAACAAGGACTTAGTTGAATCAGCATTTACCGTCCAACTTTCTCCCACTGCTTTTGGGCTCGTTGTGCCGAACATGTCATCGTCACCCTGACTGCTGACATGTAAATTGATAACTGCAGCGAGCATTCGTCCGACTTCTTCGTCTACAGGTTTGTTATCCACTTCGTAGAGAGTCCGGCCACCAGCTATACGAGCGTCGAGAATAGCGCCTTCCGGCAACAGCGGACCTGTATTTCCGGTTCTTGTCCACTTTGAACTCAACACCTTAACGCGTTTACGAGTGGCCCAGTTTGTTGAATTGGCTTCGACGATTGTCACATCCGCAGAAAGCGAGACGCTAAACCAATCTTCAGTGCTGCGCATTAACTGGCCAGAGACAGTTATGTTTGTTGTGGTCTTGTTGGTGCTGGTAGCTTCGAGGTGATACTGATCGCCCGCTCTCTCGGCCCGATCCAATCGAATCTTATACCGTTGCAGTGCAGTGGGGTTTTTACTAGAGATCTGCGTGCCGAAGCAAAGCGTTTCCAGAACGAGAATCGCAAGAATTAGAAACCGGGGACCGATTCTTACCTCCTGCTATTGAGTCGGTTTCGATGGAGCACGCTGAACATAGCTGTCTCGTGCTCGCACGGCAAGATCCGGCTGGTTCACTTTTACTTTGATGGAACGACGGTCCCCACTTTGAACAGATGTTTGCGGGTAATAACCGAGACTGTACTGACAGCGAAGCTCTTCAGCGATCTTTGCGAACGCCTGGCCCAGTTGCGTGCGGTCGTTTGCTTTAAAGAGTCTTGCTCCAGTCTTGTATGCCAATCGGTTCAGGTACTGATCGGCGAATTTGTAATCGTCCACGGTCGGCCCTTGAACCTGAGTTGGAGCACCGTAGATCACTCTCGATGAGCTTCTGCTCGGAAACGGCCAGTTACTACTTCTGGTTACTACTGTAACGGTGCTTCCACCTTGGGTCGCGGCGAGGAAATCGGTGGTGTCATACTGAATCGGATAAATGAGCGTATCCAGCTCTTCTGCTTCGCGCAGCGTGCTTTGAGCTGATGCCAGGTAGCTGGCCGTGTCCACTCCATCCGTGAAAAGCACAATGGCCTTCCGACCTTTTATCTTGCTCAACCGCTCGTTGACAACGAGCGTGATTGCGTCGTAGAGCCTTGTCGAAAAACCAGTATTAGCATTCTGTTCGATGACTTCGGTGACAACATTCAGATCGTTTGTTGCTTCGGTCAGTAGCAGGACTTCCTGATTGAAGGTTACAACGAGAACCCGATCCTGCGAGCGGAGTTGTTTCGCAAAAGCGATAGCTGCTTCTTTAATTTCCCACAGGTGGAAGACTGTTGAACCCGACGTGTCCAGCAGAAGTGCTACCGTGAATGGGCTCTCGGTAGGTTCGAAATAAGCGAGTTTCTGTTCGACTTCGTTCTCGTAAACTTTAAAGTCTTCACGCCGGAGGTTTCCTACAAATCGCCCCTGTCGATCCAGAACACTTACCGGAACAGCGACGAGGTTGGTGTCGATTCGTACCACGTCGCCTTCGCCTACTTCTTCCGGCTCTGTGGATACGACGTCCGTTGAAGATGAACCTACCGGTACGCCTAATGGCGTGCCTCCGAGTTTAGGTTCGCGCACGATCGAAGGAGTCCCTTCGAAGCTCAACTTGGGTCCTCCGTCATCTACCTGCGCGTTACCCACTCTTCGCGGCCGCGATGCTGCTGTTTGGACCGTCGGAGAGGCCGATCGTTGAGTATTAGCAGCGGCCGCTTCGGCAGCGCGCGACCTCGTATTGTCCTTCTTGAGCACGTACGCGCCGTGCGGGCATGCAGTCGAGTTCTGATAGGCGACGATGACATATCCATCAGGAATTGGAACACCCTGGCATATTCTCAGAATACCTCCTGATGCCGGGCCATTTGGCGCTCCGCTTTGGGACTTACCAGTCTTGACCGGTTCGGCTGGCGAAGTACCCCGCTTTGGAGACTGGCTGCGCGTTTGGCCGAAAGAGAGGACCGATAAAAGGGAGACGGAAAGGACGACTGACGCAACTGCGTATTTCATAGTCGCCACTCCTTCGAGACTGAATTGAATTTGGCGGCATTATAGTCGCTAAGGCGTCAACCTGGCTAGGCTTATCCGGTTCTGGGT
>JBKPAC010000103.1:0-5122 GCA_046726175.1 Acidobacteriota bacterium
CACGAGGCCCGTCATGGAGAGTAAGGTACGTCGCATCGTTGGTTCAGACGAAGCAATCGAACGTTGGAGCTAAGCCGGCCGCCGCGGCGGCCGGCTTGAGCGACGGGTTAGGCGCCGCTGCGCTATCCATAGCGCCGCCTCACCTCCGCGACCGAGCCGGCGACAAGTTCCTCGAGCACCGACTTGTCGAGGTCGGCTAGTTGCTTGAAGTACAGGCAGGACTTGCCCATCTTGTGCTTGCCAAGCTTGGCCAACAAGGTCTTCTGTCTGTCGCCTTCGGCGACCAGATACACGACCAGTTCTCGGCCACGAATGGCGAAGCCCGCCAGAGGAGCCTCCGCTGTACGCCGCTCTCGTAGGTGTACCGGTAGGAGCCATACCCAACGATGCTTGGCCCCCACATCTTTGGTGGTTGCTGGGTGATCTTCTTGAGCAGAGCCATCAACTCCTGGCAGTCCGTGCGCTGCTGCTCATTGGCCCTTGAGGCGATGTGGTCCTCGACGCTGGCGTCGGTGGGCTTGGTCTTGTTCTTGGCCATTGAGAGAGTCCGTGATTGGCGGGTTCTCGGCGCCTAACTATATATTATCTGGCAAGCAAGGGAGACCTTAAGGCGGCCTGCTTCTTTCGTAGCCAACGCGTAAAACCGTAGGCCGCGCGCGAATGCAACCGAAAGTCCAGAAGTTTCAGGACTCGCTAGCGGCGAAGTGTTCGGCAATGGGGGTGCCCGCGAACTTCTCCGCCAACAGGCGGGCGAAGTACACGACCGTGGTGCGCGGCCGATAGCTCGCCACGACGTGCTGGGTCTGGCCGGCGTCGTTGCGCTTGATCAGGACCACACAACCGAGCGGCTCGCCGTGGACTTCAGCGACGTAGTCCTCGATCCAGCCGTTGTCGCCATAGGGGCCCGACGAACTTGAACTCCTGGCGGTCATACAGCGACTTGATGGTGAGCACGACTGACCGGACGCTCTCCGCGCCTACCACGACGCCGTCCAACATCGAGCCTTCCACTGTGGCGTCATCGGCCATGTTCTCCAGCCACGGTGGGTAGTAGTCCTTGAGAGCGGGATCGCCGCTACCGAGATATTGGGCGAGTACGTTGCCTTTGATGGACATAAGTAGTTGCTCGTTTGTTGGATCAAGGCCAGTATCCTGGTGATTAACGAAGCGTCCTAAACGCGGCGCGAAGCTCCGCCGCAAAGAGTTCCGGCTGTTCCCACGCAGCGAAGAGGCCGCCCTTGTCGCGTAGACTTTTTCACCCTGCTAATGCGGGAGACCGTTACACCCGTCGTGTCGTCAGTGGACTGACTGTAGATGGGAGCAGTCAATAGCAGAGCTACAAATATTGAAGCAATCGTTATGTTCAAGTTCATTTCTCCCGCCGCTCCAGTCCCACGAGTTGTTAGGCTTCGCCGTTGCCGTTAACTTCGCTCTTCTTTGACCCTAGTTACTTGAGTCGCTACAGCCTGCCAACGATCATTTCTCTTCACATATACTCGCGTATAACGTTGCTCGATCTGAAAAGTACCATCGCGGTCCCGCCTCGTACCAGATAAGCGCCCGGTTACGATTGCCGTTTCACCAAACATGCGCAGGGCAACCTCGTCAAACTTATAGGGGTCTAGGAAGCTAGCACTGGATTCTATTCTGCTAACTAGCTCCCTCTTCGTGATAACCAGCCCCGCGCCATCAATACAGACCCAATCATCAGCAATGATGCGGTCGAGAGCCGAAACGTCCCGCCTTGGATAAGCTTCATTCCATTCATTATCAAGTTTCAGCAAGTAGTTCTCTTCACTCATAAGTTAAGTTCCGCATATTCATCAAACGCCTAACGTCAGGGACATGTGTGTCGGCTGCAGGCCATCCTTGCACTCGCCCGCCAATTGTCCCACCTTCCGGGCACTTCCGACCATTTCACATGAGACCGATCACAAATAACGAGTATTGGCCAGGGGAAAACGAGTGAGTAAAGTGAAAGCGGAAAAAAGTAATGGGTAGAGCAAATATTGCAGACGTCGGCAAGCGGTTTACGAGCACATACCAGCCAGCCAACCGGGGCCGCCAGAAAGGATCACTTAACGGTGATAATTATCGATGACTATGACTGTTCAGAAGTAGTGAGGTCCTTCGCCGATCATTTGCACTCCCATCTCAGTGCCATAATCTACACCCTCGCCTACTCACGGAATCGACGCGACGAGATGGGCTAAGATGGTGGCGGGACGTTGATACTAAGCCAGCCGAAGCGATACCCTGACGCCCGCTAGGCGCGTAAATACTGGCTTGTATCGTTTGGTGAGATTAGGTAGGCGCGAGCTTGGGACTTAAAATCCGTTGACCGTAAGGTCGTGCGGGTTCGACTCCCGCCCTCGGCACCATCAATTCAATAACCAACCGACACAATTTGGCGTTGGACCCAGCGCAACGGAGTAAATTCCAATTCTCGTATTCAACCGGCGTGGTAGGTACAACTCGAAAGTTTCCATGGGTGTTGCTCTCGTTGCTGCTCAGTATTGGAGCCTTGGCAGTACTCTCGGTTCTTTCACTTCTCAGCTACCAGCGTATGCGTGGTTGGGGAATCGTTGTCGCGATTTTGTTTGGCACCTTCTTCGTTACCTGGACGTGGGCTTTGTTTGTGCATTTGCGATGGCGAGACCGACGAAGCCTGGCCACAGGTTTCACTGCAACGGATCGTGAGGCGCTAAAAGGGACCGTATATGGCTTGGTCCAGGGTGCTGAATATCAGGTCATGCAAAACTTCACCGATTATTACAAGAATGAGTTTCACCGCGGGGAGTTGCTTCGGTTCAAGGAACGCCACTTCCTGCCGTATCACGGCGGACACACGATCATCTTCGAACAGCGCCCGCTGTATCTGCAGGACGAAGAGAATGCGCAAATCCTAGAGAACTTCTCTCAATACGTAATACGAGTCGATAATTGATCAAGAATGCAGAAGACCCTGTCCCACCTAAGAATAACGACATGCGAGATGCAACGCTGCGTTCCATAGGCGTAATACGGTCTACTATCAAGACGCGAAAAAACGCTCCGAAACAGGGACTCGAAAACGCGCCCGACGCGTGGCTCGACATAACAGCATCAGTCGCGCCGGCGCTCGACGGGATTTCGGTGGGAGACCAAATCATCGTTTTGACCTGGCTGCATCGAGCAAAACGCGACGTCTTAAAAGTTCATCCGAGATCCGATCCGCGCCAACCGTTGACTGGAGTTTTCGCAAGTCGCTCACCTGACCGGCCGAACCCCATTGGTCTCCATCGAGTTACCGTTCGCAGAATTTCGGGTAATCGTTTGCGGGTTGGTCCAATTGAGGCTATTGACGGCACACCTGTGGTTGATCTCAAACCGGTACTGTCTAATGTGCAGGATGACTAGCTAGAACTTGGAACCGCACCGGCCAAATTCCAAAAAGTGACGTGAGAGTAACGTGAGAATTCGCGATTTTGGCGCCTCAAAAATTGCTGTGCAATTCTCATCAATTCGGTTCAGCATGGGCCATTTCACATGCGGCGCGTGTGCTTATCCTTCTAAAAGTGGCACCCTTTGATAAAGTTTGTCGAGGAGAGAGGTATACGTGTAACTACGGCCGGGCGCGCCAACCAAGAATTATGTGATGCCGACCGTATGATTGCTATCGGCTAGTATCATTGCTATCGGTAAGTTGGGAGGACCAGTGGTGAACCGTTGGCTGCTAATCTCCTCGAAATCAAAACGACCGTGGCCGATCCTTCCGAGCGCGGAAAGCAATTGGACGTAACCATTGGCTTTGAGGAGATCCGGCCGCTCTTCGAGACAAGGCGCGCTGCATTGCAAGTTTGCGTTGCTGAGAATCTGGCAAACATCAAACACTGACCAAGGCTCCATTAAGCTTCAGAATTGACGCCGCTGTTGAAGCAGAAGCGAGCTCTGTTGGAGAGAAGGTCGCCAGGGAATAACCATACGATAGCTCAAATAGGGGGAGACCACAGATGGCATACGATGAAGGCGGGCTGATTACACCGGGCGAGTACGACTACTGGAAATTGATCTACCGTGAATTGGTTCTCTTGCCTGATTGGGTCGAGTTGAGCGCAGAATTGCGTGCGCACAAACTGCTTGAGAGGATCGACCAGAAACTGCTCGAAGCAGATGCTTCCCCACAACGCAAAGCTCTTTTCACATGCCCACCAGAAGAAAAGCTGAAGACTGTGCGAAAGATGATCAAGTATTTTGAAGATGAAGACAAACGCTAGTGCGTCAGGGCGGCTGTACCGCCACTCCCCAGCCCATTTCTAGAAGTCGGAGCCGCCTGCGCAACTCAGGTCATCAGGCTGTTCCCTTCGAAAGCTTCACTTTTGTGCACGCGTCCGCTCGCCTGCAACATCACAGACGCGAAACGTTCTCGGCTTCCCAGAAATTTAATTTGATCGGCGGAGTCCGGATGCAAGAAAGCGTACCCATCTTTCAGGCCAACATTGGCTGCTCGCAGAAGGTGCTACTTTTTGATCTCACGGCTCGATCCGTAGCACCTCCCCGGTGCCCGCGAACACGCTCCTGTTAGAAATGTAGATAGCGCCGTCGGGCCCGAACGCAAGTCCGCCCGGCGCGATGAGACCTGTCACGACCGGAGTCTTCGACCCGTCCGACTCGAGCCTGTAAAGGATCCCCGGCCCTGTATTGCCTGCTAGGCTTGCGAACTGGAGGACGTAGAGGTTCCCCCGTCGGGCCCCATGCAAGATCGATGATAAAGCTGAACTTCGGGCCATAGGTCTCCACCGGGTGTCCCGGAACAACCCGGTAGATGTTCGCGTCGTTGACGTTGAACGGGACGCCCGTCAGCTCGCCGACGTAATACGTGCCGTCCGGGCCCACGGCGACGGACGTCGGTACGGACAGGACACGCTTTTCGGAAAGATCAAGGAACAGAGCGAACCTATCGAAGGCTGAATCCTGATAAAGGCAGCCGGATGTTGTAACACCGAAAAGTGGACCGTACGGACCGAGCAAGAGATCGTTTGGCCAAACGTATTAGAGCGGAATTTACAGGGAACATCTGGTTGATGGAGTTAAAGTAGGCAGGCGCACATTCGAAGGACCACCCGTTCCTAAAAGAGAATTC
>JBKPAC010000104.1:0-32232 GCA_046726175.1 Acidobacteriota bacterium
CCTTTGGCTACAACTTGAAGTCGTCGAACAACCTCAAGTTAGCACCACTGGGGCGCCCTTTCATATATATAGGTAGCGTCGGGTCGGCGATGGGCAATTGACTCTTACGCTGAACCGCAGCGACTTCATTTCCTTCAGAATACGTGCGCGGTGAGTACGACCCGACGCTACCGCCTTCCGGTACTGACCTCATTAATCTCCGATCCTCATTTCCACAAGCTGAAGTTCGTCGCAGATCAAAACGTCTTCCCTCCATTCATCAACAAATGCTCAACTATCGGTCCGAGACTCAAGGCCGGAAAGAATGTAAGCGCGCCCACGATGACGATCACGCTTACCAACAATGTGGTGAATAGCGGCGTCGTCACTGGAAATGTCCCTAATGAAGGGGGAACGATTTTCTTGCGCGCGAGATTGCCGGCAACTGCCAGCATCGGAGTGATCATCATGAAGCGCCCGATCAGCGTCGTCAGGCCGATCGTCGTGTTATACCAGAGCGTGTTCGCCGAAATGCCAGCGAAAGCTGAGCCGTTGTTTCCGGCGCCTTCTGTGAACGCATAGAGAATCTCAGACAACCCGTGTGGTCCTGGATTGGCAATTTGCGATGTGCCGAAGGTCGGAGACACGACTGAAATCGCAGAGAAGATCAGAATTACCAGCGGAAAGACCAGCACTACGAGCATTGCCATCTTTACGTCATATGACTCGATCTTCTTGCCCAGATATTCTGGTGTACGCCCAACCATGAGTCCGGCAATGAATACCGCAAGCACCACGTAAATCAGGATGCCGTACATCCCCGCTCCGACTCCGCCGAAGACCACTTCGCTGAGCATGATGTTTGATAGCGGCACCATGCCCCCGAGTGGGGTGTACGAGTCGTGCATTGAGTTGACCGCACCGCAAGAAGCGTCGGTTGTGATTGTGGCCCAGAGTGTGGAGTTAGCCAGACCGAAACGCACCTCTTTGCCTTCCATGTTGCCGCCGGATTGGGTCGCACTGACCGTCTGGTCAACTCCAGTCAATAAGGGATTTCCTTTCGCCTCGGCCCAGTAAGCAACGGCGACTCCGGCGAAGAAGAGCACAGCCATTGCCGCAAATACGGCCCACCCGTGTTTCTGCGAGCCCGTCATTCGCCCGAGCGTATAAGTCAACCCTGCGGAGACCGCGAAGATAGCGATCATCTCCAGAAGATTTGTGAAGGGCGTCGGGTTTTCAAACGGATGTGCGCTATTAGTATTAAAGAAGCCACCGCCATTCGTACCCCACTCCTTTATGAATTCCTGAGAAGCGACCGGCCCCTGCGCGATTGTTTGCTCAGCAACAGGCTGACTCTCTTTTACGGGGTTGCCCTGGTCGTCAGTAATGACGTTGCCGTTTGCGTCTTTCTTGTTGACCTCAATGGTGATGCCCTTATCCACCAACTGAGCCCTATCGTAGGGCCGTAAATTCTGAGGGATACCACCGGCAACCAGCACAAGCGCGCCGACGACACAGAAAGGCACGCACACCCAAAGAGCGGCGCGTGTCATGTCAACCCAGAAGTTCCCGATCGTCTGCATTTCGCGCCGTGCGATGCCGCGTATGAATGCGATTGCCAAAGCTATTCCCACTGCGGCTGAGACGAAGTTGTGATAAGCGAGGCCGGCCATCTGCGTCAGATAGCTCATCGTTACTTCAGGAACATAGCCTTGCCAGTTGGTGTTGGTTGTAAACGATGCCGCTGTATTGAACGCTGAACCGACGAAAGCGCCGGTGCTACTTGCGCTCGAATCAACGCCTGGCAAATGCTGCGGATTGAACGGCAAGTAACCCTGCAGACGCTGAATCAGATAAAGAACCAACATCGACACGGCGCTGAACAGAAGCATCGTTACGGCATATTCAGTCCACCGCATTTCTCGCTCCTCATCTACCCCAGTCAGCTTGTAGATGAGTCGTTCAATTGGTCGCAGCACTGGATCGAGGAATGTCTTCTCGCGATTGAAGACATGAGTCATGAAGAGACCCAGTGGCTTCGTAATTGCCAGAATGATCAGAAAGAAAACTAGAATCTGTAACCAGCCATTGAGCGTCATAACGTCTCCGCTTGTTCAGAGAGCTTCACCCCGAACATTTCCTCCCTCTAAAACTTCTCCGGGCGAAGCAACGCATAAGCAAGATAAACCAGCAGCAAAGCAGATATAGCGAGGCTCACAATTGATTCGAGATTCATCGGATTCTCCTCACCTTAGTTTCTCGCAGGCACGCACGTAGGCAACCGCGATGAGAAAGAAAATTACTGTCGTAGCTATATAGATCAGGTCCGGCATTGCGTGTCTCCTAATGCTTCCACAGCCAATTCACTCAATGATTCATAACTTGGGTCCTGCACCAACTTAATGAGCTTGAGTCGAGCGGCGCGCTCCTTTCGACGGCGGCGGAGAATACGCCAGATGATGAACTGCGCTATGTAAAGGGAGGCGAGTAGATGTAGGTCACCAAGGAGGATAACCATCCCTCGTTGCCACTTCTGCGAGAACTCAGCCATCGTAAGCGTCCTTAGTTCAGCTCCTGCCCACTTGGTACCTGCCCAGGGCTTAACGGTCAAAAGTAAAGATCGTCGCGAAAATCACGAGGTGTTGACTGGGCGTTAAGCCGACCACCCCTTGCTGCACTTCACGTCCTCGAAAGAACCCGCCATCAGGCCCACGCGAATCGTCGAAGCGATGCTCCAGGCGAAAGATTGTGTTAGTCCACCGATACGGAAGGCGATATTCGAGAGTAGTCGTGAAGGCTTTGACGGTTTGCCTGGCTAGCGTCCATCTTCCATCGCGATCCCAGAAGACTTCGGGCCGAAACGATAGACTCCAACGCTTGTTCATTGTCCAACGCACAGGCAACTGGCTGGACATCATCAAAGCGCGGGGACTTCCAGGAGCATCAACGCGTTCCTGCGAAAATATGTATTCGAATGCAAGAGTGACTCGATCAGTTTTGCGTTCGACGATGGTATCTGTCAGGAAGCGCCAAAACTTGAAAGACTTGTTCGATTGATGAGGCCCGAAAAGAAGCGTCTCCTTTACACTCACGCGCGGGTTCACCTTGTAAGCAATTTGGCCCCCTGAACTTGGAACGTTGTTCGCCCTCGCCAGATGCCAGTATCCATTGAGTACGAAGAACGTGCCGGTGAGCTTCTCTGTGAAGGGATAACTCGCGTTCGCTCCCATCATGAGGTATGGCGTGAAGTCGGCTCCCCACGGTCTGGTGTAGTTGAGATTATCCTTGGCATAGAGCGAATCGTACCCGATCAAACTACTGAAAATTCCGGCTTGCAGAGTTAGTCCCTTGCCCACCGGCGCAAGATAGGACACATTGGTTGGCCCGAGCTGGCGCAGGAATTTGAAACCAGCTATGTTCGGGGCCGTCGCGGAAAATCCAAAAAATTCAGCGTCTTTGCCCGCTTGAGCTGTCACCTCTACTCCGCAACGTGATTGCTCCGTGGCCTTCTTTCTTACGTAGAATGCCGCCATATTCAGAAACACACTGTCCACGCGAAAAGCAGTCCCGCGACTTCTAAAGAGGTGATTTGCCGGATGATTGAAATCGAGCAAATAGCCAAGGTCAAAGAAACCGCCATACTGCCATTGAGGTTGCGATGACGCCGTGGGCGGTTCTTGGGATGGCGGCTTACTATCATCTTCGACAGGGACTGTCGCGACGGTCCCGATCCGGCTCAGCGATGAATCATCGATAGTTCCAGCATCATTTGAATCGCTCCCAGACTGAGTGCTGACTTGAACATCGGACTTAGCCAGTCCGCGGTCCTGTTTATCTCCTTGTTTGAGCAACAATCGCTCCCGCTCGCTTTGTCCGTTTGACTTAACTTGTTCCACACTTAAAGCATCAGTCGCCGACAAGCTGTTGGTTTTCTCTGATTCTTTAGCTGTGCTGGCAGCGACCCCTTGCCCCAGAGCCGACCAAAAGGCGCCGCAGAGGAGCATCACAAGAATTGTCTTCATTGATCCTTTGAATAAGTTCAACCACTGAGATTGCAGGCTTGTTCTCCATGTTGTTCTGTCCATTCTGAAGCGCCGCTCTCGTAACTCTGGTCCTATTCAAACCACACACCCTTCGGCGTCTTCTCGCGCCTTCTGGGTCGAGACGTTTTCAGCGAGTTTGAGCAGCTTACCTAGTCTTACTTTGTGGAACGTGTGATCACCGTCTCCGTTTTCACATTGAATGACACCGATTTCTTCGTCTTTGCCAACACCGACTTGTTCTACTGCTTTCTTAATCTCTGACCAGGTCATTGCTGTTTCCCCTTCATTACCGCATCCTTTCGTCCAGCCTAATTGTTGAGACCTTGCTTGTCTCTTCTTTGTTGTCTTTCCACGAGATCCAGACAATGGGCGCCGAAAATGAGAAGGGGAATGGTTAGAAAGAGCAGGACAGTACCGTCACGTTGCATTGCGAACCCATGCCAAGTGGGACCACTGAACCATGCGATTGCGGTAAAAATCGATCCAATCACAGGCGAGATAATTCCGCCGCACAATCCGAATACGGCGCCGCCACTTTTCCACGACCAACCGTGAAGGCGCAGTTCATTCATTACAGAACGCAGCGAACGATCGTTATTCCGCAATGCAGACTCACGCATCTATTTCTCTCCTTCCATAAACGCCAAAGGGCGCGAAGCACACGCTCCGCGCCCTCTCAAAGGCATCTATTCGTGTCCTTCCCTTAGCCTGCGAGGTTAGCTGACGGGCTCGGACAAATGGGGAAGTGTCCTACGTGAATTCCACGATACGCCCCGTGTCTCGTGTTACCGAGACCAGTTGGTTCCCCCGCGCTGCTCCTCGCGATGCAATAGCACCCGTGAACAGCTTCGGCAGACAAATTGTCAACAAAGAAAGATTACGCCTTGCCATATAAAAAAGGTGTAAAGAGTCCATAAAAAGATCATAAAGATGCTGTTGACCATCAGGAGCTTTGACGCAAAGGTGGAGTTATTTTGACAACGCTGAGTGTAGTTGGTGGGGTCACCGTAAGAAATCTGTAAGAGTGGTGAATTCGAGCGTTGTTGCAATCAGCCGGCAAGTTGGATCTTATTTCAGAGGCTTTTATCCACCCGGCATGAAACGGTATCCAACCCAAGGCTCTGTGAGGATATAGTTCTTCCCGCTTGAGTCCGTTTCAAGTTTCTTTCGGAGGTTACCGATAAAGACGCGGAGGTACTGATACTGCTCGACGTAGTTACCGCCCCACACAGCACCTAACAAAGTGTGGTGCGTGAGCACCTTTCCAGCGTTTTTCATGAAGTAGACAAGTAGATCAAGCTCCTTCGGCGTTAAGTGAATCTCACGATCGCGAACGGTGACGCTCCGAGATTCGAGATTTACCCGAAAATCCCCTGATTCCAAAACTGTTTGTGAAATCTCATTCGTCGGGTGAGCAGTCGCACGCCGCAAAGAGGCTCGCACTCGTGCAAGAAGTTCGTCAATCCCGAAAGGCTTGGTAACAAAGTCGTCTGCACCAATGTCCAATGCTTCGACTTTGGTTTTCTCTTCGCCTTTCGCCGATAGAACGATGATTGGTATCTGGGATATGGCCCGCAAGCGTCGACACAATTCCAGTCCATCCATATTTGGCATAGCTAGGTCTGTGATAACGAGATCAGGTTGCCAATCTGTAAACGAATCGAGACCGGCCAGGCCATCAAAAGCAATGCATACGTCGTAACCGCGCGATCTTAATCCCGTGCGAAGAACGCGGGTAAGTTGTACTTCGTCATCCACAACCAGAATACGCGGCTTATCTTTCATAAGCATAATCGCTGCCAGCTGTGACTTCTTCGTCTCCAATCGGCAGCGTAAATGATACGCGAGTGCCTCTATCATCAATAGTTGCTGATTCGATCCAAATTCTCCCGTCGTGCGCTTCGACAATCCCTTTTGCAATTGCCAAACCCATTCCCGTGCCTGAGGGTTGATGGGTGCTTATGTCTCCGTCCCGTGTGGCGCGAAAGAACTTATCAAAGACGCGCTCACGTAAGTTAACCGGAATCCCTTTACCCTGGTCCTCGACTGTCAGCTGAATCATGCCATCTTCTGACCGCCGCGCTGTGATGTGGATCCTCGACCCTGGTGGAGAGTATTTGGCAGCATTGTCAACGAGCGTGTAGAGCACCTCGCTGACCGCTCGCTCATCAACACGAACAAGGGGTAACTCCGTTTCTATCTCTACGTCAAGACTGTGATTCTTTGTAAAGGGTGTAGCCCGCGATAGCGCGGTCGAAATGATCTCGTCCATTGCGCCCCAATTGCGACGCAGCTGCATTTCTCCTGCTTCTATCCGCGCCAATTCAATCAACCCGCCAATGAACCGATTTAATCTGTCAGTTTCCTCATCAATCACTTCCAACATCTCGAGCCGAGATTCCTGGTCCAGAGTCACGGGTTGCTCCCCATCCATTTGCCCGTGCGCTTCGTCGAGTATCGTAGTGATTGATGCTTTGATAGATGTGAGCGGTGTCCGCAGGTCATGTGTAACCGCATCTAGCAATGCGGATTTTAGCTTCTCACTTTGCCTAAGCGCCTCTGCCTGGCTCGCGCGCTCAAACGCTTCTTGCAGTTCGCGGTAGAGGCGTTCGATTTCGCGTTTCCTGGATTCGGCTTCCTCTGCGCGCGTCTTTGCGCGTGCTGAGAGCTGACCCACGGCGAGAGCGGTAGTAAAAAAAGCTATGAGAGCAATCCAGTTCTGAGGATGCGCTATTGAAAAAGTATAGAGCGGAGGAAGAAAGAAGTAGTTCAGGCACAATACTGCCAACACGGACGCCAAAAGAGCGGGTCTGCTGCCCCAGAAGAGCGCGATAAACAGAACCAGCAACAAGTAAGCGAGCGCGACAGTCGTTGAATTGATCTGTTCGTGAAAAGGGGCTAGAAATGAAGTAACAATACCGACACTAACCAACGAGCCAAGATAGGCAAACCACCTGATGTTCGAAAGCCTGCGCAAGTGAGATTCTCTCAATAAGTAAACACGCGGGTGAGTAATGAAGGTTGATGCTCTGGTTTGCACCGATCCTCACCTTGGCCCAATCAACACGGAACGTATTTAAGGCGCACGTTTATCGCCGAACTAACACGCTCAAGCATGGAGATATAGATTTCAGAGTTTAATCCGTTCCAATAATAACGTCAGTCGCTTTGACGATCGCGTAGCACCGCTTGTCGGTTGAGAGTTCTAACCCCTCAGCAGATTCTTTCGTAATGATTGAAACAATCTCCAGTCCTCCAGGTAACTGGATTATCACTTCGCTGTTGACTGCACCATGGTCTACACTCTTAACCGTGCCCTTCAAGATGTTTCTGGCGCTGATTTTCAATTGCTCAACCTCCTCGCGCTTTTTTTGTTCGAATAATTCTATTCCTTTATGGACGGAGCGGCCAATTCAATACAGAGGGTGGTTCCAAAAGAAGAAATGCACGTGAGACCACGATGGCAATGAGTGTTCTTATGACAGTGTAGAGTTGCGCGAGGTCCTCACTCTTTCAGCCAAGCCGCGGGAATATGGCAACCATATCTAGTATTCGGCCGCGAGGCATCACTGCGCTAAGCATCTTCTTCCTTGTTGGAGCAATATTAAGTTTTCTATCAAGTGCATCGTTGCTTTTGCCTGGGGGCTTCCTCGAACCAATGTGGCGGCTAAACCCTCACGCGCATGAATCTTTGACTCGCATAGGGCTGTGGGCAGGCGTATTGCTGTTTGTGGTTTCGGTTTGTTGCGCTGCGACCGCGATCGGACTGTGGCGCGGTTCACAGTGGGGCTATACACTCGGGATCAGCCTCCTAGGAATTAATCTAACTGCAGACATCATCAACGTGCTGTTGGGAACCGAACCACGTGCCATAGTTGGTATTCCTGTGGCGGCTGCAATACTCGTGTATTTAATGAGTAAAAGAGTGAGACGATTTTTCAAGCAATCATCTGATAAATAGCGAACTGCAGCTCCACCAGATATCGCACTAACGCTACACCCACTCTCTGCCTCACGTCTTTGATCGCTTCAGTCGGTAAAACAAAAATGCAAGAAAGCATGGCGGTCTTGGATAGTCCGTCGATTGAACCATCACGGGAAAGTCTTTCACCTATGCAGCCGTGCCCTTCCATTCTCCACTTCCCCAGAAGAAGAGCGCCAGCGAGATAAGCTGTGAAACCACGGAAAAGACTATTAGGACGCTGATTGACTTGTTAACCAGCAACACGGCGCGGGAAATTTCGAAGTTATTTTAGCGTGCGGCGCCAAAGGGAACGCAAACAAACCGATGTACGTGTATTGTTCGCGAGAAATTTCACACGCTTTTTGAGTGTGGCTAAGTTATTTAAGGAATGGTGGCCAGGGACGGAATCGAACCGCCGACGCCGGCCTTTTCAGGGCCGCGCTCTACCAACTGAGCTACCTTATCGGCCTGATACTGGGTGTGATCTCGTTCATGGCCTACGAGAGTAAGGGACTCTCATTCTTAAGAAGGCCCTTTATTGTTTCGAGCAGATCTAAATAATCGAACTTGCCGAAGTGAGAGATCACGCCGGCAAGTTCAGTTAGCGCTGGTGTACATTTAGTTTCTGGTAATCGCAACCGCCTTGTCTAAGCCATCGCCGCCTCTGTGTTGCGCATGAACAAAGAGCGTCGTGCCGCTAAGATCGAAGTAAATCCCGGTCGGCTCCGCATTGCAGTCGGTAAGAGTTGCAAATCTGATCACAGCGGAGGCTGGACTATGCTGGGGACCACCTTGCGGAGGAACCGCAGCCCAGATGTCATCACCACGTCCCGTCGACGGGGCCGTTGCAGGATCTTCCGCAATGTAAAGATTGCCCGTCTTGTCTAGTGCAAGATTATCCGGCAATTCGAAATCTGACGGCGCGTTCAAACCTATCTTCACGTAATCGTAAACGAATGCGGTTTGATGATTTCCTCCGCCGCGTGGTTCACGCAGATCGATTCCAAGAACGCGATTGTCTCCGGCTCCTGTTATCGCGACGTAAAGAATGTTTGCACCGCCACGGTTATTACCTGTTGAAGTCGCAATCTCAAGGTCTTCTGGTCGGTTGTAGCCGGTTGCTCCAACTGCGGCAGCCGCATTGTCTGCGTTCGCTTCAACATCCGTCTGATTTAGAGCCACCCATTCAGCTTCACCCGTTCGATCACCTGTTGGTCCAACGACCTTAAGCGCATACGATTGGCCACTCGAGAGATCACCTCGCACATCGGGAACGAATTTAAAAATGTACCCTGGATTCGTTTCGCTGATTGAGTAGAGATTGCCTTGTGGATCAAATCGCATCCCTTCGTGCGATGTGCGGCCAATCGCTGGACGGGCAGTTACCACACCGGAATCGGGATCAATCTCAAAAACTAAGCCGCCAGTCCGTTCTTCCGCAATGAGCAGTGTTCTCCATGGTGTCCAAACAATACCGTCCAGTCTTGACCACTCGGCTCGCTGTGCCAGGACATGAGTCTCACCCGTCCAGAGGTCAGTAAAGCTGACAGCACCATTGCTTCCAACTTCGTGGGTTCGATAAAGGAAGCGACCAGCCTGAGGACCATTTTCATTTAACGTATTCATATCGGGCAGGTCAGGAAAGTCTGGTTGACTGGCTATGACGCGTTGCACGAATCCAGCCGGCAATAGGAATGGTTGTGACGCACTTCCACCAGGAGTACACGGCGCCGATGTGAGTAGCGGCTCAAACTGGAACGGACCCCCGGTTTCGCTCGAGTTCGCGGAAACCGCCGTTCCTGCGGAATGTAGACTACCGAAAACGATCGCGCCGAGAGTTATTGCGGCAGCGATAGCAATGTGAATTCTTTTCAGGATTATTCTTGAAATTGTTGCTGACATTAACGATTTCCTTTCCTGTGTTAAGCATCTTCTTGTGGTTGATGTGTTGGGGACACACCTACACGTTGACTCGGATAACCATCTTTCCAAGACATCTGTGACCAAATTTCTTGCGTGAGTGAATTATTGGTGGGCCGAGGCTACGTCGTCGTTACAATCAAGCTACACGAGCGTTAAGTTATCTCTCGATTCAGAAATGGATGTGTGAGGGGATTGCTAAGTCGTGAGATTTACGCGCTGCAAAAAACTGCGACTAGATCCGGAGGTATCTAGCGCGCTATTCTGCTCACAAGGTTCATGTGTATCTATAGTCTATATTTCATCAACGATTTCGATGCGTAACCTTTTGCAAAACACTTGGCATGATTTGCATTATGCGACGCGGACGCTCCTAAGAAGCCGTAGTTTTACTGCGATGGCGATACTCATGCTCGCGTTGGGTATTGGCGCCAATACCGCAATCTTCAGCTTGGTCCTGACCGTCTTAATTCGACCTCTGCCGTACAAGGATGAAGAGCGAATCGTTTGGTTATCAAATCGGAATCCTGCGCTCGGAATAAATGGAGCGTTTCTGAATCCGGCTGACATTCTCGACTTTCGTGAACAGAGTAAAAGCTTCGAACGCATTGCAGCTTGGGGAACGCTGCCCCTGAACCTTTATGGCGCCCGCACTCCTGAACGCGTGGAGGGTGTTTACTTAACTCCTAACTTCTTCCGCACACTCGGAGTGCAACCCGAACTGGGAAGAGACTTCGCAGAGACTAACGAAGCAGAGAATAGCGTCATCATCAGTCACGCCCTTTGGCAAAGGCAATTCGGAGGCGACCAAACTGTGATTGGAAGGAAGATCACCTTTGGCCTCGCTTCTCCTGTCAATGATTCTTACGTTGTAGTTGGTGTTCTTCCCGCCGAAGCCAATTTTCCGGCACGGGTTGATCTCTTCACAATGACTGAGATCTACCGTGCTGATTTTGATCGTGGCGGCTCACACAATTGGCGCACGATTGCACGACTTAAGTCAGGAGTGACGCTCGAACAAGCTCAAGCTGAGATAAACAGCTTAACGCTGCGCCAAGCAGAACAGTATCCCGATAGCAACGAGGGCTGGCAGGTTCAGATTCAGCCACTGAGGGAATACCTATTCGGTAACTCACGTGCCGCGTTGCTCCTGTTGTTTGCGGCTGTTGCGATGGTTCTGATAATTGCATGCACGAACATCGCCAATCTGCAGCTAGGACGTATTTACGCCAGACGTAGAGAGTGGGCAGTACGACTCGCATTGGGTGCCGGACGCCTTCGCATCGCCCGCCAGGTCTTAACCGAGAATCTTCTGCTGTCATTATTAGGCGGTGCTTTAGGAGTAGTTGTCGCACTGGCGTCCCTTTCATTCGTGCGCACGCTCGGACCGGAATCAATACCTCGGCTCAGAGATGCATCACTGAACGCAACTGCTCTTATTTTCACGGTCGGATTATCCTTAGTCAGCGCGCTCGTGTTTGGTCTATTTCCAGCTTTTCAAACTGACCTGCTGGATATGAATGACGCGTTGAAGGCCCAGAATGTTGGTACAACTCCTCATCACTCAAATCGTATCCGTCAGATCCTCTTGGTCGGTCAGATCGCCTTAGCAGTGATCTTGCTAACGGGTGCAGGCCTGGTGATCAAGAGCTTTTGGCGGTTGCAAGCTGTAGATGCAGGAATGAGGCCTGACCATCTTCTCACGGCAGGACTTTCATTCAGCTTTGTTGACTATCCGAACGGTAGCCCCAAGCGTACGCAAGCTTTTCGTCAGGCGGTGAACAGATTGACCAATTTGCCGGGAGTCACTTCTGTCGGCGCGATATCACACCTACCACTGGGCGGCCGCACTATGCAGCTCCCATTTTGGATCGGAGGAGCATCGACTCATGCAAAGACTGAGGAACGAGTTGCTGATTACCGGGTGGTCACTCCTTCGTTCTTCAAGACAGCTGGAATCGAATTAAAGAAAGGACGCACCTTTGATGAGCACGACCGTCAAGGCACGCCTCAAGTGTTCGTCGTCAATGAGGCCTTCGCTCGAACTTTTCTGCCGGGTATGGAACCTGTGGGTGTTCGTCTCGATGGAAAAACTGATTTCGTGCGCGGTGAAATCGTGGGCGTAGTCAACAGCGTCAAGCACAACGGACTAGAGCTCGATGCACAGCCGGCGTTCTATGTTTCATATGAACAGTCTTCGACCTTTCCGATAATGAACTTCGTTGTAAGGACGCACACAGATCCTTCTTCTTTGGTTGCACCTGTTCGACGAGAACTTGAGGCCCTTGACGCGCGGGCAGTGGTATTCAACGTTCGACCCTTCGAGGAATTTATTGACGATGCCGTCGCCCCGCGACGCTTTAATTTATGGCTCTTTGCAGCATTCGGGTTTTTGGCGGTGTTATTAGCTACAACGGGTATCTATGCGACCAATAACTTCCTGGTGGTACAGCGTAACCGGGAAATTGGCATCAGAATGGCTTTGGGGGCGCAAAAGAGTGTAATTATGAAATTGATATTGGGGCAAAGCGGAATTTCGATTGCTGCGGGACTATTGATTGGTCTCGCCGCATCTCTGATGCTAACGCGCTGGATAACATCACTTCTGTTTGCAGTTAGTGCAACTGATCCCTCGACGTATGTAATGATGGCAGCCCTGGTTATAACGGTCGCACTACTTGCAGCGTGGATACCCGCTCGACGTGCCACGAGAATCGATCCAATTCGAACCTTGCGCTGTGATTAGTATTCAAGATAGGCCCGGGATGCCGTCTTTTTCAGGGGCCCTTACGGTCGAACGAATGCAGAGTCATCACGCGCAGGAGCACGTTTCTGCTCCTGCTCCCTGCTTCCTGATTTAGTTTCCAGGCTGTGTAGGACTGAGAATCTCTGTGGGATGATCTGGATCCCGATAACCGCCAACAGTTCTGTCATACAGTTCGAGCGGCATTGCCATTGCCGATCTGGATCACGATGGACTCCTGGACATCGCGATAGCGAGATCAGATGCACCTAATGTCGTGTACTTTGGTTCTCGTGAACCGTTATCTGAGGAAGGCCAGTTGTCTGTGCAGAATTAGACCTTTAGCGACCCACGAAACCCCCTCGCGGCATAGTAAGATTCTGCACCGTTGTGAGACAGGAAGACATGACCGTAGCGACGATCACAATATAGGGCACCGCCGAGTTTTCTAATATCAGAAGGTGTGTTCACCCAGCTCGACGTTTTCGTATCGAAATCTGCAAGCTTCTGCAGATCTCGATACTGTTCTTCCGTCAAAAGCTCAATGCCTATGGCAGCAGCCACATCAATAACGTTATTTTCCGGTTTATGTTCTTTCCTTGACTCCAGCGCTTCGCGGTCGTAACAAAGACTTCTGCGGCCTTTAGGACTTTCGGCTGAACAATCATAAAAAATGTATTCGCCCGTCTTTTTGTCATAACCAACAACGTCCGGTTCACCGCCGGTTCTTTCCATTTCATTGAGCGACCACAGTTTTTCAGTATTAGCTTCCAGCTTTGCTTGTACCTTGGCCCATTCAAGACCTTTATGGCGGTTCATGTTCTTCTCAAAACGAGCTTTCAATACTGTGAGTAGCTCTTCACGCTGGCTTGGTGACAACTGCTTTTTTGACATAGTTTTTGATTACCTTCGTTCTGAATCTTTCGACCAAGCCTTCAATATCTTCGGTCAGCCACAGTCAAGAATGATCATTCTGAATTTCTTAAACTCATCCACGAGGCGCCTAGAAGTTATTTACAGCATCTTTTTGGTCCGATCGTTTCGAAAAAAGTCGTCGAACGAGATGGCCCTTCCACATCCACAATCCCGCAAGGACAAGTACGGGAAGGAAGACATACCGAACAGCGGGAGCGTAGTTCGGAATTTCTTCAAACGGACTATAAATATAACCGACTATCGGAATGCCAAAGACGATGTGAATCCAGCGAAAAATCGAACGTCTGATGCCTCGCCTCATGATGTTTGCTGCATTGGCTGATTGGGCCATGATGTCACTCCTTGGATTTGGTCTTCGGTCTCTTCTGTCCTGAACCGGTGACGCTGAAGAAAACGCCCCACAACACGCGCACGGCGGTATTCATGGTAGAGCGTGGTTGTTGCATTGTTTTGCGATCCACCTCGATTCACGACTCTTGAGCCGTCTGACGCGGCTAGTTGGGCGTTTCAATACCGAACTGCTTTGCGTACTCGGCGTTCAATCGCTGCCAGCCGCCGAACTTCATGGCCTCGGGGCCGACGATGCGGCCAATGGGCCGACCGGCGAGAAGCCGATCCAAAACATCGAAGCAAATGTGCCACCCGGCAGCACCCATGGAGATGAAGCGGCGATCGATGTTGGTCCACAGCGTAAGGCGCGTGCCGCCGCCAAAGGCTTCTAGTTCCCACCGTATATCGAAGCCACCCCAGTTGTACTCGAGCACCTTGGGAGCGTCGGCTCGCGTCACTGTCGTTTCGGTAATGTGAGGCGTGGGCGCTCCCACCGTGGTCAGCTTCACCGTGGTTCCAACCGTACCCAGGCTCCCATCGGCGTCAAAAGGAGCCCACTCGCGCAGATGTGCCGGGTCGGTTAGCGCCTGCCAGACTTTTTCCGGCAAGTGGTGCAGTTCTCTGACAAGAATGAGTGTCCACTTCTCTCCGTCCTTTCGTACCTGCGCTCCGCTGGCAGGACCCGGTGTGTACCGCTCGCGATCGGTCATCTTCTTCTCCTTGTCTTCCTTTTCTTTGGTGTTGATTGATTCATGCGGTCGAGGTGACGTTCGAGAGCATCTACGTGAGCAGACCAGAACCGGCGGAATGGAGCCAGCCAGCTATCCACCTCCTGAAGTGGTTCCGGGTTCAGTCGGTAGAGACGGCGCTGTGCGTCCACCGTGGCTTCTACGAATCCGGCCTCTCGCAGCACTCGCAGGTGCTTTGACACGGTCGGCTGTGGCATACGAAGTTGCTGCTCGATCTCTCCAACCGACTGTTCTGATGAGACCAGGAGGCTCAATATCGCGCGGCGGTTCGGCTCGGCAATAATTTCGAATACAGATTCCACTCTCTTTATATACTCCAAAGAGCATATACGTGTCAAGGTATATACAGGTTCAAGTACTGTGTTGAAATTGACTACTCTTCTTTCGGACTACAACGCGTGACATAGATCGCAGAGACCAGCTGCACCGGTTGTTCATAGTAGAACGAACGTGCGAGGCTATTTTCGAGCGTAACAATACTTAAGTGAAAGAATTCGGACCAAAGCAGAGCTGAGAATTTGAATTCCACGACAATGGATACGGGGCCGGTTGATGCCGGACGTTCGGCCCTATTTGTGAGGACCAAGCTCGCTCGGTGGTGTTGTCATGCGAGCGATTAATGGCAGGACGCGCAAGGACTGCTCGTTCACCTAATACCAAATCCTACTTGTTCCTGCAGCTCAGTGAATCGAGGATCACGCCGCAATGATTCGCTAAGCGGCAGAACGTTAAGCCAGCACAGGAAGGCGTCACGAGCCTCGGCAGCCGCTCGTAAACTCGCGAATGCACGATCTTTATCCTCTAATGCTGTATAAACGATCGCCAGACAAACTGAGGGTACGAATTGAGTTTCGGCCAGCCGTTCGAGTTTGGTAGTAACTGCAAAAGCCCTTTCCGGTTGACCGCCCGAGGCATATGCACAGCCTAGAAATGCCTGGACCAGCGGATGTGTGCCATAAATCGACGCCGCCTTTTCCAGGTGCTCGATAGCTTCGTCAAAGGACCCAAGCTGTTCATAAACAGCACCCATGGCAACCCACAGCTCGGGATACGATTGGTCGAGTCTCAAAGCAGATTCCAGTTTCTCAAGAGCCACCCGCGGACGCTTTGCGTAGTACTCAAGCCACCCAGCCGACGTTTGATACAACATATTAAAGGGATCAAGTTGAAGCGACTTCTCAAGCGCTGCCCGTCCCTCCTCAAAACGGCCTGCCTGCACCAGACACAGCATTAACGAATAGTATGCCTTGGCACTGCTCGGGTTTAGTTCGATGGCCCGGCGAAGGTAGTCTTCAGCCTCTTTCCAATTCCAATCGTGGTAGAGTTTGACATAGCCCATGGAGATGTTGGCATCAGGCAGTGTCGGATCAATCTCCAAAGCTTTTGCTGCTGCGGCTCGTGCTTTGGGAAATATTTCAAGCGACGGTGCGAGGCCATGAAAGCCCAGAAAAGTGTACGCATCAGCCAACCCGGCGAGCGCTGCGCCAAATGTCGGATCAACTTGAGTAGCCTTCTCGAAGCAAAGAATTGCTTTGTTAAATCCCTCTGCAGTTTGCCGGTTCCAGTTATATTTTCCTTCCAGGTATACGTCGTAGGCTTGCAGTCGCGCGGTCGAACTTAAATCCGGAGTGACTGTCTTAGGCGGCGTGAGTTTTACCTTGAGCTTGTCCACAATTCCCCGGGTAATCTCATCTTGCAGTTCGAAGATATCGCGCATTTCACGATCAAATCTTTCGGACCACAAATGGAAGCCATCGGCGCAATTAGTAAGCTGCACAGTTACACGCAAACGATTACCAGCGCTCCGTACAGTTCCCTCGAGCACTGTCGGCACTTTCAATTGTTCGCCAATTGTCTTGATACTCGCGGACTGTCCCTTGAAAGCAAAAACTGATCTGCGAGAAACGACACGGAGACCTTCAAATTGCGCAAGCGCATTAATAAGCTCGTCAGTCAGCCCGTCACTGAAGTACTCAGTGTTCTCTTCACGGTTTAGATTGACGAAGGGCAGCACTGCTATGCACCTGTCATCTACGAGCGGCGAAGTCACAGCCTTTGATTTCGGAACCGATAAAGCCTTTAGACTTTGGATCAGTTCGTCGGTGGAGGAATAGCGCTCGTTTCGATCCTTTGCTAATAACTTGCGCAATACCGGCTCAATTCTGGCCAGCGATTCATTCTCCGCGACGCGCTTCCAATCCACCTCATCAAACATAATTGATTGGACCAACACGGGCATGCTTTGTCCCGCGAAGGGTAAGGAACCAGAAAGAGTTTCATAAAGGGTTATTCCCAGAGACCACTGGTCAGCCCGGAAATCCGTGTCTTCGCCTCTAACCTGTTCGGGCGGCATATAAGCGGGAGTACCCAGCGAATAGTTCCCCTGCGTAACTCTGGTATCGGTGGGTAACAGAGCAAGTCCAAAATCAACGATCTTGACTACGCCGCCTCGAGTAATCAGGAGATTGGACGGTTTAATATCGCGATGCACTATGCCTTTTTCGTGGGCTGCACCCAGCCCCAGCGCAACCTGAATGCCGATTTCCAAACCCTCTTCGAATGAAATTGGCGCCCGGCTGATCCGCTGTTTGAGACTTTCACCCTCAATGTAAGCCATGGCGATGTAAAGTTTGTCGGCGACTGCGCCAATGTCGAAAACGGTGCAAACATTTGGGTGATCCAACGCTGCGGCCGCCCTGGCTTCATTGAGAAACCGAGCCTGGCTGACCGGGTCAAGCTCTGTTGGCGTGTTCAAGAATTTTAGTGCAACTGTTCGATTGAGTTGGGGATCGAACGCCTTGTAGAGAACACCCATGCCGCCTCGGCCGATTTGCACGAGTCCGGTAAACCGGCCTACTGTTGCCGGAGATAAGACCTGTGTGGTGTCGTCGTTCTGAGCCAAATCCAGCCTCGGTAGATCGTTAAAACTAATGAAAAAGAAAGCAAACGATCCTAGCCCAGGTGGGAGTTGTTAACATCGGTGAGGACGGTTTTCAGAAACTGCGTCGTTTGCAACGCAGACAAGCCAATGATCGCGTGTTGATTTTGCGATAAGGGTAGTTCATCAAGCAAGGTGTCAAGATCAGCGCGATGTTTTGGGTCGATTTTTGCGTGAAGCAGGAAACTGCTGAAAGCTTTTGGCAAAAGCGAATTGCGCTTAGCTACCTCTTCGATGAATTCCGTCCTGGGCGGAGTGCCCTCCATCACGGCGATATAACCAAGCATCGCAACAGGGTGGTAGTGATGAATCCAATAATACTGTGAACCCACCATCTGCATTGGGACTTCTTTAGGTAAGCGGTCAAGAAGCGATTTGCGATCCATTCCCATCGCTTCCGCATCATCCAGGATCCAGTTATCGTGGCCGCGTTCTTCGTCGATATGCCGTGCGAGATAATCTCCGAATCTCTTAAGTACGGGATCCGTCCGATATTTCCCGGCGCGGCAAACTGCAAGAGTCGCCTCCATCAGAGGAACACTCGCACGAATTATCGAATGACTCTGAAAAAGATACTCACGATACACGCGTGCGAATTCCGGATGCGTCCAGAATTCATAGGCCGCTTTATCGAGGCCTTTGCTGAACAGCGAAATCTTGTTTCGAAGAAGTTGGCTATTGGAAGGTGCGGGGGACAAATTGTAAACCCAAACTGGTCAAGGCGGGCATCTGCCCGCCTTGTTGAATAACCTTGAAGCGTACGCAATTTCAACGGGCGCGTTCGTGCTTACGCATTCGTTATGCTCTCAAAACATCATCCCGTGGGGTACGTGCTCTCGAATAAAGTCCTCACCGAGTTTTTCTTTACTTGAGATTAAGGCATCAACTTCTGCACCTGAAAGCGATTCGATCGCATCCTTTTCTTCCTGGTCGAAGTGGTAATCTGGTTCAACCAGTCCGGCTTTCCTGAGCCTTTCAATGTTTGTCATGTTTGCTGTTCTCCTGTGACGGGGTTTAAGATGCGGCGAATGATGGCCTTGAAGTCTAAGCGAAGTCAAATAGGTGAACGAGAATCCGGCACAGGTGTGAGTTAACCAACCATACTGCCCGATTGGATCTCCTAAAAAATCCCCCCATGACAAATAGAGTTAGGTTAGTTGGAACCACGCCACTTTCGCGAGCTAAGAAAAAAAAGATTGCGCCGGTTCGTAGTGACAAATTAATTAGAGTCACGCTTACCTTGCGACTGAAAACCAGTTTGAAGTCTCCGCTTACTGCGGGCGCCGGGAAACAAAAACACCTCACGGTTGCCGAGGCCCTTCGCAGATTCTCACACGCCCGTGAAGATGAGGCCGCGGTCAGACGATTTGCCAAGGAATATGGTTTTCGCGTCATTTCCGCTGATAAACCCGGTTCAATCCAGTTGCAAGGAACGGCCAGCCAACTGAAGCAGGCGTTTGGTGTCAAACTGTTTCACTACGAATGCGAAAACCGCGACGAGCAGTTTCATGGGCACGATGAACCTGTAAGCTTGCCGGCCTACCTTGCAAAAGTGGTAACCGGCGTATTCGGCCTCGACACATTTCTTGCCTGCCGGCGACCTGGGTTTACCCACAGAATGGCTGCGGTGGGAATGGCTCCACCCGCAGTTACGCCAAACACACACAAGCCAGCGGAGTTCGCACATCTCTACAATTTTCCTTCAGCGACCGGCAAAGGCCAATCGATTGGACTTCTCGAATTCGGAGGCGGCTTTCGTTCGCGAGAATTAGAAACGTACTTTCGATCTGTCGGCGTTGTTCCTCCAAACATAGTAGTGAAGGAGGTCGCTCCCGGAACAAACCGCGCCGTAGGAAAGCCAGGAACTTTGAATCCTGATACGGAGGTTTATCTGGATATTGAGGTTGTCGGCTGTCTCGCGCCTGAAGCGAATATCGTGGTGTATTTCGGCGAGGATAGTGAGCAAGGATGGCTTCACACATTACAAGAAGCCATTTTCGACAAGACTCATAACCTGTCAGTCATCTCAATCAGCTGGGGCCAGGCCGAACAAGAGTGGAGCCCAAGAGCGATCGTAGAAATCGACAAACTTTTTCAAATCGCCGCTCATAGAGGCATCACCATCTGTTGCTCATCGGGCGACAACGGAATTACCGAGTTGAATGGTCACCCTTTTACGGTAGCTTTTCCGGCTTCAAGTCCTCATGTTCTTGCCTGTGGCGGAACTCGTCTCGAAGTAAAACGTGACGGCAAACGTGACGAGATCGTCTGGAATCAGTGGCGTCAATACAAGTTGGCCTCAGGTGGAGGCATCAGCAGAGTTTTTTCGCGACCCCCTTATCAAAGAGGCTTGAAGCTTCCACTTTCAGTCGCGAAGGTGCGGAAGCGTGGTCGCGGAATCCCGGATGTTTCGGCCAACGCCTCTTCCGAGACGGGTTACTTGATTCAGGCTGATAAGACTCGGATGTCTATGGGCGGAACAAGTGCTGTCGCTCCTCTGTGGGCCGCGCTCGTAGCGAGACTAAATGAGACTTTGAAAACGCGAATCGGTTTTCTGACGCCATTGCTGTATGAAATGAGGAGTGCCGACGCCAAAGTCGTTTCCGACATTATTAAGGGATTCAATGGACCAACGCGGGCCGGAGGTTTTCAAGCCAGGCGTGGATGGGATGCGTGCACCGGTCTCGGTAGTCCTGACGGCGAAAGAATTTTGAAATGCCTTAGTTCTAAGATTAAAAAAAGAAAGTAAATGCCATGGATGAGATTCAGGAATCAAACGCAACTATTCAAGAGCTTTGGACTATGTATGCCAAGGGAGCTGGTGGAGAAGTTGTCCAACAGCCCGGAATGGTAGCGACGTGGGCGGGTGTGCAGTGGCCAATCATGAACATGATTTTTCTCTCAACTAAGCTGAACACAGGGGAAGATCTGAACAACTCTCTTGCGCAAGTCGATGCTTTTACGAGGACAAAAAAACAACCGGGAATGTTGATTGGATGCGCAGACTGGCTACCTGAAGACGGAACGCCGATTTTTAAGGAGCACGGATGGATTCAAATATCTCAGGCACACGGCATGGTCTCTGATAACCCTGTCCTTTCCGGAGCGCCCGAAGGTCTTGAATGTCGCAGAGTTGAAGACCGCACATTGAGGTGCGCTGTTGCGGATCTGAACGCCGCGGGCTATGAAGTCTCGACTGAGATGGGTCGTGAAGCGCTTGATCATGAGGAGCTGTGGACTGACCGCGCCTACAGCTACGTTGGTTTTGTAGAAGGGGAAGCAGCCGTTACTGCAACGACGTACGTGCGCGATGGTTACCTGTACGTTGCCCTGGTTGCAACGTTTCCCAAATTCCGATCGCGTGGTTTTGCTCGGTCGCTGACCAGTTACACGATGTCCGAGGCCAGTAAAGCTTCGGGCTTGCGGCGTACGATTCTGCATGCGACACCGATGGCGCGCTCTATTTACGAATCGCTCGGTTTTCGCCCAGTGACAACATTCCCAATGTTCCTGCCGGCATCTCTTCTCGGCGCAACATAAGCGAAGACACCCGACACCATCGTCTGAAGCCGGTGGTCGTCAACTTCTTCTCTTAGATGAGCGACAGACAAGACAGGATTTCACGATGTACAAGACTGCGCATTCGCCTGCTGAATCCTGGTCTTCAATCTCTTCTTTGAGATGGGCGGCAGGACAAGACAGGATTTCATGATGTACAAGACTGCGCATTCGCCTGCTGAATCCTGCCAGTCTTGTTCATCTTGTCTTGAGGTAAGCGCTGGACAACCGAAAAGCCCTCTGTGGCCACGTCTGTAGGTGTTGAAGCTTCACATACTTTGTGCAAGACTCTCGGTGCCTTCCGATTTACGACACGGTTTTCTTCGCCTGGCGCGAGCCACAATGACGGGCCTTGCTAACCACCCGGCAACCTGACGCATGAAGGATCGACGCCTAATCCTTTGCCTCTTTTATCTCGCAGCAATCCTTTCGCTTAATCCGGCGAACATCTTCGGAGAGCAGTTGCCAATCCGTTCTTACACCATCGCCGATGGCCTGGCGCGCGATCATGTCAATCGTGTCGTGCAGGACTCGCGCGGCTTCGTTTGGTTTTGCACAAGCGAAGGCCTGTCGCGTTATGACGGCTACAGTTTTGTTAATTACGGTACCGAACAGGGTCTGCCCAATCGGGCTGTCAACGATCTTCTCGAAACCCGCGACGGCACCTACTGGATCGCCACAAACGGCGGAATGGCCATTTTCATTCCCTCCAGAATTGAGTCGCAAGAGCCCACTGCGAACCAGCGGTTTAAGTTCGTGATGCTCAATCCGAAAGAACCCACGCTAGCTGTTAACAAAATAATGGAGGACGCTTCCGGATCGATTTGGTGCGCAACTGACAACGGGCTCTATCGAATCCAACAAGTAAATGGTCAGTGGAACGCCGAATTTATCCAGCTCCAAGCCCGAGCTGGGGATGTTGTGATTCGATCCGTCACTCCTGATAGCGATGGTAGTTTGTGGATACTTGCCGATGGCCTCTATCACCGTGATCTTGAAGGACACATCGTTCGCTACCTGCATCAGGAAGGTCTCCCCAGCGATGCGGTAAGAGCATTGCTCAAGGATCGAGATGAACAATTCTGGGCCGCAACCGACAAAGGACTTTGCCGTTTCACTATCGCGCCAGACGGAGGCCGTGTGATCGTAACGCGACTCTACACCACAGCCGATGGTCTGCTTTCGAACGACGTCTGGTCGATGCTGCAGACTGCGGATGGAAGATTGTGGGTAACAACGACGGGCGGATTGAACCGCTCTGAATCGAGCGTGTCCGCCGGAGTTCTTTCATTTCGCGGGTATACCACTCGTGAAGGACTCAACGACAATGCCGTTATCACCATGACTGAAGATCGAGTAGGTAACGTATGGCTTGGCACGGATGCGGGTGGGGCTGCGCAGATAGTGAACAGTGGTTTTACTTCATATGGAGCAAATGATGGCCTTAGCAGCACTCGGATCTCAGTAATTCTTGAAGATCGCGATGGCAATCTTCGCGTCGGAGCGGCAAATCCGGACGCGTTTCTAAACCGTTTTGATAATGGACGCTTTGTCCCGATTACCACTCGCCTGCCAAATGGCGCAAAGTACAGCTGGGGCTGGTATCAGGTGGTATTGCAGGATCGCGAGGGAGACTGGTGGATTGCCACCGCCGATGGACTCTATCGATACGGCCGCAGTCTTCATGCGGATCCGGCAATGGACCAAGGGCCCAAAGCAATCTATCGGAAAAAAGACGGACTTACAGACGACGAAGTCTTTCGTGTCTTTGAAGACTCACGCGGTGATATATGGTTTAGCACTCTCGGTAACATCGAAGCGGCGCTGGGACGTTGGGAGCGCTCGAGCCAAAGCTTTCATCAGTATTCCCCTCAACAAGACGGCGTACCTCACTCGGCCGCGACGGCGTTTGCTGAAGACCGGAACGGCGATATCTGGATCGGATTTTATGAAGGCGGCATTGCGCGCTATCGCGGCGGCAAGTTCACGGTCTTCAATCAAGACGTTCTGACGTCATTAGGCTTGATTCGAGGACTTTTCATCGACAGTAAAGGCCGACTATGGATTGCTTCAAGTAATCGTGGGCTTGTCTGGTCCAATGATCCCGGGAGCGAAAACCCAAGCTTCGAAAACTTAACTGTGGCCCAGGGATTATCAAGTAATCAGGTAAGTTGCGTGATTGAAGGCAATGATGGCCGCCTTTATATAGGGACCGGCCGCGGACTGGATGAGTTTGATTCGAATACGGGACGGCTCAAGCACTACACCGCTACTGATGGACTCGCGGATAACTTTGTAAACGTTTCCTATCGCGACCGCTCAGGTGTGCTTTGGTTTGGGACTCTAAGAGGATTGACGCGCCTGAATCCCGTACGAACTGGAAAAGCTTCGCCTACACAGACCTTGATCACCGGTGTACGTGCCGGCAACGGACCTTTCCGCTTTGCAGATCTGGGCGCAGCAGGCGTCGCTGGTATCGAATTGGACCCGAATGAGAATCGAATTGAAGTTAGCTTTGTGAGCATTGGTCTCACTCCGGGTGAAGTTCCGCGATATCAGTACATGCTTGAAGGTGCTGATCGCGATTGGGGTCCGGCGACGCAGCAGCATTCTGTAAACTATGCGAATCTAGCGCCAGGCACTTATCGCTTTTTGGTGCGGTCGGTCAGTTCTGCCGGGACGACCAGTTTTCAACCAGCTTCCATCTCGTTTCGCGTTTTGACACCCGTGTGGCGTCGCTGGTGGTTTATTGCGCTCGGACTACTCGTGATCGGGGCAGCGGTATTTGCCCTTGATCGCTATCGAGTATCGCGCACTCGTGAAGTGCGTTCCGCCCTGTCAATGTCTCAGAAACTCACCTCGGAATTGATCACTCAACGGGCAGAACTAAGCATTGCGAATCGTACTCTGGCTCTTGAGTTTGCGGTAACAAGCATACTCGCCGAGGCATCTACACCTGCCGAAGCTGGAGCCCGAATTCTTCAGGCGATTTGCGAGAGCTCAGGCTGGGATCTGGGAGCACTTTGGTATGTTGATCCACAATCGTCTCAATTGAAGTGCGCGGAGATCTGGCACGGCTCGAAACAGATATTTTCGGAATTTGAAGATCTGACCCGGCGAAGTGTGTTCTCGCCCGGTATCGGATTGCCCGGACGCGTGTGGAGTACTGGCGAACCGATCTGGATAGAACGGTTAGCAGCTGACTCTAATTTCCCACGTCAGGCAGCTGCAGCGCGGGACGGACTAAAGAGTGCGTTCGGCTTTCCCATCCTGCTCGAGAATGAAGTGACAGGCGTTAGCGAGTTCTTCAGTCATGAAATCCGCCGGCGGGATGACGAGTTTCTCGCGTTGTTATCCTCGATTGGCAGTCAGATCGGCCAACTCCTCGAGCGCCGACAAGCTGAGGAGGCGCTGCGTGAAAGTGAAGATCGCTTTCGGACGTTGGCCGAGACTGCATCTGATCCGATCATTACTATCGATGAAGAAAGTAATATCGTTTTTGTGAACAGTGCCACGCAAAAGGTTTTTGGTTATGAACGTTACGAGATGCTTGGCAGCGAGCTGACGATGTTGATGCCAGATTATCTGCGCGAGCTTCATCGCGCTGGTTTCCGCCGGTATTGCGAAACGGGACAGAAACATCTCTCCTGGGAGGCAGTCGAGCTTCCCGGATTGCATAAGAGTGGACGTGAGATTCCATTGGAAGTTTCCTTTGGTGAGTTCAGGACCAACGGAAAGCATTACTTCACCGGTATCGCTCGAGACATCACTGAGCGCAAGCGTGCTGCCGAAGCATTGCAGAGATCACGCGAGGAGCGGTTACGTGAACTCGAAACCGTACGACAGCGCATCGCCACCGACCTTCATGACGACATCGGCTCGAGCCTGACGCAGATCTCGATCCTCAGTGAAGTCGTACAAAGCAACATCTCTGCGAGCGATACGCGCGCAACAAAACCGTTGTCGCTGATTGCCAATGCATCCCGTGAACTGATCGATGCGATGAGTGACATCGTGTGGGCAATCAATCCGCAAAAAGATCACCTGAGCGATTTGACGCAAAGAATGAGACGCTTTGCCTCAGATATTTTTACTGCACGAAATGTTCAGTTTCACTTTAAAGTGCCTCCCGGTGAGCATGATCTGCCCCTGGGCGCAAACATTCGTCGCGAGGTTTTCCTGGTCTTTAAAGAGAGCGTCAACAATATGATCAAACACTCAGGACTCACTGAATCTGAAATCGAATTTGTTGTCGACGAACGTGAATTTACGTTAACCATTAGCGACAACGGCAAAGGTTTTGACCCTGCTAATGAAAGCGATGGACATGGACTTATGAGCATGCGCGAGCGCACTCACGCGATTGGGGGTCAACTTAAAGTCGATTCCAAACCCGCTAAAGGAACCACCATTACCCTGACTGTTCCTCGAGAAAACCACGGGCCGGCCGCGGCATAACTACCTGATCAGGTGGTGACCAGTGTCAAAAAAAGAAATAAGGTTTAGCCAAGGCTGCATAAACCCGCCTGGAGGGGCTGACTCGTGGAGAACTTGGGGGCTAACGACGATTTACAACCGGTGAGTAAAAACCTGCCCGTAAACGTAGCAATAATCGAGGACCGACGCGAGATTCGCGATGGTTTGACCATGTTGATCGATGGCACTGAGGGCTTTCATTGCACCGGCAGCTATCGCTCAATGGAAGAGGCCCTCTCGAAGATTGGTTCCGAAGTCCCCGACGTCGTGCTGTGCGACATAGGTTTGCCAGGCATGTCAGGAATCGAGGGCATGCAGATCTTGAAGGAACGCTTCCCGAATCTGCTGTTGTTAATGCTGACGGTTTATGACGATGACGAGCGGATCTTCGATGCGCTATGTGCAGGCGCTTGTGGTTATCTCCTAAAGAAAACGCCACCTGCCAGGCTACTGGAAGCGCTGACGGATGCGGTAAATGGCGGCTCGCCTATGTCTCCGGAAGTGGCGCGCCGGGTGATCACATTGTTCCGTGACATCCGTCCGCCTGAACGTGCTGACTATCAGCTTACACCTCACGAGGTTCGGATTCTGAAACTGCTTGTAGAAGGGCACAACTACAAAACCGCCGCCTTCGAACTAAATGTAAGCATTAACACGATCTCCTTTCACATGCGCCACATCTACGAAAAGCTTCAAGTGCACTCCAAATCCGAAGCCGTTGCCAAAGCCCTGCGTGATCGGCTGGTGCACTGAAACGATTTCGGATTGCGGAATCGATTTCGGATTTCGGATTTCGGATTGCGGATTTTGTGTAAACCTCGAGTTCGCTCACGAGGTCACGCTCAACCCTCCGTAGAAGAAATCCGCAATCCGCAATCCGAAATCCTCCCTCCAACCTAATTTCATTCCCACCTGTTTAAGTGGTGTCACGTTCCTCCGGCTTCTGTATCTTGCGCCGCGTTGCGAACACGAATCGGAAAACTAAGTAAGAGGGAGACAATTCCGATGACACCTGAACAAGTGAAACTAGTGCAGCAGAGTTACGAGCTGGTGAAGCCAATATCAGAAAGAGCGGCCGCACTTTTTTGGTCATGCCTTTTTGATCTGAATCCCGGACTCGACGATGTCATTCCGAAAGACATTCGCGCGAATAGCCGAAAGGCAATGTTTTTGCTCGGTCAGGCTGTTCGCCGCTTAGATCACAACAAGGGATTCGTAACCGCAATTAAAGGCTGCCGGAAACGAATGCGTTATGAGCTCGACGATTTCGACTATCGGACGATTCGCCAGGCGCTACTTTGGACCCTTGAGCGAATGTTGGGTCCATCCTTCAACACAGAAACAAGATACGCCTGGACCGAAGCTTTCAGCGTGTTCGCCAGCGTGATCTGGGGCCCTGCAAATCCCAAACAAACTGCACTCAAAGTAGCTACGTGATCAGGTGGTGCCTGCTCTGTTGCTTTCGCTATTCAATTGTCCCAGTGATGAGCCACCAAAAACAAACATCATTTTAGGAGAGTGAGACAAACGATGACACCCAGACAGAAACTGTTGGTCCAATCGACCTTCAAACAGATCAGTCCCCTAGCTGGCACAGCAGCGAATTTGTTCTACGCGCGTTTGTTTGAGCTGGATCCATCCCTGAGGCGCCTGTTCAAAGGCAACCTGGAAGAGCAGGGACAAAAACTGATGAAGATGCTGAGTCTTGCAGTCAAAGGCCTCGACCGCCTTGAAGAGCTGGTTCCTGCGGTACGGGCTTTAGGAAGGCGACATCTTGAGTGCGGAGTACAGGAGCATCACTATGACACTGTGGGCGTAGCGCTGCTGTGGATGCTCGAATACGCTCTTGGACCAGCCTTTACCGCTGAAGTGAAGGAAGCGTGGTCCACTGTTTACAACGTCTTGTCCGAGGAAATGCGGGACGTCGCGATGGCGGCCTGAGGATGGCATTAACGGAACCTATTGAGGCGGTGCGGCGCCATTCATTCAAACCTAATTGCCACTGGCAATTCATTGCATAAAGGAGGACGAAAATGAATTTGCATTACCCCATTACTATCACGCGCGGTCTCGTTACGCGCGTGTTATTCATATTCGGCGCAATCATCTTTTGTGAGGTCGCAGCTTCTGCGACCGTATTCACGGTCATCAACACCAATGCTTCCGGACCGGGCTCGTTCGTGCAGGCAGTTATCGATGCCAACAATAACCCGGGCCTCGACACCATTGCTTTCAATATTCCCGGCGCAGGTTCTCAAACGATTAGTCCAAGTCCCCAAATCCCTAAGGTCACGGATCCTGTGGTGATTGATGGCACGACACAGCCAGGCTTTGCCGGAGCTCCTCTGATAGTGTTGAACGGTTCGAACACTACAGACTTCTTCGGTCTCAATATCACGGCCGGAAATAGCACCGTGCGGGGATTAGTACTTAACGGATTCAAAGGCCGGGCCATCAGTCTCGGGGTAAATGGCAATAATGTAATTGCCGGCAACTACGTCGGCACAAACGCAAATGGAACGGCAGATTTTCCTTCGACCAACAACAATAGTGTCGGTATCTACGTTACATCAGCGAACAATATCATTGGTGGAACAACGGCTGCCGATCGCAATGTGATCTCAGGCAACCACGCGCCCTCAGGCGGCAGGGGTGTATGGTTAGACACGGCAACAGCAACGGGCAATAAGCTAATCGGCAATTATTTCGGTACAGACGTCACTGGCATGACCTACATCCCGAATAACAGGGACAACATCTCACTGGAAGATTGCAGTTCAAATATTATCGGCGGCGCAACAGCTGCCGAGCGTAACGTGATCGCCAATGGTTTCTACGGCATAGTCATAGTTGGCAGCTCACATCATAATCGGGTGCTTGGCAATTATATTGGAACTAATGTGACTGGAGTTACGCCGCTAGAGAATGCCACTGGAATCTCAATCGATCAAAACGCAAACAATAACACCATCGGTGGAACTAATGCCGGCGAAGGCAACGTGATCGCTCATAACATTTTAGGGATCTGGATAGGTCCCCAGAACACGAACAACGCGATTCTTGGAAATTCGATCTATTCCAGCTATATGACATATCTGGGAATGGATCTTTACAGCGGCGCATACGGCGTCACACCCAACGATAACAACAGCGGCGATGCGGACACCGGCGCTAATAACCTGCAGAACTTTCCGGTGCTGACCAGCGTCACTGCAAGTGCGGGTACGACAACGGTCGACGGAACGCTCGACAGCGCCTTCAGTACGCAATTTCGGATTGAGTTTTTCTCAAACGAAACGTGTCACCCTTCAGGTTTTGGTGAAGGACAAAAATTTCTCGGATTCACAAATGCCACTACAGATGCTTCCGGCAAGGCGAGCTTTACCTTCAACGTTCCGACAGCCACGTTAAGCGGCAGCTTCATTACCGCTACCGCGACTGATCCATCCGGGAATACTTCAGAGTTCTCTGCGTGTGCTACCGGAGTCGTAGCTTCGCCCGGTACGCTACAACTAAGCACAAGTTTCATTTCTAAAAATGAAAATGCGGGCAGCTTCGCGATTGAGGTTACGCGCAGCAATGGCAGCAGTGGTATCGTCAGCGTCAATTACGCCACTGCCGACGGCACCGCAAAAGCTCCTTCGGATTACACTGCAACTTCCGGAACGTTGACTTTCAACGACGGCGAACTAAGCAAGACTATCTCGGTGCCGATCGTTGATGATTCCACACCGGAAGGGTCTGAAAGCTTCACGTTGGCATTAACAAATCCAACTGGAGGAGCTGTCCTCGGCAATATCACCTCAGCGACATTCAGTATACAGGACAACGAGGAACCGACTCTTTCCATCAACGACGTCGTTATGGTTGAGGGCAATTCCGGAGTCACGAATGCAATTTTCACGGTGACTCTGTCTGATCCAATTTTCAACACCGTACAGGTAGGATTTTCGACTGCGGATGGAACAGCTACGCAGGGGAACGACTATCAGCCTGCAAGCGGCACGCTAACTTTTAGTCCCGGTCAAACACAGAAAACGATTACTGTCGTCGTCAACGGCGACACGGTAAACGAGCCGGACGAGAACTTTCTTATCAACCTTGCGAATCCCAATCACGCTCTCATCAGCCACGCTCAGGGAACGGCCACGATCATTAACGACGACGGCGCAACTCCTCCTACGGTGCAATTCAGCCAGGCGAACTATTCCGTGCAAGAAGATCTGACCGCTGCGACTATCACGGTCACACGTTCCGGTGATAGCTCGGGCGCGGTTACGGTCGACTATGCTACTTCGGATCCGAGCGGTTATAAGCCATGCGATACGGTAACCGGGGTCGCCGCCCAGAATTGTGACTACACAGCCACAATGGGTACACTGAAATTTGCGGCGGGAGAGGTGAGTAAGAGCTTCGTGGTCCTGATAAATGAAGACTCGTACGCCGAAGGAAGCGAGACCATTAACCTGACATTGAGCAATCCTACTGGCGGCGCTTCGCTTGGTAACCTGAGCGCTGCGACTCTGACCATAACAGATGACTCATTTGAAGCGCAGTCAAATCCCAACGACGTTGCGGAGAACTTTGTCCACCAGCACTATCACGATTTTCTCAATCGTGAACCCGACGCAGGTGGTTCGGATTATTGGACGTCGCAAATCACGCAGTGCGGCAACGATCCCGACTGTATCAGTTCGCGCAGGCGGGACGTCTCGGCTGCCTATTATGTTGAGGCCGAGTTTCAGGTGACCGGCAGCTTCGTGTACAGGCTATATAAAGCAAGCTATGGAGTCCTGCCCACATACGCTCAGTTCACTGCTGATCGCGGCCGCGTGTCTGGCGGTAATGATCTCGAACAAAGCAAGCAGGCATTCGCTACCGAGTTCGTCGGCCGCGCGGCGTTTCTCCAGTCTTATCCGCAGGCGATGACAAGTGTGCAGTTTGTCAACAAACTGTTCGACACGGCTCAGCTGCTGCCATACACCTCGGAACGGGAACAGGCCATAGATGCACTCATGAACAATAGCAAGACACGCGCTGATGTGTTGCGTGATGTGATTGAGTTTAGCGAGTTCAAGCAACGCGAGTACAACCCAGCGTTTGTTTTGATGCAATACTTCGGCTATCTGCGGCGCGATCCGGATCAGGGTGGATACGATTTCTGGCTCAACATCTTGAACAATGTACTTTCGAATGATCCGAGTGGTTATCGTTCGATGGTTTGCGCCTTCATCACTTCCGACGAGTATCAGAACCGCTTCAGTAACATTCACACGCACTCAAATGCGGAGTGTCATTGACCAGGCGAGAAAGCCTGAAAAAAATAAGAGGGGCGAGGCCAACAGCCAACAGGCTCGCCCCTTTGTACAAGGGGGAACCAGCCGTTGCTGCAACGACGTACGTGCGCGATCGTTATTTGTACGTTGCCCTGGTTGCAACTTCGCCCAAGTTTCGCTCGCGCGGTTTTGCACGGTCGCTGACCACGCTATCTGCTCAGCGGAAGTTCTCCACGAGCATGATGTCTTCTCCAACGTTATCGAGCTGTGAGTAGAGGATCTCTCGACGGTCAGGCGAAACCGCCATGTAATGAGAGTGGTGGGGAAGTTTGCCAAGATTTGCAATCCGCCTCACCTTGCTCGTCGCGAAGTCAAAAAACTCGATTGCCACTCCGGGTTTTGCATCGATGTTAATAAAGTAAATGCCATCCTCCACTACAGCCCAATCGGTTTTGAATTCTGATTTGAATGAATCCACGATCTGAAGCTCATCACCCCCGTTAACAGGAATTCGCCAAATCCCCGTAGTGGGGAAGGTCTTGACGTAGTAAATAAACTTGCCATCAGGTGATTCTAACGGTCCGAAACCTCCTTGCCTGGTCAGTTGAACAGCTTCACCTCCCTCGGCTGGCACTTTCCACACCTGGTAGGCTCCGGTACGATTGGAACCAAAATATATCCAGCTGCCATTCCTTGACCAACTCGGCAGAATGTTATCGGAATCACCCGAGGTAATAGGGCGCGGCTGATCACCTTCTACGCCAACTACATAGACTTGTCCTCTACTTTCTGCAAAGAAATCGAAGGCGATTTGTTGGCCATCAGGAGACCATCGTGGGCTGCCTGCGAACTTATTGAGAAACGTAAGCTGAACAGGGTTCGTGCCGTCGCTGTCGCACTTCCAGATTTCAAATTGTCCAGAGCGATCTGAGTGGAAAACGACTTTCCTGCCATCAGCCGAGTATTCAGGAGAGGCATCGTTTCTCGTCGAGGCGATAAACTTTGTCGGTGAACTCTTTGAGGAAGTCGCAGACAATTCCTTTCGGTAGATGCTTAAATCTCCGGACCCCTGGACGAATGCCAGACGGTTGCCGCGACGAGCAATGTGAGGATAAATTGCATTATATCCGCCTTCGGCAAACCGTTCTGCCGTGCCGCCCGAAGTCGGAATTCTCCACAAGCTACCGTTCCCTTCAACATAAACTGGGTCTTGCGAGAATATTATTTCGCGTCCGTCCGCGGTCCAGGTCAAGCCAGCGATGGTGGTGTTGTTGAAGGTAAGGCGCCTTGGTTCGCCGCCACCAACGGACACAACATAGA
>JBKPAC010000105.1:0-29792 GCA_046726175.1 Acidobacteriota bacterium
TCTCGATAATCCGCGGAATCTCTACGACCGAATTGGCCTTGAGTTTCATAGTGACGTGTCGTGCAAACATTTCTTAGCTCCTTGGTGGTTGAGCTGTTGACTTCAGGTGGTCTGGATGGATTCCAGAAGAGCTGAGAAGGGAGTGAGCCGGACTCGGTTCGGAGCAACGTTATGCTAGTTACGGCTATATGTCAAGTGTAGAATATATCTCGTATAGACACTATTTCTCGTATATGGTACATGCACGCATATCGTAAACAACCGCCCCGGCGCAGATTCAGCAACCATCAGATCATTGATATTTTTGAACAATCGAGGAAAGACGATCTTCCTCTCATGATTAAAGGCAACACACCGATTGTCACCCAGACATCGGCCCAAAGCTATTGACATCTGTATCCATCTGGCATAGAAAGCTGTGCCTACAGAAACCATTTCGGGTTAAGGCCACTTTTCCATTCTACTCCCAGAATCGAGTTGCAAAGGAAAGCGGCTCTTGAACGCAAAGCTTCGAGTCCGTTTCTGCGGACGACGGACTCATTTCGCCCAGAAAGGATCAACTCCCATGATCTCTCGCATGATTCGTCTTTCCGTTTCTAAAGGCAGTCGCCTCACATTGCTTGTAACAACCTTATTAATGCCAGTTTTGTCTGCTGAAGCGCAGTGTCCGCCGAACGTTTTAACCACGGGCCTCCGGACACCGCTTGGAATTACCCAGTCGAATCAAAACAATCTCATAGTCTCGGAGACTGGTACGTCGGGCGTATTGCACTCGGGTCGGATCTCCATCGTGGAACCCGACGGAACTCGTCGCACACTCGTGGACGGGCTGCCTTCCGCACCGAACGATATCCTAGAGCCGTCTGGTGCGGCTGGCGTTTTTATGCGTGGACGCACGCTGTATGTCGCCATCGGGGTGGGTGATACCACCCTTCCAAATCAATTCCCTAATCCGAATCCGTCGTCGCCAATCTTCAGCTCGGTTCTAGCGATCCACTTCAGCGCCAGTGTCGAAAAGAAGACAGTGCAGGGATTCTTGCTTCCACTCTCTGCGCAGCAAACATTAGCCTCGGGCCAAAAGGTAACGCTATCCGATGCTCATGGTGACAAGCTCACCGTGGAGCTGATTGCTAATTTTCCGGATTTTACGATTGACCCAACGAGGCCCAGTGGTTTTCGAAACGTAAATCCTTTTGACTTGGTCGTTGTTGGCGATCAGGTCTTCGTGACGGACGGTGGCCAGAACGTTGTCTGGAAAGTTGACCTTGCGACCGGTGCGTTTTCAACAGCCGTCACTTTCCCACAGATTGCTAACCCGATTCCTGGCTTCCCGGCGTTTACCGACGCAGTTGCAACTGGCATCGCGCACAGCGACGGGCAGCTTTTGGTGGCACTCTTCACCGGCGTCCCGTTTCCGCCGGGTCGATCGAAAGTTGAGCAGGTTGATCCGGAGACGGGCAGTCACTCAGTCTTTATCGGCGGGCTAAAAACGGCAATTGATGTGCGTCCAATAAGAGAAGGCAGCGACACTCATTATCTCGTGCTTCAGCATGCCTCTCCCACGGGACCGTTCTTTCCGCAGCCGGGGCTTCTGCTGCATTTCGAAACAACTGCTGGGCCACCGACCGTCGTCTCCAGCTGCTTAACAAGACCGACCTCCATGGTGGTGGATGAAAAAACGGGTTTGACTTATGTAACTGAGTTGGCTGGCCGGATTATTGAGGTATCTGGAGCGCTGTAAGCGCATTTGGTCCAAGCGTTATCAACCTGGAAGAGAGGGGATTGCAGAAATGTGTGATTTCGCTGAGTCAAAATGGTAGGCGCATGGGGATTTGAACCCCAGACCCCTACTGTGTCAAGGTAGTGCTCGACGGTGGGCCAACTCTTTTAAAATCAATAAGCACTAAATTTGCTCAGTAAAATTCGTACTGCATTCATAGCATCCACTGCTTCAACTGTACGTTCAGCACATTTTTGTGTGCCAATTTGTGTGTCAACTCTTATAACACTTTCAGCTAAAATACCAAAGGATCTTTACATCAAATGTTTTCGTCAGAGTAGAGAACTCCTAAGCACGGTTCAGCTGACGATCTCATTCGTTCGGATGAGTCTTGAGCCACTCGGCTCTCAATAGAAAACTTCCCTGCGTTACAATTCGGTCACCAACGTTTACTCCTTCCATTACCGGATAGAAGCCATTGCTCTCAACGCCAACTCGCACGGGCCTGAGGACGAACTCATCACGTTTGTCTGTTGCAACAAATACGAACTGCTGATTTCCGATTGCTTGCACCGCGTCTTTCGGAATAGTTGGCATTGTCTTTTCCGCAGCGCCTAACGCGGCAAAGCCGATATTCACGTACATTCCGATCTTGAACATCTGACCCGGATTTGCGAGTTCGATACGAACTTGTGCAGTTCGTGTAGCCTGATCAATTCTTGGATCTACGTAAGAGACACGACCGCGAAAAGTGCGATTCGGATAAGTCTCAGAGGTAATGTTCGCTCCACTTCCGATGTGAATCTTTGCCAAGTCTTTTTCGTAAACTTGACCAACCACCCACACTACGGACAGGTCCGTGATTCGCATCAGCTCTTTATTGGCTTCAATAACTTCGCCAGGGTTCACCGTGCGGCTGGTGATTGTTCCGCTTGATGGGGCAGGCACTGTCACCTCAGAACTGATTTGAGAAGTAGAGTTGAGCGCGTTTACTCGTTGTGTTGACAGGCCCAATAACAATAACTTTTGTCGGAGATTCGCGACGTTTGACTCGGCTTCTCGGTACAAGGATGTAGCCGATTCAAGATCCTGGCGACTGGCTGCGCCGATCTCGACGAGCTTCTCAGTTCGCATGTGATGCCGGTGATGTTCATCGAGGACCGCAACAGCTGTCAGGAATTTCGATTGAGCATCCGCTAGTTCGTTGCTAAAGACGACCGCGACTTGCTGCCCTCTTCTAAGATTCTGCCCTAGTTCGCCGTTCAGTCTTCTAACAATTCCGCCGACGAGAGAAACAACAGGAGTCTCTTTGTAGATATTGGGTTGCACGATTCCAGTGGTCATTTGGCCTGCAGCCTCGGCGGAGGTACTTTCCCCCACAGTCTCTATCTTTAAACTCGCTCGTTGAAGCTGCTCAGATGAAAGAGTCAGTTTCTGATCACCACTCGTCGCTGGCTGGCTAGGCGTCTCTTCAAACGAGACTGAGCGCGGCGCAGGAACTGGTTTTCCAGAGTTGCCGGCTCTCAAAAACCATGCGGCGAAAGCGATAGCTATTACGGCGACGGCTGCAACGATCATCACCAGAACGAGCTTGGTATTTCTTCGGCGCGGCGCAACGTTGCTTTCGTTTTCGACGGGAGTGTCAGGGTCTTCGTTCATCTCTTTATTAACTCCGGTGTGGAAGCCGCTCTTTGAATTTCGACGCGAGCGTTGTAGACGGCCAGTTGAGAATCTATGAAATCATTTTCTAATTCGATGAAGCGGCGTTGCTCCCCGATATAATCGATCAAAGTCCTCGCCCCCAGTTCATAGGTTTGCCGAACGACATCGAGATTGGCTTTGGCTGGTTCGATGGCCCCCGCACGAAAGATCTCCATCGCACGCACCGCACGATCATATTTGGTGTAAGCAGATGCCACTTCGCGCCGAACGGTCAGTTCAGCGAACTCGGTTCGTTTCTTTGTGGCTTCCGTTTCGGCGACGGCAGCTTCGATCGCTCCCTGATTCTTGTTGCGGACAGGCAGATCGAAAGAGATGCCGAACTTCAAGAAATGAAATACATCCTGCACCGGCTGTAACTGACCTTGATCATTTACTCCGAAGACTGGGAAGCTGGAATTCATTCGTTCATAGCCAGCCGAAACGCTCGCATCGAGCCGACCCTCGGCGCGTGCTTGTTCGATCCGTGCCGCAGCAAGATTCTCAGCGGCCCGCAGAGCCTGTAAGTCTGCTCGTTCGCGAAGTGCCAGTTGCGTGGCTTCGGTGATGGGCGCGATTTGATCAACGAGGTGATTAAGATTACCGCGCAGACGAAGCGGCTGTTCGGGCGGCATGCCAAGCAAATTTCTCAGTTCCAGCATAGGTACTTCAACCTTGACTTCGGCAGTTTCACGCAGCGAGCGCAAACGGTTCAGCTCAACCAGTGCCATGTTCTGCTCGAGAGGCGGTGTCGCACCTTCCATTACCTTTGCGGCGATAAGATTAAAACTTTGCTGATTGGCAGCTATCAGTTCTTCCGCGAACGAAAGCTTAAGCGCCTGCGCCAGCACTTCTCCAAACTTCATTCGGACTTCTCCGGCCAAGATTCGCTCGCGATTCGCAACTTCACGATCTCTAACTTCAACCTCTCGCTCGGCGACCGAAATGCGCGCTGCTCGCCGGCCTCCCAGTTCCAGGGGCAACATGGCACTCGCCATCACACTGTTGTCCTTGCCAGGAGGAATTTGTCTCGCTCCTTCAACATCAAGTTTTGGATTAGCTCGGAGGCGCGCCTGTTTGACCATGGCCTTCGTAACGTCAATCTCTTTGCGCGCTCCTTCCAGTTCTGCATTGTGCGAGAGGGCGTACGCAACAGCATCGTCGACTGTCAAACCATTCGTCTGATCTAGGTAGCGTGACGAGGTAGATGTAGTTTGCGTTTCGCCTTTTCGATCTGGGGTTGTTTGCGCTGAGACCTTAGTGGGTATCGCCAACAAAGCGATCAGAAAAATCGAAAGAGTAACTACACCAGCGTGGTTTTTTGTGGCTTCTCTTTTTAACTTCCTTTCATGAATCCAGAAGAATATTACTGGCGTAACAACCAAGACATGAAGCAGGCTGGAAACCATGCCCCCAAGAACCGGCGTCGCCAGTGGCTTCATTACTTCTGCGCCCGCGCTCGTGCTCCACATGATCGGTAACAGCGAGGCTACAACCGTTGAAACAGTCATTACCTTCGGACGCAGTCGCAACAATGCGCCTTCCGTAACCGCTTCCATTAACGACTGACGGTTCATTTGGCCCAGGTCGCTTCGTTTGCGCTCTACGGCCTCATTCAGATAGATCACCATCACTACAGCCGTCTGCACCGCCGTGCCGAACAGCGCGATGAAACCAACCCAAACAGCGACGGAAAAGTTGTAGCCAAGCGCCCAAAGCAAATAGATCCCACCAGTGAGGGCAAACGGAACGGCCATCAGAACGTGGGCAGCTTCCAAAGCGGAGTGATAGGTGATGTAAAGGAGAGCGAAAATGATTATCAGAACGATCGGCACAACTATCAGTAGACGGCTTCGGGCTCTTCGCTGATTTTCGTACTCACCGCTCCATTCAATGTAATAGCCCGCAGGCATTGCGATCTGACGTGCAATGGCCTGTTTGGCCTCGTCAACAAAACCACCCACGTCGCGACCTCTGACATTCAGTAGCACCGTCCCACGCAGGAGACCATTCTCACTTGAGATCATCGTCGGACCTTGCACCTCACTGATGTCAGCGAGTTGGGCCAGAGGAATAGGAGCGCCCTTTGGTGAGGTGATAGGAATCTGGCCGAGCGCCTCTTTACTACCGCGAAACTGAGGGCCGTAACGCACGCGTATGGGAAAGCGTCGTCGGCCTTCGATAGTTACGGAGAGATTCGTTTCGCCGATGCCTTTCTCAATAGCTTCCTGAATGGTTTTTTCGTCGATACCATAACGCGCTGCAGCAGTGCGATTCAGTTTGATGTCGATGTAAGGCGCCCCGCTAATCTGTTCCGGATAAACATCCTTCGCGCCACGGACATTCACCACGGTCCCGGCAACGCGCCGCGACAAGTCTTCGAGCGTCTTCAGATCGTTTCCGAAGATCTTTATGCCCACCTGAGAGCGAATGCCGGTGGAAAGCATGTCGATGCGGTTTTTGATCGGCTGCGTCCAGATGTTCGTGACGCCGGGAAAACGAAGCTTCTCATCCATCTCAGCAATCAATGATTCGCGTGTAAGCCCGGCGCGCCATTGTTCGGTCGGCTTCAAATGCACGATCGTCTCGTTCATGTTTACGGGTGCCGGATCGGTTGAAGAATCAGCGCGTCCGGCTTTCCCCACGGCCCACTCCACCTCGGGAAAACTCTTTAGAACCTCGTCTTGTTGGCTGAGAATCCTCTGAGCTTCATTAACCGAGATCGCCGGATCAGTAACTGGCATGTACATCAAATCGCCTTCATTCAGCGGCGGCATGAACTCTTTGCCGATGCCGGTCGCGAGAAAGATCGCGCCAACGAAGAGCAATACGGCAAAAGCCACGGTGAAGACCCGGTGATTAAGTGCAAACCGCAGCAAGGGCCGATAGAAGAAGTGCAGCATCCTCATTACAGGATTCGCCTGTTCCGCGTGAAACTTGCCACGCAGCAGGAGCGTGCAAAGCACCGGCACGAGTGTGACCGCGATGATCGTGGCGCCGACCATCGCGAAGGTTTTGGTGAAAGCTAGCGGATGAAAGAGCTTCCCTTCTTCTCCCGACAGCGAGAACACCGGAATGAAAGCAAGAATGATGATCGCCATTGAGAAGAAGATTGGTCGACCGACGAGCTTGGTTGAGTCCAGTACGGTCTGCCATACAAGTGGCCGATCCTTTGGATCGACCTTGCGTTGCTCGAGAAAGCGAAAAGCGTTTTCCGTAACCACAATTCCGGCGTCAACTAATACACCTATAGCGATCGCAATGCCGGAAAGTGACATCAGGTTTGAACTGATGCCCATGTAATACATGAAGAGAAAGGCGAGCAGCACCGCCAGTGGCAGCGGCATCGTCACAATCAGGATTGAGCGGAAGTGCGCGAGAAAAAGGATGTGCGCTAGAGTGACGAGGATCAGTTCTTCGATTAAGGCTCGTTTGAGTGTGTGAGTGGCGCGCTGAATCAGTTGGGTGCGGTCATAAAATGGAACTACGCTAACTCCAGCGGGCAAACCGGCTTGTAAAGTGCCGAGCTTTTTCTTGACCGCGTCGATCACTTCGAGCGTGTTCACGCCGTAACGCGCGATGACTACTCCACCGACTGCTTCTTTGCCATTCTTGTCCAACACGCCAGTGCGGAAGGCGTTTCCGAGTTTTACGTCGGCAACATTCTTGATGTAGATAGGGATGCCGTTTGATGAAATGAGAACGATATTCTCAACATCAGCGACCGACTGGATGAGCCCGACGCCACGCACGACAGACCATTGCCCGGATTGCTCGACCACATTGCCGCCGACGTTGTTATTCGAACGCTCGACCGCTTCGACTACCATTGAAAGCGGCAGTGAGTATGCGCGTAGCTTGTTCGGATCAACATCAACCTGATATTGCTGAACGTAACCCCCAACACTCGCAACTTCCGCAACTCCAGGCACCGAGTTCAACTGGTATCGAACAAACCAATCCTGCAGAGTACGCAGATCCCGCAGATTCATCTGATCGCTTTCGAGTGTGTACCAGAAGATTTGGCCTACCCCAGTTGCATCCGGGCCAAGCGTGGGAGTGACGCCCTCAGGCAGTTGCTTGGCGACGAGATTAAGACGCTCAAGTACGCGCGTGCGCGCCCAGTAGAGATCGATGTTGTCCTCGAAGATCACATTGATCATCGAGAAGCCAAACGCCGAACTGGCGCGCACGACGCGTACCCCTGGCAAACCCTGCAGGTTGGTCACCAGCGGATAGGTGACTTGATCCTCGACTTCCTGCGGCGAGCGACCCGTCCAATCAGTGAAGACGATTACCTGATTCTCAGATAGATCGGGAATCGCATCGATCGGTGTGCGCAGTAAAGCCCAGTAACCCCAAGCCGCGAGGCCAAGATAGAGCGCGATTACGAGTCCGCGATTGCGCAGGCTGAGTTCGATCAATCGGTGGATCATTGCGCCGCCACAGTGAAGGTTGCTTTGCCTTTTCCTGCCGGTCCTTCATAAGCTAGTTGCGCCTGCCACTCTCCGCCGACCTCGATATTCACCTTGCCGCGGTAGACACCGGGTGTATCAGTGGTCGTGAAGGTGGTGCTATCGTTCATTTCCGCCATGCTTCCCATCTTCGGCATGTGAAAATTGAGCGAGACTGCACCCACATCGACGGACTTACCCCGCGCATCATTGAAGGCGAGTGTTACTTCCTGATTGCCTTGCTTCAAATGCTCGGCGTCACTCAGCAGGGTTATGGTCAGGTCATTAACCTTGACGGATTTGATCACCTTACCCGCCGGCATTCCCGACGTTGCAGTTTTTGACTTGCACGCCGCACCAATCAAAGCCGCACTCACCAATAACGCAATGACTACCAAAGATTTCCTCATGTCTCGCCCTCCAATCTGAAAGCTACTTTCCAAAAATGTGGTTCCATTCGTTCAATGCGCCAATTTGTTATAGAGCGCTCCTGACGCCGCGCACACTAACGCCACGAAGACCGTGAAAGAACCCAATCCTATGAGTGCGCCAGTCCACGTTACACTCCGGCCTACCTTCGACAGATCCATGTGAACGATGTCGCCGCCGATGGACGTGGCAGCGTTCGGTGCGAGGGCTACAAAGGTCGCGCAGACAACATAACTGACGATCGCTACCACGATTCCTGTAGTTGTTAATGCTCGAACATTTACTGACATGGCAAACCTCCTTTCAGTTTGCGTGCGTAAGATTCATTTCGTTTCAATGATGACTTCCTTTATCCCCATGAGTGCCGTGATTGCCGTGCATTAAGAAGTGCATGAACGGGCAGGCCAGCAACAACAGATACGGGAGGATCCCACCTCGGTGTTCGCTGAAGAGCAAAAGCCCAATGGCTGCGAGAAAAATGAGAAGCACGATGCTACTTCGCGAACCGATCCATCTGCGATTTTCTGGTTGAGTGTCGTGATTCATAAGACCTCCTTGCCCGGAGACCGCTTAGTCAATTGTTTTCACTCCGAAGGCGCAGCAGCTCCCAACAACACATGCCTGACCTTCTCGCCGGCGATTTGAATTTCGGCGATTATTTGTTCTCCAGCGCTGTTGCTTCCTAAGACCATTTTCGAGTTTGAAACCGCCCTCTCGGCCGGCTCGACTCGACAATTCAGTCTGAGAATTTCTTTTCCCTCCCACATGGGAAATCCCTTGCCCGCTGGCATTGTTACAGGCTTAAAAACAATGAAGTGCGTATTTCCATCTACCACGTGCTTCACGTGGTACATGCCGCTCTTCAAACGAACATCACCAGCCCATACTGGTTTTGAGACGCTCAGCATTCCGGTCTCCCACTCAGCATCTTTTTTGTGTTCGTGTGAGTGCTGCGCCCACACGTGCTGCACCGATACGAGTGAAATCAACGCGAGCGATAAACTAACTGCTACTAATCGAATCTTGCTTTTCATGATCTTTTCCTTCTGTTCTGTGAGACCTTGAGAAAAGGATTCGCAGACAAGCGTCTCTATCGGACAGAAAGCCTCGATGGACACAGTTCTACGAGTCCGTCCCGGCTAGTCACACACTTTGAGACTAGTCTGCGAGCAGACACACTACGGCTTTGGGAGTTAGATCAGGAATGCGAGATTCAGAAGGTAAGTAGGAGGCGAGCCAGGTGGTCCATGCTGAGAATCAATGCGACCAAACAAGGCAGCTCGAACAATTGGTTGCGGCACTGACGGAAGGTCAAATAGCCGCATCGGAGCTGGTGGCGTCACGCGCACACCGGTCGGCGGTGAGGTAATGCCGCTCTGTGCGCAATTCAAAGCGCAGCACAGCTTTGCATCGGCCACTTTAGGCGATTGACGCTGGAGCAGGGCGGCTTTGCAGCAGTCCATGCCCTCCATCATCTCGACCATGCCGCACTCGCTCCCTCCAAACTGGAGAGGAACGCCGGCGAACGCGCCGCCGACGAGCACAAGCAAAAGGACCAGGGATGCGAAACGCTTCTTCATTGTTACTGGCACTTTAGTGAAAACTACCAATAAGAGTCAACATTTCAATTCGACCAGAAGCTAAAACAGCTTTCCCCGATTACCGTTCGCAACCTCTATGCCTTGCCGAATCCGGCCTATTTGCTGGTTTGCGCATCTGCTTTGCGCAAATTCACACTTTCGCTGTGAACAATTTCCCAGCAGCAAATCATAAAGACACACGCCTCAGTCGCAATGCATTGCCAATGACGGAGACCGAACTAAAGCTCATGGTTGCCCCTGCGATCATCCGACTCAATAGCAACCCGAAAAAGGGATAAAGCACGCCCGCTGCGATTGGAACGCCAATCGAGTTGTAGACAAACGCAAAGAAAAGATTCTGCTTGATGTTCTTCATCTCGGCCGGCTCAGCACTCGGGCGCGCACGATGCCTCGCAAGTCACCTTTACGAGCGTAACTCCGGCACTCATCATCGCCACGTCTGTCCCTGTGCCCATGGCAATCCCGACATCTGCTTGTACCAACCCGCTCAAGAGCGCGGCGCAACTGAATGGCACAATAACCCACCAACCGATCAACTCCATCGAAAGGTAAGCGCCGCGCACCATCAATGCATCACGACTGACTAAACCGGAGAGGGCTAAGGCAAAGTAAGGAATTATTGCTCCGAACCAACCGACGGAGAGACTAATATGCGCGAGCAGCGCAAACTTCTGAAAACGAGTTGTCATGTTCATAGTTCTCTAAGTCCTAAGCCGGTTCAATGTTAGTGACGCGTATGCTTCTGCCGCTAACGCGGCCCGTGATCTTCACTTTCTGTCCCGCGAATTCACGGGCTTTTTCCTGGCCCGTTTTGTCCAGTTGGTAAACGCGCTTATGGTCCCTATCAGCCAGAACGAATTTGCCGTTCTTTACGCACATTAGGGTGCAGGATTTGTCGTCTCCCATGCCTGCCATGTGCTTCAGTCCGCAGTGATTGTCGCTGATAAAGCCGATCAGCGTTCGTTCCTGGGCCGCCTTGTTGTTTGAGTTTTGCGCGATGCTCGATAAGGGAGCGATCGATGCGATCGCAAGTACAATAAATGCGAGCGTTAATCTAACTAAGGTCTTTCTCATTGTTTATGCCTCCATCTAGTTCGTGATGTTACTCCGGGGATTCATTCGTATTGATTACGGATTCTTCGGTGTAGGAGATGGTGAAGGGGCACGGCGCGGCGCGCTCGAATGCCAGTGGACGATGCGCCATTGGCCGTCGCGATTTTCGAGTACTGCTGTGCCCAGGCCTGCACCATCAACGTGCCGCTGCTGTCCGTTGCTCATCACGTCAGCCGAAATTGTGTATTTGAAAGTAACCCAGGCTGTCTTCCCTGCAAGATGAATCTTCATGTCGCTGAACGCGTATTTCGTGTTCTTCATTTCGCCCATCTCCGGAAAAAGATGGTGATCGCGATAATCCGCCCAGCCATAATTGGCGTGACCGCTCTCGAACACAGTTAACGACTCGTCGTTGACCCATACTCTTGTAGCCTCGGCGGTATCATTCTTCTCGAAACTTGACGAACTTCTGAGTAACACATCACGAACGGCTGCTTCATCTCCTTGAAAAGAGGCAGTCGGCTGGTACTTGGCAGCAACTCCAAAGCTGATGGCGATTGCCACGATGACGATCGGTACGATGGGACGCTTTGTTGATTTCACGGTTGTGTCTCCTTTTTAGTTTTCGACATTGTCTGACTGAGAACGACGGCCCACTCCGAAAATGAAATCACCGGAGATTCGTTCGACTAGATTGTCTCCAACCTCAATGCCATTTCGCTCGAGTTCGCCGACGAAACTTTCTCTATCGAACCAGTGCTGTGATTGCGGATGTTCCAGGAATGCCCTGTAGAACCAGCGGCCCAGCGCATGGCTAGTTACCTCTTCGAAGTAGAATTTGCCTCCTGGCTTCAACACGCGAGCTACCTCAGCCACGGCATCTTTCCAATTTGGAATGTGGTGAATTATTGCAAAATCAAAGACGGCGTCGAACGAAGCGTCGGGCTCATCGATCCCGGCCGCATCCCCGACATAGAGTTTTAGCGGGTCGGGTATGTAACGTGTCAGCCGGTTCTGTGCTTGAGAGATCATATCGGGATCGATGTCAAAGGCATGGACTTCGCCCGCACGGAATCGTTCGAAGATTATTTCAGTACCGACCCCCCGACCACATCCGATCTCAAGGACGCGCTTCCCCTCAACGAGCCCTCCGATACGTTCCAAAAGGGTCGCCTCGTAGCGCCGCTGTAAAACAGCGCGCACTGGATTGTTCATCAACGCTTTCTCGACAGCATTTAGTTTCATTCTCTATGCCAATACACTTTCTGTATCGACCGCCAACGAACTTGCGACTGTATAGTCACGGCGTCCTTTTCGGTTTGGCGGTCATGTTGTGATTACCCATATTCATATTCCCCATGTTCATGTTCCCGTGCTTGTTGTCGTTTCCCATGTTCATGTTGGCGTGCGCGTTCGCATTGGCCGGGCTCGCGGCGGGACTCGGCGAAGCGTTGCTGTTTGAATTCTCAGCAGTGCTGCAAGCGGCGCCCAAAACAGCAATAAGCACCAGTGTCAAAAACGCAGCGGTCTTTCGCATCTTGGTTCCTCCTGTATTTCCAAAAAACAAGTAACTTCTCTTCATCTGTTTAATTGATCTAGTTTGGCTTTCATCTGATCGATTTCTGCCTGTTGGCCCGCAATGATCTTCCCGCAAAGATCTTTGATTTCCTGGTCTTGTATCGACGCTTCTTTGCACATAAGGATTGCTCCGGCGTGATGCGGAATCATCGACCGCAAGAATTGACGATCCGAGATTGCAACCTGCTTCCTGATGGCGAGAAAAGATCCGAGAAGCAGCACCAGCCCGACCGCAAGGATGATGGCATTCAGCTTCTTCGACTTATACATTGACATCATCAAGGGGATTTCAATTAGCACCATTGACGCAGTCATCAAAGCTGCCATGTAGACTTGATTGAAGCTGTTGAAGACATTGGCGAACGTGTTCACCATTGCGTACATAAACGCGTACATAGCGATGAAGTGGAGCCCGACCATGACAAAGAATCGGCTGTAGTGACTAGATTGCATTTGGCGTCCTTTCGCTACTCGGTCACGTTGTTCGGGGGCCATTCAGTCTCCAAACTGCGCGATAATCTGTTCGCGTATTTGCTTCGCCGATAAACCACGCTTTTGTAATTCATAAGTCATCAGCGCTTCATCGACACAGGTAGCGCAATGAGCTGCGTGGTCATCTTCAAAACAACCTGTGCAGGCTCTTATGGCCCATGCCTCGGTCGCAGTGGCAATAAGATGGCATCTTTGGCATCTGGGCCAGCAAAACCGGAACGTGTTTAGCTGCTTCATATGCTTCGCGTGTTTTTCCCGTAAATTGCGCGGCGGGAAGTACCGCACCGAGATCTGCTGAAGCGGGCGCTATCTCATAATGAGCAGGAACCTGTGACGTTTCTGTATTTATCGGATTGCGCGGCGACGGTGCAGACCGAGATTGGGCGATCGCTTTGTTTTCAGGTGCTGCTGCTTGCTTGACGGTTTGCTGTTTGCGGCCTTGAATGAATAGTGTTACGCCGACCAGCACAGCCAGCAACACGAGGACAATCAACAGCTTCTTTCCCTTCATTTTTCTTACTTCCTCTCTACTAATGTTTGTGCGTATGCGTGTGTTTTGGTTTTGTCTCATCTTTGGAAGCTTCACTCGATTCGGTCTTCTCAGGCTCGCCGGCTTGCTCGCTGAGTTCACCGCCAGCATTTCGTGCGGCCTCCTGCAAACGCTTCATTTCTTCCGGTGAGACCTTCGGCAACCGACGAATTAGACCTACCAGATCCCATATGGCTTCGGGTTTGTCTTCGGATCCCCATGCAGGCATTCCGGTAAGCCTGACGCCGTTGCTGATGACGTAATAGATTTCGCCGTCGCTCATTTGTTGCGTGTCAGCCGCGCTCATATCGGGAGCTCTTGGATAAAGATTCCTGCCGATCACCGTGTCGCCGCGACCATCTATTCCGTGACAGATACCGCAATGCTCGACGAAGTGTTCGTCGGCCTCAGCCATCATCTCGGCCGTTTGTTGTTGTCGCGGGTTGGTTAAACTCTTCGCGTCCGGGGGCGTAGCGATCTTCCGGGCATTGCGAGCCATAGTTTTCTCCATCCAAGTGGGCTGCTCGCGCGCGCTAAATCCGTGTCCGCGTATGTAGAGAACGAAACCACCTAGAATCAGACCGATAACCAACAAGGTCGAGAAGACTGAAAGAATGACTTTCAGCATAAGAACCTTCCTCCGAGAGTGCTATGGCTTGGTCGGCATCTTGTCGTCAGTTGTTTTCATGTTCCTGTGCACGCTGTGCATGCTTTGCATGTCCATCTTGCCAGGACGAATGCGGAAGAAAAGTTTCCACGACACCGGATTTCTACCGTAGATGCGATCGAGAATCGACGGCTTGGAGTAGAAGGTCAGATCGCTACCAATTGCGAAAGAGACCTTGTCCGTATTCCAGAGATCGCGAGCGCCGCCAAAGGTGTAAGCGCCAATGCGAAATGATGGGTGGTCGTCCGTTATGCCGAGAAGCGCACGATCGCTCGCGCGCAACAGCTCATTCTTGTCAACCAACTCCAGTCGCGTATAGAAATAGTTCTTGGCGAGAAAGTTTACGGTTGATTCCGCCGTGTACCCGTTAAGATTATGAGTCTCACCCGGACTGCTCTGGTGGTTTCTGCCCCAAACAAAAGCAGACGCCCAGTTACCACGATGAAACGGCTTGTTGTATTGAAGCGAGGCCGTCGTGCGCCGAATGTCGACATCAGGCTCCTGCCCTTCCGGACTGCGCAAGAAACCGTGACTGATCTGGAAGCTCCAGTTGCTGTTGGGCATGATTGAAAGACGCGCAGATCGCGAATTCCATTTATGTGAATCGAAGTCATATCGATTCTCATCGGGCTCGCGCCCGTTAAAGATCGAACCTTCCAACTTCAACCAGCGATAAGTGAGTCCGGTGGTCAGAACACCGAAAGATATGTGGGTGGAGTCCTGCAGGTGATGGGACAAAGTTGCGGACGGATTTTCTGACGCCGACATCCGGTGCATGAAGGCAACTGGTCCAAGTGCGGGTTCTCCAGGATAGCCGAAATAAGTAAACCAGGTTCCATGTTCACCCAATGGCAATGTGTACTGCGCGGACAGCTCCATGAACAGGTCGTGTGGATGCTGACGATCGATTAGCGGTTGACCTTTGTAAGTTTCACCTGTCTGGAAAAGCAACGGTGAGCCTCCTGGAGGGAATGTGAAGGGCTCGGCACTAAACATTCCTCGCAACTGCACCGCACCTTTTCCTAATTTGTGAAACGCCATAGGCATGAACCAGTTCGCTGATTCAGCCTTGGTCACGCCACGTGGTCCACCTTGACGGTTCATTCCTGCGACGAGGTTGAAATGAAACATCAGCAGCCAGTCACCGGATACCTTGTGGTACATGTGCATCGGCCCTGACGAAGGCTGCCATGACGTTCCCGATCCCATCGCGCCCATCGACATAACATTGGTATCACTCGATCCCACGCGGACGCCCATGTCGTTACCCATCATTACCATCAGCGGACCCATATTCATGTTCATCCCGCCGGTCTCCATGCCGGGCATTTGACCCATCGGACTTGCTGACGGACTTGCCGACGGCATCGGCATTTCCATCTTTTGTCTCGGAGAAGGATGTGGATGCGGCGTTCCCGCCGGCACCTGCATGCCGGGCATGTTCATTTCCATCTTTGGCGAAGCTCCCGGCGATGGGGACGGCATTGGCATGTTCATCTCCATCTTTTGCTGAGGTGAAGCCTGCGCGTTCGGCGAAGCGGCTGGCATCTGCATCCCCGGCATATTCATCTGCATCGTCGGAGACGGCTGCGCGGTTGGCGTCGTTGTGGAGGACGGGGCCGTCTGTTTTCTTGGCATATTCATCCCCGGCATCGTCATTCCAGGCATGTTTCCCATCTGATGTTTCTTAGCCAGTCGCCTCTTTCTCGTATTTGCGCGCTTCTTCTTAGTCGCAGTTTTGCGCTTCGCCTTCGGCTTGGACATCTTCATGCCGGGCATGTGACCCTCGTGTTGAGCCATGGCATTCACGCTAGAAATCATCAGGCCAGTAACTATCACCGCGCACATCGGGATCGTCGCGATCAAAGCGCCAAACCTAAACCCTTTCATGGTTCCCCCTCTTGAATGACCTCACACAAAAATAGAAGTAGCGTTGAAGCGCACACATAGGCACACGTCGACGCAGACGGGTTAGCGACGATTCTTAAGGGGTTTAGATTCGGAAGACGTTGATTAGAACGTGGCGGGGAAGCAGGTTGCCCGGTGGTCCATGCTCCTGGGGTGTAATAGAAACAGTGAAGTCGTGAGCTAAAGTGACTGCACATTCCGCCGGCGGCGCGTTAGTGTCGATTAATCGCGGGGCTGGATCAACGGCAACCAAAGTCGCCGCTCCTGGCGCCGGTTGTGAATGCATCCAACAATGTCCACACGTTTCGGCAGGACTATCAATAACTATCTGTTGAGTAGATGTCTCTGTTTCGACTTCTATTGTAGGTGTATCGGCGATCGAGTTCTCAATGTCCGCCTCACCCTGCATCTCCGTCTCGTCCATTTGCATGTCGCCCATTTCCATCTCAGCCATCTCATGATGACAAGATGCCGTTCGTTCGACTTGCCTGGTTTCCTGAGAGGTCGGTCTGATGGAACAAGCGAGATTGGATAGATAACGAGGACAGAAGGCGGCAGCAATCACGTTGCCCCCCGCACTCAGGAGAAACGCGAAGGTGACTAGGAATATCAGTAGGCCGCGCTTTGACATTTGCTGAAGATCATTATGCCTCAGTGCTATGAAATACGATAGCGCAGCTCAAAGACCAAGTTACCGAATGTTTCGTCAGGCGAATCAGCCCATTGAGGCCATTATCGACTAACCTCCAACGAATCGCCTGTTTTGTGCTCCTTAATTTGAAACCGTAAAAACTTGTAGATTGCCTGTAAAGCCTTGCTATTACTTGTCGAAATGTGAATTGAGACTCCGCGTTCAGTTTTTTCAAATCGATACTCAATTTCACTCTTTAGTTTCTGCATCACTGGAACACCAGGAGGGGTCTGTTCGTGGATTAGCATCGGAGCGTTGAAATTGCCGACCGCAAACATCTTGCTGATATGGCCCAAGTGTGACCGAATCTGATCCCGGCTTTCAGTATCCTCAGCGGCGTTTGCTATGATTTCAATAATCCCACCCTGCGGCAACAACCGAAAGTGGTGCGTGGTCTTGTTGTTGTCGAAACCCATCACGTGATCCCCACGGCTATTCATCTCATTGTCGGCCATACCAGTCATGCTGCTCGTGTTCTTCTTTGATTGTTGTTGTGCTTGAGCTATGAACACTGTTAACGCCATCGTGACGCCTGCAATTAACGAGACATAAAATCTGCTTTTCATTTTGGTTGATTCTCCTTTTTGGTTTTCGGTTTCAGGGGAGACCGAAAGCGTCGTGATGATTTAGTCCCGTTTGACTCGTTATTGACGAGAGATTCATTCGCGCGGTTGCCCGGCGCTTTTCTCGCCAAACGTGAATCCCAGTCTTTCAAGGTAGCCCTTAATTCGTCGCGCAATGAGATCAACTCTCGTAGTTGCGTTTCGATGTGAGAGAGCTTCGACGCTGCAAGCGCTCTCACCTCGTGGCAAGGCGCCCCGCCCGTGTTTCGAACACGCAAGATATTTACGAGCTCATCTAGCGTGAAACCTACAGCCAGTGCCCTTCGAACAAGCCGAACTCGTTGAACCGCATCGGCTGGATACTCACGATAGCCATTTGCTGCTCGGCGCGGACGAGTCAATACGCCTTTGCGTTCGTAATGACGCAACGTGTCGGAGCTAACTTCTGCCAGCCTTGCCAGTTCACCTGAGTGCAGAAGTAATTTCTCAGGACTTTTATTCATCGCTCCAAGAATTCTAAAGGGTGGAACCGATTCAAGAGTCAAGTCCTATTTCACATCTTCCGCCAGAGTGGAAGGGTTCGTGCAGGAGATCAAGATCCAAGTGGCCAATTTCCTCTCGATCATCCGGCATTATCCTTTTCCCGCAAACTGTGGCCCAAGAATCCTTTCCAAGGCTTTGATCACGGTCGAATTTTCGCCCACATAGAGCACGATCAATCTGCCGTTTTTATAGAAGTGTGGCGGCGCAACCCACAATGGCATGGTTGCGCCAGCGGACGAGCCTGAGCCGCTAACGCTTTTAGCTTCGCGTTCAGCTGCCTTCGCCGACGCATACTCGAAGACCTGAACGTGCTCGCCGCCGATGGTAATTACTTGGCCTTTAACCGAGAAGAATGGCTGGGAGACTTTTCCAGCGCGCCCGACTTTTTCGCCGTTAGCCCTCAGCCTGTTTATCAAGTCCTTAAGATTCTTCGGAGTGGGCTTGGATTGATACATCGCCTGGCGTCTAATCGCCACCGCGGTAAGCTGTGGATGCTCAGCAAATCGCACCAGCGCGAAACATCCACCCAACATCATGACAAGGAAAATAAATACCATGCTCATCAGTAGTCACCTTGTTTTCATATGAGTCATTTTTAATGTTCCGCGGTGATTCTGAATGCCTATGGCAATCTGCAGGGGGGTCACTCTAAAAAGGTGACCTTCAAACATTCTTCAGTTTTTTGGGTGCAACAGTGCAATATAGAAGCCTCGCGCACGTACGCTTATCCCTGTCCTCACGGCAACACATTGACACACTTTCCGCTGGGCATTGATAATAGCCCCTGCTTAGTCATCACAACCCTTGCCCAAGACGTGACTAACGCATTTCCCATCGCACCTAGAGCAAGGGCGGAACAACCTTACAGTTAACCAGGGAGGACAATTAAATGTTTAGAACTTCGCGTAAGCGTCTGTTGTTGGCCTCTTTTGTGGCCTTCACATTCGTTTCGCTGACTGCCGTCACCTCAGCAAACCATTCTTGGAATGGCTACCACTGGGCCCGGCAAAGCAATCCATTTACCGTAAAATTGGGAGACAACGTCTCATCCCAGTGGGATTCAATTCTGGCTACTACGGCTTCGGACTGGAGCCAATCTACAGTGCTTGACACTACCATTGTCCCTGGCCAGGCCAGACCGAGAAACTGCCGGCCCACGAGTGGCCGCGTCGAGGTCTGCAATGCAACTTATGGTAATACCGGATGGCTTGGTGTGGCTCAGATCTGGATCACGGGAGGCACACACATTACGCAGGGCACCGTTAAGCTCAACGACACTTATTTCAATACTCCGACTTATAACACCACCGCGTGGAGGAATCTCGTTTCGTGCCAGGAGGTCGGACACACGCTGGGACTGGATCATCAGGACGAGAATTTCAACAACCCGAACCTGGGCACGTGTATGGACTACACGAACGATCCCTCCACAAACCAGCATCCGAATAAACATGACTACGACGAGTTGGTGACTATCTATTCGCATCTGGACAGCACGAGCACTCTGGCTCAGCTCGTGGACCGGATTCAGGACTTTGTGCACAGTGCGCCGCCTGAGTGGGGCAAGCTGATCCGACACTCGCCAAACGGCAAAAACTCACTTTACGAACTGGATCTCGGAAATGGCCGGAAGGTTTTCACGTTCGTTATATGGGCTTAACAGAAGGACGCACTTCGTTAGATCTATGATTATCTGATAGGCGCTTTAGTTACAGCATCGTATTTCAGGGCCAGACAGTTGTTATTTGTCTGGCCCATTTCTTGTCAGGACGCACTAAATTAGAGTACAGGCCAATGGAGTCGCCGACGGGCTTTTATCTTTAAAGCACACTCGAAAACAACACTTGTTGGCGCTGTCCTAATCAATCGGTTCCGATGTGATTTGCGGCTTATTAGTGGACCAACACCCTGCTTCCCTGGGTGCTCCGGAATGGTGATCTCTATTTCACTCACGTTGTTTCCATAATTGAGTTCTGGAAGTTGATGCCAAAAGCCGTTCGAATCCGTGACAGGGCATGGCTCGCCGGGTCAAGCGTGCGAGGGACTGCGCTCAAAATCCATCCAATGGCATGACTTTCGCAGACGCAGTTTGGTAATCCGAGCGAGTTAGGAATACTCCTCACTCGTTCTCGGGTAATGATTTTAAATACTCCACAAGATCATTCTTTTCGCTGGTGGTTAGACCTAAACTGAAGCGAGTGTTGTAGTGGTTAACAACATCCGGCAAAGTCGAGAATCTTCCATCATGATAATAGCGGCCCTTGTTTTCCGGTTTCATAAATAGGCCGTTCTCACGTATAAAAATCCCGGCGAGGTTCATGGTCTTATAAACACCGTCAGGCGCACGATCTGCCTGAAAGCTGTCGATGCCGATCTCAGCGGGAGTATGAAGATTCCAACCGGGCTCGGTCCACAACGGCTCAACATGACAGTTATTACACCGTGCCTTACCACTGAATAGCTGATCGCCGCGTTCGGCAGCAGCTTCGTTGAAATCTACGCCAGCCTCGGGAGCGGGTGCCGGAATGGCAAGCTGGTAGAAGTGCAACGCGGGAAGTTTTTTAGTGATCCGATCTTGATCAGGATCGATATGAGTTAGATCGCCAAAACCGTTAGCAGCGGCTATAGGAAATCGAGCTGCATTATTCAAACGAGGATCAAAGAATCTACCAATTCCGTGCATCTCAAGATTTGCGACGAATGCGTTCCAATAAGTCACCGTGCCCCAGGCTCCGGTCCAAGTGTGTTGGTTGAAGCCGGCCAAACCGAAAGCATTTGGAAGCAAAGTCGCACCCGGTACGTTCGTTCCTGTGACGACGCCATCAGTAATCTGCTGCGGATTGAATGCCTTCCCATCCAGAATCAATTCAGCATCGAACTTCCCAGGTCCCCAACTATTTAGAACCGTTCGCACAGTGGCTTGACTAACACCAAGAAGATTGGCAAACGGGCTGAGGTTAGGTGCTGACGCCACGATTGCTCCCACATTCAAATCACGATTGGCCCAACCATCCAGTCTGTTTCCGATGCCAAAGGCAAGTGAGTTGTCGACCGTGGAGTGACAAAGGGCACACGTGATGCCGACGGAATTGAGCGTATTACCTTGAAAAAATCCTTTGATTCCTAACACGGCATCGAGCTTTAACAAAGCCACCGTCGTCGCAGGATCATCGAGATTGACCTTGCCTTGCTTTAATTGATTTATCAAAGGTTGAGGCAGCGCGTTGAGATCGACCTTGAGACCGAGATCCAATGCTGCTTTGGGGCTAATACCGGGTCCGACTCCACCGAGACCCGCACCTTCAATCGCTCTATGGAGCTGAAGCGTCCCACCCCAGAAGGCTTCGTCTCCAAACGTATCAAAGCGGAAGGTTTGTCTCCCGTCTTCGAGTAGCTGATTTGCGTTCGAAGAAATTTGAGCATCGAAGCTCCTCAATTTCTCTTTTTTGGCATGACTTTGAGCGGGTGGAGGGCTTTGCGCACGACTCATCCTCACGATAGGCAATACTATAGCGACCGTCGCTAACAACAACATCGCAAAATACGAAACTCTAGTTCGCAAGCTTATCATTAATTCGCTCTTCATGTTGTCGGTAGAACACGTTGAGTTGGAACCATCATGAGTAGTTGTTAAACCCATGTCTCTCCTCCTGGAAAAAAGGCCAATGATTCGAATGCCCCTACTGGCTTACAACTGTTAGTTCCTTTAGCACGATTATTTCACCTGTGCGGAAATCTCTCCTCGGGGTGTTTGTTGGTATGCACGTTTGCGAAAACATCGGCCACACTTATCGTCCCCGTGAAAATTCCCGAGTGCTGCACGTGTTGGTTTACCTCCGCTGCCACAGAGGAAATCCTGAATCACTCACAACTAGAGGCGCAGTAAGGTAAGGTGCGTAAGTCTTCGCTCACGATCCCACTTTCCTCCGCCGCCTGCGTATTACTCCGACTGCCGCCGTCAAACTCGTGCCCATCAGCAGGAGCGCTGCCGGTTCGGGAACGGCTTGAAGCTGACCACGGATTTCGCCGCCCGGGAACATTGAAGTGTGGATATTCAAGTACGTCTGACCACCGATCAATCCAGCAATAAAGTCGGCTTGCGCTGAGTCCCACATGTAAGCCCCGATCATTTCCGGCTTCTTTCAGGAACAGAGTTTCGTAGCGGGGGACATGTCTTGATGATGACCCGGTGAAGACTGAATCTTTGGATTCAGTAAATGCGCCGCTCTAATGTTTTAGATAGGCTGTAGAGTTTATTACCGATGGCCATCCAGAACCGTGGCATTTTCCGAATTTCGAAAATGCCGCGCTGCGTTTACTCGTGCAGCGCCTATGACGGTTAGTTCTTGCAAAGGTGAGAGTACGCACTGGTAGACGCAGTTCCTTCCGATTGTAATGAGTAAAACTCAGTCGGCAGGTTTAGAGACTCAAAGCACTGGGGATTGACGTGAACTTACTAACGTCAATAGATGAGATGCTGAGTACCACAATGATTAGCTGTTTTCTCAAACTGGTGACCGAATGAGGCGGCAGCAATTTAATTTTGCTGCATCGCTGCCTTCACGGCTGGAACGGCGAGCCGACGAAAAGTAGCATTTACGTCGTCCACTGAGAGGCGCATCTTGCCGTCCATCCACCACATCAGTAGTCCAAAGAGTCCGCCGCCTATGAATTGTACGAGCGCTTCTATTGGAACTGAGCCGCCATCGCCGCGCGGCATTGTCGCCTTCACATCATCTCGAACCAGATCCACTAACAACTTGTGCAGCAGTCGTTGAATGGCGGCTCCGCTTTCCTTGCCCACCATCGCCTGAAAGATCTCACGATGCTCGTTGGCGTGCGCGAACATCTCCTGGCTGAAAGCGAATATCCGATCCTCGACAGAAGTTCCGCGCGAGAGCGCTTGACGTTGTCGTTCCTTCAGAGACGCCCGCAAATCATCAAAGCCACTAACCAAAAGATCTTGCTTGTTGTCGAAATGTGTATAAAACGTAGCACGCCCAACGTTCGCACGATCAATGATGTCCTGAACCGTAAGCGTTTCGAAGCCCTTCTCCCGAATCAGAGAAAACAGCGCTCCTCGAAGAAGCTGTTGCGTTCGGTCTATACGACGATCAGTTTTTTTCGCCATCCAACACCTCATCTTCTCGAACACTTCGCCCGATTTTGGTCAATAACAGACAAATGACTAGCTGGTGTTCTTACACGGCCAACTTGGATTGAAACATTATGTCTATAAATGAACGTAATGTTCAATGTAGAACAAAATGTTCAAGGCACAAAAAGATAATTGCGCAGGAGGCAAGGAAGGTGACAATAGAAATGCAAAACGCAGTCGATGCCACGAGCAAGCACTATGGTGGGCGCTTGGTGTGCTGTTGCTCACCACGGTTCATCACGTGTACGGGGCTTTCGTATACAACACGCCGTGGCGTAATCACGTCGCAATCGTCAGCACGCTGACAGCGGCCGTGATCTTAGGGTCGCATTATGTAGTGCGAAGAAGGACACAGAGTGTGGCAGCCGGGAGGATAGCGTTCTGGGTTTTCGCTGCCGTAACTCTCGCGATTCCTGTTGTCATAATAGGACTGTTCGAGGGAGGCTATAACCACGTCGTCAAGGATGCGATGTATTTCACGGGTGCATCGCCGGGGTTGATGCGACAGCTCTTTCCACCGCCGACGTATGAAATGCCGAATGACGCTCTCTTCGAAATCACCGGCGTACTACAACTTGTCCCAGCAGTTATCACCGGTTGGTACCTTATCGCTGCGTTGCGAGCGCACTTGAGGAGTTCACAATATGCAATCTCATAAAAGCTATATCCCCGCAGCAGGCTCAGATTGGTTGCTGCCGCTTTACGATCCGATCACAAAGCTGATGGGTCTTGAGACGGCAAGAAGGATATTGCTTGATCAAGCAGCCCTACGTCCGCTTAGCCGCGTTCTCGAGATCGGCTGCGGCACAGGCAGTTTTTCCATTCTCATAAAACAGATTCATGCCGATGTCGACGTGGTCGGACTTGATCCCGATCCCAAAGCGCTTGCGCGAGCCAAACGAAAGACCGAACGAGCCGGAGTTTCAATCCAGTTCGATCAAGGTTTTTCAGATTCGCTTCCGTACGATGATGGAACGTTCGATTATGTGTTCTCATCGATGATGTTCCACCACCTGAAGCCTGAGGAAAAAGAGAAGACACTTCGAGAGGTCCACCGTGTCCTCAAACCAGGGGCTCTGTTTGCAATGCTTGATTTCGAAAAGGCAGAGGGGAATGGCGGTACGATTCTCGGCCGTTTGTTTCATTCGAATCACATCTTAAAGGACAACTCTGAAAATCGGATTCTCACGCTCATGGCTGAAGCGGGCTTTGTAAATGCGAAAACTGTGGGCCACAGAAACCTGCTGATTGGTCGCATCGGTTACTATCAAGCCCCGCGAAGCTCGTGACGAGAGCGGAAGGAGTATCTTAGTGACATGCGTGGTCACAGCAGGCTTCACCACGCAATGCATCCACGCCTCCTTTGACTATGATCGGAACCTTAATTAGCGCGGCCAACGGATCAGCCCACCACCATCCAAAGAAAGCATTGAGTAATAACCCGCCAAGAAGTATTCCGGAAAGATAAGTACAAAGCTCCGTTTGTTTCGAATCGGGCCACTCCCCACGAAAAAAAGGACAATCGATCAAGGCATCCGAAGGATGTACAGGCCGTAATTGCGGTCGCTCGCCAACAACAGGTTCTGGTGGGGAACGACACTCCAGATGTTCACTGCGGGCGCATCGGTTGGCGCGCCGGCTCCGATCCAGAATGCGATCTCATGCGGCGCTGACAGCGTTGAAATGTCAATCACGCGAACACCGTCATTGTACCAGGACGCATACACAGTGTTGCCTCGCACTTCCGGGTTGTGCGTGGTCCAATTGCCCTCCGTTGCAACCGTTTTGTCGTTCACGTTCGCCGTTGCAAACGTGCTTAGCTGCTGCGGATTAGACGGATCTGAGATGTCGAAAATTCGCAGGTAACCCCAGCCATTAAACACTCCACTGACAAATGGCTGTATATCCTCATCCGCTTGGATGAGGATGTTGCCACCACGCGCTTCCGCCGCGGAGTGCGCATTCCCCTCCTCGTCAGAGCTGAAAGATGTGTGGCCAAGCAACAACGGAGAAGCGGGGTTGGATATGTCGAGCATCATAACTCCCGCATCCCAGTAGGAGACGTACACGCGTGTTCCATCTTTATTCGCTCTTGCACTATGCCCGAATGTTTTGGGAAAGCCGCCTTGGCGGACACTGGCCCAGAACGAAGGACCTAAACTAGGTTCGTCCAGTACGCCCCATTCGCTAATTACAGTCGGTGTGGTGGGGTCGGTTATGTCGATTATCAATAAGTCGCCCTTCCCTCCTAACCCTTCGCTGTCGCTTGTGAGAATCTCGAGATCTGGGACGGCTGCAAGTGCCAGTGCGCGTCCACTTGGAGTCACAGTCAAACCAAGTTCATGAATTCCATGAACGTCGGCGCCGAATGCGTCAACATCCAAAAAGCTTAGCAGCTGCGGATGGCTCGGATCGGTAATATCGTATAGTTCGAGTCCGCTCTTGCCTTGCGCGGGGGTCGTCCCGCATTCCTGCAGCCCAACGGCCAGCACATCACGAGAACCGATTTGTATTGCGTTCATATCTTCGGCGGACGTATTGGCATGAGTCAGTGTTGCGGCGATCTTCACTGGCGTTGAAGGAGTCGAAATGTCAATGATGTCGACACCCATTCCCGTACAAACATCACCCCACTTACCGATAAACGCGAGGTTCTTGTATCCGGCAACGTCCGCATGAGCCTTTTCGTTGAAGGGTTGTAGTTTAAGAGCGCCTACTAGTGAAATGTTGCGAACGTCGAACGGCTGTTCCGCTCGGCCGCCCGAGAAGTTGGCGAAGCACAAACAGAAAGTAAGGAGGCTAAGAACCGCTAAAAATGCTCTTGCATGAGGGCGCATCACAATATCTCCTGTTCTCAGAGAGGTCGCCGCAAGTTAAAGATGAGTGGCTGAAATAGGAGTCGGGCGCGTGTGATACGCGTGCCTAAAGTTCAGGCCGGTGATGGTCGAGAAGATACGCCGCTACCGGCGGGCGGTCAATCAAATATTCGGCTTGGTTTTGGTTGAAGCAAGTATCAAACACAATCAGCGAAAGCGTCGATTCAAACTTGTAGTGTGCCGGATTGGTCCTCAAGACTGTGGTTGCTCCACTCGACGCACGAGATCCTCGAAGCGAGGATCGGAACGAAGAGGGTCAAGCCGGGGCTCGACTTTAAGGTGAATCAGCCAGGGAAAGCGATCCTCGTAGGCCTTTTCGAGTAACGCGAATGCTTGATCCTTCTCGCCCAAAGCCACATGGATTAAAGCCATTTGATACGGAGGAACGTAACGCTCTTTCGATAGCTCGTTCATCTTGTTGAGCACTTCTCGCGCTTCGCTGCGCTTCCCGGCGACTGCATAGACGTGCCCAAGTTCGCCGAGTAACACTTCTTCAGAAGCAATTGACGCATTTTGAAACTGCGCCAGCGCTTCTTTGTACATCCCCTTTTGCTCATAAGCGACTGCAAGGTAGCTGTGCGCAAGAGCAAAATTCGGGTCCATCTCGAGGGTCTTCTTTTCTTGTTCTATCGCTTGGTCGTACTGACGAGCTAAGAAGAACATCCATCCTACAACTGCATTTATGGTGAGAGACAGCGGGTCAACCTCCTGTGCACGCTTCGCTTCCGCAATAGCTTCAGCCGTCCGTCCTCTTGCTGCTAAAGACACGCCATACCACTGATGACCTGGCCCATAGTTAGGATTGAGTTGGAGGGCTTGCTTGAAACCGCGCTCCGCACTGGACCAGTCCCACTCGAAAAGGTGCTTGATGAATGCTAACGAAACGTGAGCCTCAGCAAGCGCACCGTCCAGCTCCAATGCTTTTGTCGCCGCAGCCCTCGCTTTGGGATAAGCCTCCCTGGGCGGCAACAGACTTAGATTACCTAGAATGAGGTACGAGTCGGCTAGTCCTGCATAAGCCAGCGCATAGTTCGGATCCTTTTCTATCGCTTGATTAAAGTATTGAATTCCTTTCTCCAGGCTCTCTTTGTTCCGCTTATTCCAGAAGTAGCGTCCTTGAATGTAGGCTTGATACGCCTCACTATTCTTGGTGTAACGTTTGGTCAGCCGCTCCCTGTCCTCGCCGCTTAATCTCAACCGCAACTTCTCGGAGATGTCTTGAGCAATCTCTTCCTGCACTGTAAGAATGTCGGAGAGCGATCGGTTGTATTGTTCGCCCCAAACCTGCCTTTGGTCTCGGGTGTCTATTAGTTCAGCACTAATCTGTAATCGGTCTCCGCGTCGCGCCACACGGCCATTTAGTATTGCACGCACGCCCAGCGCCTTTGCCACTTCCTGCGGATCCGTATTCTTGCCCTTAAATCTAAAACTCGAACTGCGCGCAATGACTTTCAACTGCGGCAAATGCGAAAGATTATTGATGAGACTCTCGCTAATACCATCAGAAAGATACTCGTGCTCGGGATCGCCGCTGTCATTGGTGAAAGGCAGGACCGCTATAGAATCGATCGCGTCTGAGCCACTCGCGTAATAACGAACGTAAACGAAGTAGGAAAAGGCTGCTGTTGCAGCGAGCGCAACGAGAACAATCGCAGTAAGTGCATGCCGTCGCGCCGCTCCCGCGTCGCTTGAAGTGCGCAGCGGCGCTGGCTGGAGTACTGTCCTTGTTTGCCCGCTAACTCTTCTCGATTGCGAATCTCCGGCCTTCAGCTCTGGCACGCTACGCTCAAGTTCAGCTTCAATCTCCAATTCACGTTTGAGTGCTTTGAGATCCAAAGCGAGGTCTTTGACAGTTTGATATCTTTCGTCTCTCTCTTTGGCCAAAGCTTTTTTTACAATGCGCTCAAGTTGGACTGGAACGCCGGTCGTGTGACTTCCAAGGTGCGCAGGCTCTCTTTCTATTATCGAGACGATTGTGTCTGTCGCAGTGGCGCCTTCGAAGGGAATTCGTCCTGCAACTATCTCGTAAAGAACGACGCCCAAACTCCAGATGTCCGTGCGTGCGTCCGTTTCAAGTCCGCGGGCCTGCTCGGGCGACATGTAGTTGATCGTTCCGATGAGCAAAGCAGGCTCAGTATTGACCAGTGTAGTTGCTTCTCTGTCGGTCGTCTGCACTTGTGTGAGTTTAGCAATGCCGAAATCCAGCACCTTCACATAACCATCTCGTCGCACCATGATGTTTTCCGGCTTAATGTCGCGGTGAACAATACCTGCCGCGTGTGCCGCCGCCAGAGCACTCGCCACTTGAATCGCCACATCTATTGCGTCGGTAAGCTTCAGTCGCACCTTCGTCATTCGCTGACGCAGTGTTTCGCCGTCAACCAACTCCGTGGCAATGAAGTGAATGGAGTTTGATTCTCCGAACTCATGAATAGTGAGAATGTTGGGATGGTTCAAACTGGATGCGGCTTTTGCTTCCTGAATGAAGCGGCGCATGCGTTGTTTATCCGTGGCAACCTCAGAAGGCAGAATCTTCAGAGCAATCGTGCGATTAAGTTGCGTGTCTTGGGCTAGATAAACCTGCCCCATGCCACCAGAGCCGAGCAGGGACTGAATCTTATAACGCCCGATATGTGTGCCAGGACGAATGTCCATAAAGGTCAGGGGGAGGATGCTATGCGAACTATCTATAAGAGATTGCTGTCATGTCAAGGCTAACAGTGGAATTAATTCGGTCGGATTCTGATCGCATTGCATTGCTGCCTACGGCATTCTCACTTATCGGTTCGGACGACGCGGGAAGTAGATAAGCGTGAGAAGAGATTATCGGTGTTGAGGGGATCGGTCTCTCCGATATATCTGGAGACAGCGATCGGAATCGAATCGATGAACAAAGATTTCGCAGTCTCATAATCGTGAGGTACTGAGCAACACTAACGTTCAATGGCCAACGAACTGTATCTGACTGGAGCGTTATTGGAGCAACGAAAAACGCGGTTGTGCGGTGGAAGTTTCGCGTCCTCGCTTATGCGTTCACCTGACCAGGCGGAGCTTCTGATTCCGAATTAATGTTGCCGCAATGGTCGATCTGAAGACGGCGCGCACACTTGTGCACGCCGCCCTCGTAAAAACTACCGCAGTGATTTGAACCCCGCGCGCACCTCTTCTGAAAGGAGTTTCGGCTGCTCCCACGCGGCAAAGTGCCCGCCTTTGTCCAGCTTGTTGTAATGAATGAGTTTTGGATACGCCTGCTCCACCCAACTCTTCGGCGCCTGATAGAGCTCGTCCGGAAACGCGCTCGCCGCAACCGGGATCTTGACGCCCTTCGGCGTGAAGAAGCCGAGCTTTCTCTCCCAGTAGAGACGGGCCGCGGAAACCCCCGTGTTCGTCAGCCAGAACAGCGTGATGTTGTCGAGCACGTCGTCCCGCGTCAACCCTTCAGCGACTCCGTCGAAGCTGCGCGCGATGAGCTCCAGGCTGCGCGCGTCGTGGTCGATCATGAAGGTGGCCAGGCCGACCGGTGAATCCGCCAAGGCCGTCAGCGTCTGCGGCCGCGTTCCCATGAACAACGCGTAGTAGACGTCCTTGTAGAAGGCCGCCAGCTGCTGGTAGGCATGCTTTTCATCCGCGGAAAGACCGTCCGGCACCGGCGCGCCGGCAAGCGCCGCAGCATCGATCGCGGGCGGAATGACACCGGGCATGTTGGTGTGGATGGCGAGCAATCCTTTCGGAGCTTGCACGCCCATCAGGTCGACGACGACCGCGCCCCAGTCGCCGCCCTGCGCCACATAGCTCGTGTAACCGAGTCGCTTCATCAGCACATCCCAGGCAC
>JBKPAC010000106.1:0-20154 GCA_046726175.1 Acidobacteriota bacterium
GTGATGCCAGGAGACAACGTGGCCATGGACATCGAGCTGATCACGCCGATCGCGATGGAGAAAGGGCTGCGCTTCGCGATCCGCGAAGGCGGGCGCACGGTAGGAGCGGGAACGATCACGGAAGTGATCGACTAAAGCAATCAAAAATCGGAAATAAGTTTATGCCACGCGACAATATTGTGCTGCAGTGCAGCGATTGCAAGAATCGTAATTACGTAACGACGAAGAACAAGAAGACTACGCCGGACCGGCTTGAGTTCAGAAAGTTTTGTAAGCATTGCCGCAAGCACACGGATCATAAGGAGACCAAGTGACATCCCAACAGGGGTATAGTGTCAACGGTTAGCACGTCGGTCTCCAAAACCGAAAGTCCGGGTTCGAATCCTGGTACCCCTGCCAGTTTCGTAGTAAGGAAGGTGAGCTAAAGTGGCCAAGAAGGTCGACGAGATCATGGCTGACGAAGACAATTCAGAAACTCCATCGGAACCTCGTGCTGAGCGTTCCGCCGGAAAGTCTGAGCGTCGTGAACGACCGTCTCAGGCCTCTCACGGAAGTTTCTTCAGTCGTACAGGTCAATTCCTTCGTGATGTACGGGCCGAGTTGAAACGCGTCTCCTGGCCCAGTCCAAACGTCGTAAAGAACACTACTTTGATTACACTCGTAGCAGTTATTTTCTTCGCCGTTTATCTATTCGCAGTAGATCAGCTATGGGCATTCTTGCTAACTCAGCTCAACCATTTGCTGAACTCGCTGACGGGAGCATAAAGAGGTCAAAAAGCTTCATGCAGCAGTGGTTCATACTTCACACATATTCTGGTCACGAAAAGAAGGTTCGCGACAGCTTAAAGGCTCGCGTTCGCGATACCGATCTGCAGAATGAAATTACCGAAGTGCTGGTGCCGACTGAGACCGTGGTAGAAATGCGCGGCAATAAGCGGATCGAGTCAACCCGCATGTTCTATCCAGGGTACGTGCTCGTACAGATTGAATGTGATGAACGCGGTCATATTCCCGATAACGTGTTCCACCTGATCAAGTCGACTCCAAAGGTTACGGGATTTGTGGGAGGTCACAACCCGACTCCACTCACTCCCCAGGAAGTTGATCAGATTGTTCACAACGTAACTGAGGCGGCTGAGAAGCCAAAACCGAAGTTCTCGTACTCACAGGGTGAAACCGTTCGAATCAAGTCAGGACCGTTCCAAAGTTTCACGGGTAAAGTTGAAGAGGTTAATGATGACAAGTCGACTTTGAAGGTGACGGTTACGATATTTGGTCGATCCACGCCAGTTGAGCTGAACTTTTTGGACGTTGAAAAGGTGACTTTCGCAGAAGAAGAATGAAAGGATTTTCGATTGGCGTCACGTTGCAGCGTTGTTAACGACTCCAATCTGAAATCTGAAATCGAAAATCAAAAATCAAAAATCAAAAATCGAAAATGACTTATGGCTAAGAAGATTACAGGATACATAAAGTTGCAGGTTCCGGCGGGCAAAGCGAATCCGGCTCCGCCGATCGGTCCCGCCCTTGGTCAGCATGGCGTGAATATCATGGAGTTTTGCAAAGCTTTCAATGCAAAGACTTCGCAGATGGATCCGGACCTGAAGATTCCCGTTGTAATAACTGTCTACGCTGATCGATCGTTTACGTTCGAGACCAAGACTCCGCCGGCAGCTGACCTGCTGAAAAAGGCGGCTGGGATTCCGAAGGGCTCGGGTATTCCGAACCGTGACAAGGTAGGGACGATTTCGCGAGCAAAGGTCGAAGAGATCGCCAGAACGAAGATGCCGGATCTCAACACGACCAGCATCGAAGCTGCGATCAAGACCATCGAGGGTACGGCCAGGCAGATGGGCTTGACCGTTGTTTAATTTTAGATTTTAGATTTCCGATTTCCGATTGACGGTTATCGCAGAGGTCTAAACATTCAGAGGGAGGGATTGGAGAGCGATACCTGGTTCCGATCAAATCGGCAGCCGAAATCGCAAATCGTAAATCCCGTTCGAACCTCGGAGAATTTTAATGAGAAAGCATGGAAAGAAGTATCGCTCCGCTGCCGAGAAAATTGAGCCAGGGCGCAAATACAACCTTGAAGAAGGTGTAGCGAAGTTAAAAGAGATCGCCTTTGCTAAGTTTGATGAAACGGTGGAGTTGACGATTTGGCTGGGTGTCGATCCGCGGAAAGCTGATCAGCTCGTTCGAGGTACGATTGTTCTTCCTCACGGGTTGGGCAAGTCCAAAAAGATCCTGGTAATTGCTCAGGGAGACAAAATCAAGGAAGCCGAAGAAGCCGGAGCGGATTATGTTGGCGGTGAAGACGTCGTCAACAAAATTAAGAACGAGAACTGGCTGGACTTTGAAGCTGTTATCGCAACTCCCGACATGATGCGACTCGTCGGTGGATTAGGAAAGGTTCTTGGTCCCCGCGGGCTGATGCCAAATCCAAAAACCGGAACTGTTACTTTCGACATCAAAACGGCCGTCAAAGAGACGAAAGCCGGTAAAGTGGAGTATCGCGTCGACAAGACTGGCGTGATTCACGTTGGCGTCGGCAAGGTGTCGTTTTCACAGGATCAAATTCGCGACAACGCGCGTTCGCTGCTCGAGGCAGTTGTCAAAGCGAAGCCGGCTACCGCAAAGGGCAAATACGTTAAGAAGGTGAACCTGGCTTCGACAATGAGTCCGGGAGTGCTGCTTGATGAGGCGGCATACGCAAAATAGGAAGTGAGGAGCTACCAAGTTTATGAAGACGAAACAGCAAAAACAGAAGGACCTGGAAGCGCTCACTGAACAGTTCCGCAACGCCAAGTCGGCAATGTTGGTTGGATTTAGCGGCATGACTGTCGCCAAAGATCAGGAACTGCGCAATCAGTTGCGAGAAGCCGGGATCACATATGCGGTTGTGAAGAATACGCTGGCGCGAAAGGCGGCCGAGGGTACGCCGCTGGAGTTGGCCAAAGATCAATTCAAGGGAGTAACCGCTGTAGCCTTGGGCGGATCGGATCCGGTCGGCCTATCCAAGGCTATTTCGAAGTTTAGCAAGGCCAATCCTGATGTCTTTACGTTTAAGGTGGGCATCGTGGAAGGCAAGGTCGTCGCGTTGCGTGATGTCGAGGCGATTGCAAGTTTGCCGTCGCGTGAAGAACTGATTTCAAAGATCCTGTTTCTTATCAATGCACAGGCGCAGCGACTTGCCACAGTTACGAATTCGTTCGCTCGCAATCTTGCCGTGGTAACGGAACAGGTTCGGGCCCAGAAGGAAGCTCAGGGCGCGTCATAGCTCTTTATCAGAGGTTTGTAATTATCAGCGGTCGCCAGCCATGTCAGTGAGGCGACCAAGAGACAGGCGATAACTGGAGATGCACCCGGCGTCGCATGTCATGGAAAAGGTAGTCCGAATGGCTGCCGACACGAAACTTTCAGGAGTAAACAAACAGTCATGTCCACAGATAAGATTCAATCACTCGTAGATCAATTTAAGGAGTTGACGTTGCTCGAGGCATCGCAGCTCGTAAAGGCGATTGAAGAGACTTTTGGCGTGTCCGCGGCCGCTGCTACCGTAGCAGCTCCTGCCGCGGGTGCGGCAGCCGGTGGCGGAGAAGCTGCAGCTCCCGCTGAAGAGAAGACCGAATTCGACGTGATCCTGCAGGCAGTTGGTGGCAACAAGATTAACGTGATCAAGGTTGTGCGCGAGGTCACTGCACTGGGATTAAAAGAAGCCAAGGATCTGGTTGAAGCGGCGCCAAAGCCCGTCAAAGAGGGCGTTTCGAAGGAAGAAGCCGAATCAATCAAGCAAAAATTGGCTGATGCGGGCGCTACCGTGGAAGTGAAGTAAGGGAATCTCGAAACGATCAAATGCCGGCAGGGCCACCGGCATTTGATTCCCTTGCTGTTTATGTAATCTCGGTCGCTTGACACTATCGTATCCACTGGTTAAGTTAAGGGAGTATTGAGGCGCTGGCGTTACTCCCAAAAAATTTGTCGAAAGTGACACCGTTTTCATAGATGAAGCGGTCGGGGCATTGTGCGCCCCGACCGCGCCTTTGCGTTTCTCGGCATTTTGATTTTGGGATTTTTGATTCGCGACTAGAAGTCGGCGCTCAGTCGCATATCGAAAATCCAAAATCGCGAACTTCAAAAGGAACCTCTCATGTCTGCAAATTTGCTTCAAACGATTAATACAGGGTTGGGACGGCGAACAAGCCGCGCCCCGGAACGTGTGGACTTTTCCAAAATTGCCACTGCGGTGCGGATCCCGAACCTAATTGAAATTCAACGCGAATCATACAACCGATTTTTGCAGATGGACTTGCTGCCTGAAGAGCGCGAGAACACCGGTCTGCAAGCTGTATTTCAATCAGTTTTTCCGATCTCAGATTTCCGAGGTACCGCTACTCTCGATTTCGTCGAATATCAAATCGGAAACTGGCAGTGTAAGTGTGGCCGCCTCGAAGGTCTCAACTACTTGCGGGCAAACTGCAAGACCTGCGGCTCGACTATAAAAGTAAATCCATTAGCCGCAGGCGAAACGCTCTGCCACAAATGCGGAACGTTCAATTTCGTCCGTCCTCAACTGTGCGAGAACTGCGGCGAGCCTGTTGGTCTCAAGCACAAACACGATCAGCAGGAATGTCAGGAACGTGGCATGAGTTATAGCGTGCCGCTCAAGGTCAAGATCCGTCTGACGGTATTTGATAAAGACGCTGAAACGGAAACTCTCTCGATTCGCGATATCAAAGAAGAGGAAGTTTTCTTCGGCGAAATCCCGCTGATGACCGACAACGGCACTTTCATCATCAACGGGACTGAGCGCGTGATTGTGTCGCAACTTCATCGTTCGCCCGGTGTGTTCTTTAAGAGAGGACCAGTCTACGTTGCCAAGATCATTCCATATCGTGGTTCATGGGTCGAATTTGAATACGACCAGAAGAACTTGCTGTATGTGAGAGTGGGCAAGCGTAAGTTTCTAGCTTCGATCTTCCTGCGTGCACTCGGTCTGTGGTTCAGCAAGAAAGTCGATACAAAATCTCTGCGGACGGATGCGCAGCTTGAAGAGGCTGTGAAAAATGCTTCGTTTACGGACGAGGACATGTTGCGTGCTGCCTACGTCACTGACGAGATTCGCATTGAAGACGGTCGGTTGATGCTGCAGGTCCCTGAGCATGGCGTCACCAACCTGGTTGGGATGAAGGTTGATTTCGATATCAAAGGTCGTGGTCCAGAGCCTATCGTCAAGAGTGGAAAGAAAGTTACCTCGAGTGCGCTCGAAGCTCTGCGAAAGGCAAACATCGGACAGGTAGAGATTGAGTCCGGCCAGCTTGAAGGCGCGTACGCGCTGACTGATGTCGTCAATACTGAAAGCGGCGAAGTTGTTCTCGAAGCTAACAACGAGATTACACCGGCCAAATTGCAGGAGATCATCGAAGCCGCCATCCAGTCGTTTTCGATCTTCTTTCCGGAGCGCGACGATGTTGGTCCAATTCTGTCCCAGACGTTAAAGAAGGACGTCATCAACAAACCGGTTGACGCAATTCTGGAGATTTACCGGAAGATGCGTCCTGGTGACCCTCCGACAGTCCAGACCGCTTACCGTCTCCTCGAAGCGATGTTTTTCGATCCGCGAAAGTTCGATTTTTCGCGCGTCGGACGGCTCAAGTTCAACATCAAGATGGGCAAGCCTGAGCGTGAACGGATCGACGATCCTTTGCTTTCGGCGCAGGATTTCTACGAGGTCGTTTCGTACCTCCTGAAAATGAGAAAGAATCCGTCTGAATATCAGGCGGACGACATCGATCACCTCGGCAATCGCCGCGTGAGGGCGGTGGGCGAGCTGCTGGAAAATCAGTTTCGCATCGGCCTCGAACGCATGGAGCGAGCGATTAAGGAAAAGATGTCGATCCATCAGGAAATGCAGACGACCATGCCTCGCGATCTGATCAATGCGAAGCCGGTGACAGCTGCCGTCCGCGAGTTCTTTGGCTCGAGCCAGCTCTCGCAATTCATGGATCAGACAAATCCACTGTCTGAGATCACGCATAAGCGACGACTTTCGGCGCTGGGACCGGGCGGTCTCTCGCGTGAACGCGCAGGATTCGAAGTCCGCGACGTTCACCCGACGCATTACGGACGTATTTGTCCGATTGAGACTCCTGAAGGTCCGAACATCGGTCTAATCTCGAGTCTGTCTTGCTTTGCCCGCATCAACGAATTCGGCTTCATCGAGGCGCCGTATCGAAAAGTGATCGATGGACGAGTCGTCGAATACGTTCGCGTGATCAATGGCGGTGATACCAAGTTCAAGCCCGGCGAGCACCTGCCGTTGGAAGACGTGGAGAAGGCAAACAAGAAGCTTAGCGGAGACAGCCGCAAAGCTGATTACGAGCCCTGGCCTTTCTATCTGACCGCGTGGGAAGAGGATAAGCACGTAATCGGTCAGGCCAACATTCAACTCGATGACAGCGGGTACATCGTCAACGAGCGTAATGCTGCAAGAAAAGCCGGTGAGTTTATTCTTGCGCTCAGGAAAGACATCGAGTACGTCGACGTTTCGCCGAAGCAGCTGGTCTCAGTGGCTGCCTCGCTGATTCCATTCCTTGAAAACGATGACGCTAATCGTGCGCTGATGGGTTCAAACATGCAGCGCCAGTCAGTTCCTTTGCTGCGTGCTGAAGCTCCGTACATTGGAACGGGAATGGAGAAGACCACAGCACGCGACTCGGGTGCAGTTGTCGTTGCAAAACGTGACGGTGTAGTCGACTACGTCGACTCCGAGCGAATCATTGTTAAGGCTGACCACAATGTTGACGGCACGATCTCGCGCGAGGTTACTGCCGACATCTACACGCTGATCAAATTCAAGCGTTCTAATCAGAACACCTGCATCAATCAGCGTCCGATCGTTCACGTTGGCGAGCGCGTCTCAAAAGGCCAGGTGATTGCCGACGGCCCTTGCACTGACAGAGGCGAACTGGCGTTAGGTCGAAACGTGCTCGTGGCGTTCATGCCCTGGCGCGGTTACAACTTCGAGGACGCAATCCTCGTTTCTGAACGACTGGTTAAAGAGGACTACTACACCTCGATTCACATTGAAGAGTTAGAGATCGAAGCGCGTGATACAAAACTCGGTCCCGAGGAAATCACTCGCGATATCCCGAATGTCGGCGAGAACATGCTTCGCGATCTCGACGAAAGCGGAATCATCCGCATCGGCGCTCAGGTTAAGCCAGGATCAATTCTCGTCGGTAAGGTGACGCCCAAAGGCGAGACGCAGTTGACGGCGGAAGAGAAGCTGCTACGTGCGATCTTCGGTGAAAAAGCCGGTGACGTTAAAGATGCGTCGCTGGTCTGCCCTCCGGGTATCGATGGCACGGTCGTAGACGTCCAGGTCTTCACGCGCAAAGGGCAGGAGAAAGATCAGCGCTCACTTTCGATCGAGCAGGAAGAGGAAGAGCGTCTCAGACGCGACCTCGAGGACGAGATTCGTATTCTTCGCGAGCAGCGCGATGCCCGAATCTACGAACTTCTCGAAGGTCGTAAATTGTCAGCTGATCTGACTTCCAATCGCGAAGTGGTGATCGAAAAGAACGTCCCGATCACACGTGAGATGCTGGAGGGAATCGATTCGAAACTCCTGCGCAAAGCTCAGCTTGCTTCGTCGCGTCTCGACGTCGGAGCTGAAATCAAAGAGTACGAAGATCGTACCGAACGCCAGATCAAGATTCTCTCGGATATTTACGAAGAGAAGATTGCGAAGCTGCGGCAGGGAGATGAATTAGCTCCGGGTGTTATCAAGATGGTCAAAGTCTTTATCGCTATGAAGCGAAAGCTTTCCGTAGGCGACAAGATGGCAGGCCGTCACGGTAACAAGGGTGTGATTGCTCGCATCCTGCCGGAAGAGGATATGCCGTATCTGCCGGATGGTACTCCGGTCGAGATTGTGCTGAATCCATTGGGCGTACCTTCTCGTATGAACGTGGGCCAGATCCTCGAGACACACTTGGGCTGGGCCGCACGAGTCCTGGGACTTTATTTTGCAACGCCCGTTTTCGATGGTGCGTTGGAAGCGGAAATCAAAACTAAGCTGCACGATGCCGGTCAACGCGCAGAGCAGCTGGGCCTGCCCGAAATCGTTAGCGAGTCAGGTAAGGCAGTGCTTTACGACGGCTTGAGTGGCGAACCTTTCGAGCAGAAGGTGACGGTCGGCTATATCTACATGCTGAAACTGTCGCACCTTGTTGACGATAAGATTCACGCTCGTTCGATTGGACCATACAGCTTAATTACACAACAGCCGCTCGGCGGAAAGGCGCAGTTCGGTGGACAGCGGTTCGGTGAGATGGAGGTGTGGGCGCTTGAGGCATACGGTGCCGCTCACATTCTTCAGGAACTGTTGACTGCGAAATCCGATGACGTCGCCGGACGATCGAAGATCTATGAGGCGATCGTAAAAGGCGAGGCAGATTTCGATCCGGGTCTGCCCGAGTCGTTCAATGTACTCGTACGTGAACTGCAGTCGCTCTGCCTGGATGTCGAGCTCATCAACAAATCGATAGAAGGTAACGGCGAAGGCGCTGAAGATGGAGTAGGCGAAGCGCTGATAACGAGCGCCGTCGAGGGCTAAAGGAATTGCGGATTGCGGATTTGAAATTGCGGATTTAGAGACCGCAATTCGAAATCCGCAATCCGCAAATCCGCAATCCGAAATGGAGATAAACAAGTGTTTCGATTTCAACAGGAAAAGACGCAACTAGCACCCGATTTTGAAGCAATTCGTATCTCACTTGCGTCTCCGGAGAAGATCCGGCAGTGGTCACACGGTGAGGTCACCAAACCGGAGACTATTAACTATCGGACATTTAAACCAGAGCGCGATGGTCTCTTCTGTGCGCGTATTTTTGGTCCGGTAGCTGATTGGGAATGTCTGTGCGGAAAGTACAAGCGAATGAAACATCGCGGAGTAATCTGCGATAAGTGCGGCGTCGAAGTTACGCAGGCGAAGGTCCGCCGCGAACGCCTGGGCCATATCGATCTAGCCAGCCCGTGTTCTCACGTCTGGTTTTTCAAAGGACTGCCCTCGCGCATTGGTCATCTTCTGGATATTCCATTGCGAGAGCTCGAAAAGGTCCTTTACTTCGAATCCTACATCGTGATCGATCCTGGCGACGTTCCCGGCCTCAAGGAAAAAGAACTTGTCTCCGACGAACGTTATCGCGAACTCGTGCGTGACTTCCCGGGACAATTCGTTGCCAAGATGGGAGCCGAAGCGATCAAGGAGCTTTTAGCTACGGTGAACGTTCCGGAACTCGCCGCTGAGCTTCGCAAACGTATGAAGGAAGAGACGTCTCAGCAGAAGAAACTCAAGTATTCGAAGCGTCTCAAGGTTGCAACCAGCTTCCTAAAATCCGGCAATCGTCCGGAATGGATGATCCTCGACGTAATCCCGGTAATTCCGCCCGAGTTGAGGCCCCTCGTGCCTCTCGATGGCGGCAGGTTTGCGACTTCGGATCTTAACGATCTTTATCGCCGAGTGATCAATCGCAACAACCGTCTGAAGAAACTGATGGAGCTGCGAGCGCCCGAAGTCATCGTCCGCAACGAAAAGCGAATGCTCCAGGAAGCCGTTGATGCGTTATTTGACAACGGCCGTCGCGGAAGAGTGCTCCGGGGCGTAAACAACCGGCCTTTGAAATCTTTGAGCGGAACTCTCAAAGGAAAGCAGGGACGTTTTCGTCAAAACCTGCTCGGCAAGCGCGTCGATTATTCGGGACGTTCGGTGATTGTCGTTGGTCCTGAACTCAAGCTTCATCAGTGCGGCTTGCCGAAGAAGATGGCGCTCGAGCTCTTTAAACCATTCATTTATAACCAGCTGGAAAAGCAGGCACACGCGGCAACCATTAAGCAGGCGCGTGAAATGGTGGAACGACAGGAGCCGGTAGTCTGGGACATCCTCGAAGAAGTTATCCGAGAGCATCCCGTGCTGCTGAATCGTGCTCCGACGCTGCACCGTCTCGGTATTCAAGCGTTCGAGCCGGTGCTGGTTGAAGGCAAAGCAATCAAGATTCATCCGCTGGTCTGCACGGCTTTCAACGCTGACTTTGACGGCGACCAGATGGCCGTACACATTCCGCTCAGTCCGGAAGCGCAGATCGAAGCGGCTGTTCTCATGCTGTCCAGCAATAACATCCTGAGCCCAGCCAGCGGTCAGCCTATCGCCGTACCTTCGCAGGACATCGTGTTGGGCATTTACTACCTGACACGTGACAAGTCCGGCGCTCGCGGGGAAGGTCGCGTCTTCGCATCATTGGAAGAAGTGCTGCTCGCACTCGATGCGAAAGAGGTAACAACACAAACGCCAATCAAGTTGCGTATTAGTGGCGACCTCATTGACCTGACTCAGGAGCACGATCCGCAGGACATCCTACGCGCGACCGTTCAGGAAGATGTTCGGAGAGTGATCAATACAACTGTCGGCCGCGTGATCTTCAATGATTCCATTCCAGCGGGGCTGCCGTTCATTAACGGTACGTTGAAGAAAAAGGGTCTGCAGTCACTGGTGAACTACTCGCACATCCGGCTTGGGCATGAAATGACCGTCAAGATGCTTGATGACCTCAAGAATCTCGGATTCCTTTACGCAACCAAGGCCGGTATCTCAATCGGCATCGACGATCTCGTTACTCCAGACGCGAAGAAGGGCTTGATCGACAAAGCCGAGAAGGAAGTGATTTCTGTCGAGCAGCAGTATCTTGACGGAGTCATCACAAATGGTGAACGCTACAACAAGATCATCGCGATTTGGTCTGAAGTAACCGACAAGGTGGCAAAAGAGATGTTCCGAGCCATGGACGATCGCGAGCGCTCGAGCGGCGAGCTCAATCCGATCCTAGTCATGAGCGACTCGGGAGCGAGAGGCAGCGCACAGCAGATTCGTCAGCTGGCAGGTATGCGAGGTCTGATGGCGAAACCCTCGGGTGAAATCATCGAGACACCGATTCGTGCCAACTTCCGCGAAGGGTTGGACGTGCTGCAATACTTCATCTCGACGCACGGCGCCCGCAAAGGTCTCGCCGACACAGCGCTTAAGACTGCTGACTCGGGTTATCTGACTCGCCGGCTCGTTGACGTCGCACAGGACGTCATCATAAGCGAGCAGGATTGCGGTACGCTCCGAGGTATCTCGGCCAGCGCGATCGTCGAAGGCGGCGAGGAGATCGAATCACTGCGAGATCGTATCGTTGGACGCACGGCGCTCGAGGACGTCATCGACCCGGTCGAAGGACGAGTCATCGTCGAAGCGAATCAGGAGATCGACGAGGATCTCTCGTCTGAGATTCAACGGTCCGGCGTGCAGCGAGTTCGAATTCGTTCGGTGCTGACCTGCGAGTCTCGTCGTGGCTGCTGCATCAAGTGCTATGGCCGAAACCTGGCGACTGGTCGCCCCGTTGAAATCGGCGAGGCAGTCGGTGTGATTGCAGCGCAGTCGATTGGCGAACCCGGCACGCAGCTAACGATGCGTACATTCCACATCGGTGGTACAGCTCGTTTGGAAGAGTCTTCGAAGCACGAAGCTCGCCAGGACGGTACTGTGAAGTACATCGACCTGCAGACCGTTCGCAGCCGTAAGGGTGAGCGAATCGCCATGAACCGGAACGGCGCGTTGACGATTATTGATGACCGCGGTCGTGAGGTGGCTCGTTATCAGATCGTTTATGGCGCACACATTCAGGTGGAAGATGGCCAAAGGGTGGTCCAGGATCAGTTATTGGCGACCTGGGATCCCTTCACTTTCGCGATTCTGACCGAAGTCGCTGGTCACGTTAAGTACCAGGACTTGAAGGAAGGCGTCACCTTCGACGAAGAAGTAGACGAAGTGACGGGTCAGTCGCGAATGGTTGTAAAAGACTCGCCCGACGAGAAGAAACAACCGCGACTGGAAATTCGCAACGCAAGTAACAAGGTGTTGAAGACCTATCAGATGCCGGTTCGCGCCAACCTTATGGTGAACGACGGCGACGAGGTCGAACCAGGTGACATCATTGCGAAGATTCCGCGTGAAACAACGAAGACCAAGGACATCACCGGAGGTTTGCCGCGCGTTGTCGAGCTTTTCGAAGCTCGCAAACCCGCGGAAACAGCGGTCATGTCTGAAATCGACGGTACGGTCAAACTTGGACCGATTGCGAAGGGCAAACGCAAACTCATCATCACAGGCGACGACGGTGAAGAGCGCGAGTACGACATTCCACGCGGCACGCACATCAACGTGCAGGAAGGTGACCGCGTTCGCGCCGGCGAAGCTTTGATGGATGGACCACTCAATCCGCATGACATTCTGCGTGTCCTCGGAATGAGCCGTTTGCAGGAGTACCTGGTCAATGAGATTCAGGAGGTCTATCGCCTGCAGGGAGTCAACATCAACGATAAGCACATTGAAGTGATTGTCAGACAGATGCTTCGTTGGGTGAAGATTAAGGAAGTTGGTGATACAGACTTCCTTCTGGAAGAGCAGGTGGATCGTTTCCGGTTTACGGACGAGAATGAACGAGTCCGAGAGAATGATGGAGAGGTGGCTCAGGCCGAGCCGCTTCTGCTGGGTATTACCAAAGCGTCGCTTTCAACTGACTCGTTCATTTCTGCAGCGTCATTCCAGGAGACGACTCGCGTGCTTACTGAAGCAGCGATTTCAGGTCGCGTAGATTATCTGCGTGGCTTGAAAGAGAACGTCATCATGGGTCGTTTGATTCCCGCCGGTACCGGTATGGAGTACTACCGCAACGTGGAAGTCGAACGTGATGAGACTATCGATCAAGCCCGTGAACGCGAGCTTGATGAGTTCCCAGACATTGTCGGCGGTCATGATATCCCACTGCCGCCAAGAGCTGCGGTTACCGCAGTCGGAGGTGACGGGAACGAGTCAGCAGCCGACGTAGAAGTCGCTGAACCAGAAGAGTAACGTTTGTCATTTGATTCAGGCCGGTGCCTAACAAGCACCGGCCTTTTCTTTTTGGTGAGTCCTGTTTCCTAACGCTGTTCGTGTCGGTATGATGGCAGGCGATGTCGCGGCCAGATCATTCCTTTGATGTCGTGGTGATCGGTGCGGGTGTGTTTGGAGCGTGGAGTGCTTACCGCCTTCGACGATCTGGCGCACGCGTCTTGCTCTTCGACGCTTACGGCCCAGGCAACAGCAGAGCAAGCTCTGGAGGCGAGTCGCGAATCATCCGCATGTGCTATGGAGCAGATGAGCTTTACACTCGTTCGTCTGTTCGCTCCCTGCAACAATGGCAAGAACTTCTGAGTAGCGAGGGCCAGGAGTCTCTCATTCGTTTGTTCTATCAGACCGGCGTCCTTCTGCTGGCCCGGGAAGGAGAAACTTATCCGGAAGCCACGCTTGCAACTTTCAAGCGGAACAACATTACCTTTGAAAAGCTGAATCGTGAGGAGCTTCAACGCCGATATCCGCAGCTTGACCTCGGATCCAATACGTGGGGCATTCTCGAGCCTAACAGCGGAGTACTAATGGCACGTCAGGCAGTTCGACGAGTAGTTGTCGAAGCCATAAGAGCCGGTGTGGAGTACGTCAATGAGGCTGTGATCTCACCTGAGTCCGGTGGAAGAATGGAGAGCATAAGTACTGCTTCGGGAAGAACCGTTCGTGCAGGCAACTTCGTGTTTGCGTGTGGACCATGGTTACCTAAAGTGTTTCCGCGTTTGCTGGGCGAGCTGATTCACGTTACGCGGCAGGAAGTCTTCTTTTTTGGTGTGCCTGCAAATGATTCGCGCTTTCGTTCTCCAACGCTACCGACCTGGATCGACTTCGCTGATCTCGTGTACTCGATGCCTGACATCGATGGACGTGGACTGAAGATCGCAATCGACGCGCATGGTCCAGACTTCGACCCGGACACGGGTGATCGAGTACCGACCAGCGCTGGAACAGAAGCTGTACGGCATTATCTGGCAGTGCGTATCCCAGCGCTCAAAGATGCCCCAATCCTGGAAAGCCGTGTGTGCCAATATGAGAACACATCGAACGGAGACTTTCTGATTGATCGACATCCTGACTTTCAAAACGTTTGGTTAGTTGGCGGTGGATCGGGTCATGGGTTCAAGCACGGCCCTGTGGTCGGTGAGTATGTCGCCGGAAGGATTTCAGGAACAACGCCAATCGAGCCCCGTTTTTCGCTGCAAACGAAGTCCTCGACGAGGCAGCGTGAAGTCTTCTAATAAAAAAAACGGCGAGCGGAATTCGCTCGCCGTTCAATCGTGGGGATGGTTGGTCTTCGATTCTAAGGGGCTCTAGAATCGAATCTCGCGCCTTGCGGGCACGTTACCAGCTCAACCATAAGTTCCTCTCGTGCTGGGCCCACGATTGTTACAATCCGTCGAGCATCAACTCCACGAGAATTCACAAGATAGTCAACTACGCGGGAAGTGTGTTTTTGTACTTCGCCGGGGCGGGCTCGTGTGCCGGGATGGACCACTACGTAAGCCGTTGACGTCGGATCGCTCTGCAATTCGACGGCGAAATTGTCGAGTCGTGCTTTCTCATCGTTTCGAGCAATATTAGGAAACTCGTCGAACTTCTTACACGTGATGGGCACCGGTATTTCTACGACGCAGCTTGCCGAGCAATCGGTGGGATAACCGCCCATGATGAAATCTGCTCTGACTGACTGTCCTGCCAATCCTTTCGTATCAACGGTGATGGACGGACTTCCTTGTCCCTGGATGATTCGTCCTGCCGATATCCTCCAGTTGTAGGTTGGCTGAACATTTCCCGAGCCGCCCACGAAATTGGCGGTGAAAGTAATTGGCTGGTCGACTGCTACGTTGTCGGGGCAAATGATCGATACATTGGGGCAAACAGGCGGCGGAGGCGGCGTGCATGTGACCAACACAGTGGTCGTCGCAAAGGCTTCACATAGTTCTGTGCCCGTGCCGCTCTCGATTAAGACTTTTGCTTTGTAGTAACCAGGCTTCAAACCGGCCACGTCCCACGTAGCCCTTGGTCCACTTCCCTGGATCCGTCCGGCGTTTGCTTCCCAGACGTACCTCGTTGCGCCATCGGCTCCGCTAGCGTCCAAACGCACCAGGGTGGTTGGCGCTACATCTCCTGCGCACGCAGAGACCACAGTCGGACTTGCGGCGAGGCTGATCGTGCCCGGGGTGTAGACGACGGGCACGACGTTTTTCTTTTGGGCGGTAACATTGAACGCAACAATGTTTAAAGCCAATAAGGCAATCGGCAACAACAAAGTAAAAAGGTAGTGATGTCTGGGCATTTGCACTCCTGTTTTTCCAAACTGAGCGCTGGCATCGCCAGTTCTGCTCACGTGTGAAAGTATTCGTACACTGAGGAAAAGAGGAATCGTTACCTTTTTCCACCGCTGAGCGTAGGGCAGTTTGACTCATCCGCCGAATTGTCGTTAGATAACTGTCCATCTGAACCAGTCTACTCTTCCCGAGTTTGCAGTTATTGGTGCCCCTAAACAAAGGAACATTACTAATTTTAGCTGTAGCGCTGCTATTTGTGTCGGCGAGCTGCAAGAGAAGTAACACCGGCTCGCAGCAAGAGACAGGGAATTCACCAACAGCCTCAAACGGCGTGGGCGGAGCTGGTGACGCACGCGTCTATCTTGAGAAAGGTAAGGAGCTGTATCGCAACGACGAAGATCAGAAGGCCGCTGAAGCGTTCTTGGAGGCGATCAAAGCGGATCCAAATCTCGCGGAAGCGCACTTTCGCCTTGGCCTCGCATACGAAGCGTTGAACAAAGCCGAAGAGGCCGAGAACGCTTACAAGAGAGCGGTTGAAGTATACAAGCCCTACCTCGATCAAAACCCCAAGGACGCGGAAGCGCACTACAACCTCGGACAGACTTATGCGGGCTTGCACCTCTACAGCGAGGCAGTACGCGAATACCGCCAGGCGACGCGCTTAAAAGAGGACGATTCCGATATGTATTATGATCTTGGAATGGCGCTCACAAGACTCGCTCAGTACGACGAGGCGGCAGGAGCGTTTTCTAAGTCATTGGACATCGATCCAAACAATTACCGGGCACAAGATGGTCTCGAGGAGGCTCGCGAAGGTATTTCGCGAATGAAGGCGGCAAAGAAGCACCAGGAAGAATTGTTGAAGAAGCAGAAAGAGGAAGAACTGAAGAAGCAGCAGGAGGCAGGAACGGCAGCCGGCACAGTGGGTAAGACGCCGTGACGGTCGCAGTTCAACGTTTTACATGGCAACCTACACACCACCGCCCTATTTTCCACAGGGATCGCTGTCGCCACCGGACAGGAATCGTTATCGCAAATTCAAACTGATTGTGGCGGCGTTCGTTGTGGGGCTCGTGCTGCTGCTTGCAGCCGCCGGATTCGCAGTTTGGCACCTCGTGAAAGTGCTCTTCTGATGGTATGGAACCAGAAGTGCAAGTAAATTTGGCCCTCGGCTTGACAGCCCAAACCTCAACCTTTATAGTCTGCCATTTCGGACCAAGCGTCTGAGCCAAACAGTGCAACGTCCAGCAGGTTCTGTCGGTGTGGAGGCGTTGCCCGGCTGGAAAGCAGTCCCAGTCGCTTGAAATTATTGTGGCGTAATCGCATGCGTCGCCCTGATTCGTTATGGGTCCCCCGCATGCCCGTACTGAAAGGCTTTCGGCCTTCACGTCTAATGCGACGCCACAGAAAAGCCTCGGCTGAAGGGAAGCCAAGATCCACACCCGCCTCAGTAGCGAAGTCAGAACATCCCTGAATTAAATTCTATACGCAGGGCAGCCGCCTGCGCTGACTGCCGGACGAGTTCCGGAAAGAGGCAGGCAAATGCCTTTTTGCGCTTTGGGTTTAGGATCGAAGAAACGAAAGAGGAAGAGCATTGCCGACGATAAATCAGCTTGTTCGCAAAGGCCGGCAGCAGGTTAAGTACAAAACTGCCAGTCCGGCTCTGCAAAGTTCGCCACAAAAACGTGGAGTTTGCACTCGTGTGTATACGCAAACACCTAAGAAGCCGAACTCGGCGTTACGCAAAGTGGCGCGTGTGCGTCTGACAAACGGGATTGAAGTTACCACGTACATCCCGGGTGTTGGCCATAACCTGCAGGAGCACTCGATTGTCCTTATTAGAGGCGGTCGTGTGAAGGACCTGCCCGGGGTGCGCTATCACGTGATTCGCGGGACGCTCGATTCTGTTGGTGTTGCTGACAGAAAACAAGGTCGGTCGAAGTATGGAGCAAAGCGGCCAAAAGCCGGTGCTGGAAAGTAGGTTTAGGAACCTGAAAAATTATGCCAAGACGAAGAGTTGCCGAAAGACGCGAAGTATTACCGGATCCAATCTACAGTAGCCCGCTCGTTACGAAGTTCATTAACGGCGTGATGTGGGCGGGGAAGAAATCGCTGGCCGAGAACATCTTCTACGGCGCGATGAAGCAGATTGGCGACAAGACCGGTGAAGAACCGTTGAAGGTTTTCAAGCGCGCTATCGACAACGTTAAGCCAACAGTCGAAGTCAAGTCGCGGCGCGTTGGCGGTTCCACCTATCAGGTTCCAGTCGAAGTTCACCAGGAACGGCGCGGTGCCCTGGCGATTCGCTGGATTGTTTCGTACGCGAGAGGGCGAGGCGAAAAAACGATGACTGACCGCCTCGCGGCAGAGATTCTCGATGCCGCAAACAATCGCGGTAATGCGGTGAAGAAGAAGGAAGATACGCATCGCATGGCTGACGCCAACAAGGCGTTTGCGCATTACAAGTGGTAATACGGCCTTGGGTCTTTGGCCTTGGTCTTTGACAAAGACCTAAGGCCCAAGACCAAAGACCGGAGTAAATATGGCTAAGCACGATCTACAAAAGTTCAGAAATATCGGCATCATGGCCCACATCGATGCCGGCAAGACCACTACGACTGAGCGTATCCTCTACTACACCGGCATAACGCATAAGATCGGCGAGGTGCACGAGGGTACTGCCACCATGGACTGGATGGAGCAGGAGCAGGAGCGAGGTATCACGATCACCAGCGCCGCTACAACCTGTTTCTGGGAGCGGAATGGTATCGATCATCGTATCAACATTATCGACACTCCGGGTCACGTCGACTTCACGATGGAGGTAGAGCGTTCGCTCCGTGTGCTCGACGGAGCAGTTGCTGTTTTTGACGGCGTCGCCGGTGTTGAACCTCAGTCGGAAACCGTGTGGCGCCAGGCTGACAAGTATGGTGTTCCGAGAATCTGCTTCATCAATAAGCTCGACCGGGCTGGTGCATCTTTCGAACGCTCGTTTGAGTCAATCATCACGCGTCTAGGCGCGAATCCCGTAGCGCTTCAAATTCCCATCGGTCTCGAAGATCAGTTCAAAGGTGTCGTCGATCTGATCTCGATGAAGGGATTGATCTGGAATGATGAAAGCAAGGGAGCTGAGTACGAGACCGTTGAGATTCCCGACGACCTGAAAGATGCAGCGCAAGCCGCAAGAGAGAAACTGATCGAAGCTGTCGCCAGCGTCGACGATGGCTTGATGCACAAGTACATCGAAGGCGAAGAGATTATCGAACAGGAAATTCGCAAAGCGCTCCGCAACGGAACGATCGAAATCAAGCTCGTGCCGGTTGTCACCGGATCGGCGTTCAAGAACAAAGGTGTCCAAACGCTGCTCGACGCGGTCGTTGACTACCTGCCTTCGCCTCTTGATATTCCGCCCGTAGAAGGAACAAACCCGAAGAACGGACAAGTTGAGACTCGTCCACCGGATGCAAGTGCGCCATTCGCGGGTCTGGTGTTCAAGATCATGGCCGACAAGCATCTGGGGCAGCTCTCATTCGTGCGCATCTACAGCGGCAGCATTAAGGCGGGCTCCTACGCCTACAACTCGATAAAGGAAAGCAAAGAACGGGTTGGTCGCTTGATGCGGATGCATGCGAACAAGCGCGAAGACATCGAAGATGCCAGCGCCGGCGAGATTATCGCTATCGGCGGCATGAAGCAGGTCACGACTGGCGACACGATTTGCGACGAAAACAAGCCCATCGTGCTTGAGGCTATTGAATTCCCGGCGCCCGTTATCCGCGTTGCCGTCGAACCCAAGACGCGACAGGACCAGGATAAATTGGGTGTCGCATTGAATCGGCTCGCTCAGGAAGATCCATCGTTTAATGTTTCGACAGATCAGGAAACCGGCCAGACGATTATCGCCGGTATGGGTGAGCTCCACCTCGAGATCATTGTCGATCGAATGAAGCGCGAGTTCGGCGTTGAAGCGAACGTAGGCAAGCCGCAGGTTGCTTATCGCGAAACAATTACCGCTCCCGCTCCAGGTAAAGAAGTCTACAAGAAGCAGACGGGAGGTCGCGGGCAATACGGTCACGTTGAGATCGAGATCGAGCCTGCACCTGGTGAAGGCTTTGTGTTTGTAAACGAGATTACGGGCGGTGCGATTCCGCGGGAGTACATCAAGCCGGTCGAGCAGGGAATCAAGGACGCGATGGAGCGAGGGTTCCTTGCCGGTTATGAGCTCGTAGACGTCAAGGTTCGACTCGTGTTCGGTTCATATCACGAAGTCGATTCCGACGAGCGATCGTTTCACATTGCGGGATCGTTGGCTTTCCAGGATGCAGTTAAGAAGGCCAAGCCTGTACTGCTCGAACCAATTATGCGCGTCGAGGTTGTGACTCCAAACGATTACACCGGTGCGGTAAATGGAGATCTCAATTCGCGCCGCGGACGAATCGAAAGTATGGAGCCTCGCGTTGGTGGTGCGCAGGTGATTACTGCCTTTGTGCCGCTGTCGGAGATGTTTGGCTACACGACGGATCTTCGTTCAGCGACGCAGGGTCGCGCGACTTCCACAATGCACTTTGAGCGTTACGAGCAGGCGCCGAAGAACATTGCCGAGGAAGTAATAGCGAAGGTTCAGGGAGTAGCCAAGTGAAGAAATTTAGAATTTAGAAATTAGGATTTAGGATTTGAGATTTGAAACTCCTAAATCCTCAATCCTAAATCCTAATTCGGTTTTCATTCTCCAAAAGGAGCAGAGAGATGTCGAAAGAGAAATTTGACCGTTCGAAGCCGCACGTGAACATCGGGACAATCGGGCACGTGGACCACGGGAAGACAACGTTGACGGCAGCGATCACGCGGGTGCTGGGGAAGAAGAATCCGAAGGTGCAGTTT
>JBKPAC010000107.1:0-21648 GCA_046726175.1 Acidobacteriota bacterium
CAGTTAAGACGTGCTACGACGCACATCTGCAACATGTCGGCTATATCTTTTGTTAGAGCTTTGTTCTCGATTAGAGCCACCATCCGTAGCGGCTCCGCGCCGAAGCGCCGAATCGAGAGAACAGGACCATCAATCGACAGTGGCGGAATGATCGCGTTAACGCGAGAACCGTCACGTAGTCGCGCATCAACCATCGGCGACGACTCGTCGATACGACGGCCAACGCTCGAGACTATTCGCTCAATGACGCGCATCAGGTGCTCGTCATCTTTGAAAGTCACGTTGGTAACTTCCAGTTTTCCGCGACGCTCGATGTAGATCGTGTTGTGAGAGTTTACGAGTATGTCCGAAATTGTTGTGTCCGCGAGCAATGGCTCGAGCGGGCCCAATCCGAACAGCTCGTGTTGGACTTCATTGACCAGCCGTTCCCGTTCAGAAGAAGACAGCGGCGTTGATTCCTGCGCCAGCATGCTCTCTGCCAATCGGGAGACCTCGTCCGTAACCTGCTCCGGGGTCAGAGTAGACAGCTTCGTCAGGTCCATCTTGTTAATCAACGCGCGGTGGAGACGTGACTTCATCTCCTGAAATGTGTGTTGACCACCACCACCACCATCGGAACCGTTACCGTTGGCGGAACCCAGCATACCAGTATCTCTAACTAAGCGTTCACGAAGAGCCATGATTGTCCTATCTGTGTGTTAGACCTTTTCCATTGAAGCCTGGAAAGGAAGCCGAGTGGAATTTGTTTCTTTTTTGAAGAACGATGACCACAGCGATTTACGCTCCGGTGGTTGTTCTGCGATTACCGCGCGACCTGTAATGATTTGGGCAATGCGACGCATCTCCATCGCAACCCGCGAGTGCGGATCTGATTGGACCAAAGGATTACCCAGATTGATCGAAGCAACTGCAGTGTTGTAGTCGCTGGGAATGAAACCGATCACCGGTTCACCGAGGAATTTCTCCACCTGGTGCAAGTCTAAATCGATCTGCTTGCTCCATCGATTAACAACTACGCGGAGTTTCTTTCGCGGATAGCCTAGGCGATCAAATATTTCAAGAGCACGTTGAGAACTGCGAATGGAAGGGATGTCCAGCGCGAGCACTAACACGATTTCGTCCGCCTGGTCCAACGCGGCAAGCGTAATCGAATCGTACGTGTGCTGTGGATCGATAACTACGTAGTCGTAGATTTCACGGAGGCGCTGAAGGGTCTCAAAGACATGCTCCGGCTCGATCTCGTCGGCCGAATCAGCCGACTTCGGGGCTGCGAGCAGCGCAAGCTTTGAAGAATAAGGAGTGACAAAGCTCTTAATCAGTTCCTCATCGAGCCGTGATCGATTCTCAACGATATCAGCGATGGAGTATTTAGGATCTACACCCAGGAACAGCGGCAGATCACCGGCCTGGAGATTGAGATCGACAAGACAGGTGGGAACGCCAGTAGCCGCCGCAAGGTTGGTTGCAATGAAGGAAGTGCCACAGCCGCCTTTGCTGGAGAACACCGCCACCATGCGACCTTTTCTCTTTGGCGCTTCGACCTGTCCTGCGCTGAATTCGCCGACGCGGTCCAAAACCGTTTTCAGCTCTTCGGGACGGATCGGCAGGTTAAGAAACTCGCGAGCTCCAGAACGGAGGCTTTGCAGGATCACATCGCCAGATGCGTTCTGGGCCGCTGAGATTATTGCTGTCTTCGGATATTCCGCAGTCATCTTCTTGATGAGTTTCAATGCGGGCTCGAAGTTTTGACCGAGTGCAATGATTGCTGCCGCTGGTTTAAGGCGGACAACTTCTTCATAAAGCTGCTCGGCATCAGTTCCACCAGCTAACAGGCGGGCCCTGCTATCGGTGTTCAGGGCCGCCCGGATTTCTTTAAAGTTCTCGTTGGCGTAACTGAAAACTACTAGTGAGATTGGTTCGGTCATTTTCTACCTCTCAGGGGCTTGACTCACGGCCTCGTTAATTCTCCATGAGTGTCTTAGTTTGGAATGATGTTGCACGGAGCCATGGGAGTACTGCTTGGTATGTCGCATGGCACAAAGCCGGCGCTCTCCCCTGGTAGGGAAGTCCGATAAGCCGGCATGGTTATTGTTCCGCCGATCAGCGGAACCGCGAACTGAAACTGAAAACTGTTGATGCTGACTGTGGTTCTCGAACTCAACAACACTCCGTTGTAGTTCTGGTATTGCACGTCAACATTCGACATAATCAGTCCATTAATCATTGGCGTATCAGTGGCTGGATTGGCATTTGGATCGCCATAGACCACCATCTTCTTAACTGCATCGATACCGGCAGTGTCGTTCTTGCGAATCGTTGCGTACCGAACACCGCGTCTGGCTGCATCTCGCAGAGTACGGACCCGCGTTCGCCCTTTCTGTATGTTCTAAAATTGGTTCGGTCGAGATTCATTGATAACCCCCCATGCTTGTATCTGTTCGTTTGTGGGACGATGTCACACGTCTGGTGCTTGAAGTCCCACACTTTCACCGGTGAGGGTTGTCGTATAGCTCCCCATTGGAATAGTGGTGCCAAGCAGGGGAAGATTTAGTTGAAGTTGGTAGTCAGTAATGGTCACCGAAACCGTACCCTGGCCCACGGTGAAATTTGACGAGTAAGTGACGTTGACGTTCGTTGTTGAGAGATTCTCAACCATGGGATCTGGTCCGCCTGCAGGATCCCCATAGACGACTACGTTCTTGACACTGTCCCCGGACGTGTTGTTATGCAAGACCGCGTAACGCGCACCACGTCGAGCTGCGTCAGTTAAAGCGTTGTGGACCCACAGCACTCGGCCAAACTCGAGTACGGCAAACATCGCCGTTAAGAACACGCTGGCCGCGATTGCGAACTCAACAAGCGTCGCACCACGTTCATTGAATCTTTTAGTTCGTATGTTCAGCATGTTAGTTGGCTCCTACAGGACGGGTTGCGTAACTAACCGACGCATCGTCACACTTGGTTTTACGTCGATGGCCATGCTCAGCGACGAGATCCTGGTCAGTGCGCCGAGGTCCACAATTGGCACGTGCTGATAATTGATTACCTGAACAGTCACTCTTTCAGGGACCGCCGGATGTCCACCGTCATAACTGATCGAGATATTAGCTCGATCTAGACCAGTGAGAATCGGATCGCCCGTACCGGCAGTGTTTCCATAAACAATGATGTTCTTCGCGGCCAGTTCCTCGTCCGCACGGAGTGCGGAGAAACTTAGATATCTCGCACCAACACGGGAGGCCTTGGCTAATGTTGAATACTCGTAAAAGTACCTCCCGAATTCAGCCGTCGCGCCGAACAATAAAAGAAACAGCGGCAACGCAATTGCCAGCTCGGCAATCTGGACACCCTGTTCATCTCTACGAAGGCGTTTCAAAACTAAAAAGTTTCGCCATCGTCGTGCGTTTCGTATTTTTCGAAGTCGATGATGCATGGCGATGTTCACCTATTTGTAGAGAACTGGAACTGCGAGGTCCGGGTCGAATGCTCCACCGGATGGGTCGAAAGTTCCCCGGCCGGGCAGTATCGTGTTGTCGATGTAATAGGCTATTAGTTCAGCACCATTTCCACCGCCGACGGGCTCTTTCAGCCAAAACTTTCCGAAGCGATCGACCTGGACTTCATCTCGACCGTCGCCTGGAACAGTCTTAACGATTGGCATGATTATGATTCGCCGGCCGTCCACACCTTCATTACGCGGTGCTTGAACAACCACTTTGTCCCGGTAATCAGTCCACGAAATACCTGTAGCGATGTTTTTGTCTGGTGGTGATGTCGCTGGATCGAGCGTGCTTTGGTAGATATCGAAGCGCGAGTTAATTCCCTGGCGGACGTCACCGGCAGTCACACCCGGCTTGGTAGGCACGATGTCCCCAACCTTCGTGCAAACATCAACGCCGTTTGCCATACCTGTTCTCGTATCAGCGCCGCCAGGATCTGCCGGTGCCAGGAGTTGGTAATTTCCCGGACTGACATGACCACCTGGCTCCATTCGGAAAATGTAGTCATTCCCTTTTGAAATTGGCGCATCGGGAAGGTCGAGCACAAAAGCGGGGAACCAGTTACAAACGGTATTTAGGGGAAACGAAAAGCCTGCGGTCGCCGTTGCTGACATGTCTTTGCTGTTACCAAGGACCGTCGCGGCAAAGGAGATGCCCACAGGCAGCGACGGTGTTGTTACCTCGACGAACCGAATTAACTTGGGGTCAGCCGCCGCAAGCGCCTCGCTGACGTAAGCCCCACCCAGATTTTTTGAAAACTTGACGTTTTCGCGTGGAAAAGAAACGCCGGTTTTATTGAAGTCGTAGCTGTTCATCGTCAACACAGCACGATCTACGGCTTCGTGAACTCCAGTAGCGGAAGAGTTAAGGGCTGAGACGCCGGCAAGCGCTGCCGCATCTGCCGCATTCTGTAGTTCAGTCTTTGCAAGATAGAAGCGACTGATGTCGACGCCCAGACCTACTGCAAGCATGAGAGCGAGCATGGCAATTCCCGAGATTGCGAGAATTGATCCTTTTTCGCCCCTTCTGTCAGGTGTAAAGCCCGTCTTCTTGTGTTTCATGTCTCCCTCCGTATCCGGCTCGGAGAACTTCTATGGCCGGACTATTTCGAAGTTCATTGCAATGTTGGCTCGCCCGGCGGGGATTGGGAGATTTTGGCGAGCGCTCGCTTTCGTGCCTGGATTAGTCGATGTCTCTGTTCCTTCCGTCTTCGTCTTTGGTTCAGCCGCTTTCGGTTCGGCTGCCGGTTGCGTCGACGGAGCTGGTTGACCTTCGACCTGGCCCGGAACTGAGAATCCACTGCGGCCCTGAATGCCTTCACCCTTCGGCTCGAGACCGAGTGGCGATCCGTTCTTCAGACCATCTATGCCACGCATCTGCGGAATGTCGTCCGGGTTAACCGGTTTCACCAATTGCGCTGTCACGATGAACATGAGTTCGGTTTCGTTCTTCTGGAATGATGTTGATTTGAAGAGCGTGCCCAGAATTGGAATGTCGCCCAGCACCGGAATCTTCGAAAGCGATCTGGTCTCGGTGTTGTCTAGCAGACCAGCCAGCGCGAATGATTGACCGTCACGAAGCTCGATGCCCGTCTTGGCGCGGCGAGTCTTCAGCGCGGGAATAAGGAAGCCGTCGAACTTCACGCCGTTGGCGAAGTCGATCGTCGATACTTCAGGTTCGAGCTCGAGGCGAATATGGTCTTCGTCGATGATCGTCGGTTTGAAGTTCAATCGAACACCGTACTCCTTGAACACGATTGAAACAGTGCTACGGTCTGAACCACCCTGAACGATCGGAACTGGGAATTCGCCACCAGCCAGGAAGCTCGCTTGTTGACCGTCCATCGCCACCAGGTTCGGCTCGGCGAGTTCGCGCAGGGCACCCTGCTGCTTCATCGCGCGGACGAACGTGAAGATGTTCGAGCTCATCACGAACAGATTGAGTGTGCTTCCGACTGTTCCGAAAAGGTTTCCACCATCGACTCGGTTCAGCGTCCATGGCCCACCGCCGCTGTTGGCATAACCGCCGATACCGGGTTGTGATTGATAAGCAGGCGTCACCGAAAGCTCACGAAAACGGTTGCGGCTAACTTCTGCAACGCGAACTTGCAACTGAACCTGGGAGATGCCTTTGACTGGAGTGGCCAGCATGTTGACTGTCTTGAATCCGGCAGCTTCGACTACCGCTTGCGCTTGAGTGGCAGTCGTGGGATTCGAAACGCTGCCCGACAACACCACTGATCCGTTGGCCTGGCTCAGGCGAATGTCGTCCTTCGGAAACAGCGCGCGAATTTGCGAGTCGATCAGCGAAAGGTTGGCCCGCACGTAAACATCAAACACGAGGTAACCACCGCCCGACTGTTCCCAGGCGATGAAGTTGACCTGTCCGAACGCCTTTCCGTTCACGAGCACCTGATCTGGGGTGACCAGCACGGCTTCAGCGATATCCGGATTGGAAACCGAAAAACGGCCGACCGGCCTATCAAAGTTGATCACGCGCGACTGTCCTACCAGAACATTTATTGCTGTTGGCTCAGTGTTCTGTTTGAAGGAAGCCTTGTAAGAGGTCTCCTGGGCGAAAACTATGGATTGAGCGAGAAACAGGACCAGCGACGCGAGCACCAGGCTTACTCTGCGACTGATCGGCGAACGGCTATGCATGATCTTTAGCTCCTTTTGCTGCCAAATGCGGTTATGAATCTTGAATTGCTCTCGGTCGTCTCGATTCAACGAGTGGCCCTAACTGAGGGCGCTAGCAATTACGGAAAATCGACGCTTCGTTTTTTCGCGCCTTCGATCATCTCTACAGACGCTTTGGGCGCTTGCGGCGCAGGAGTACTGGCCGCTGGTGCTGCTTTTTGTTCCACTCGTGGTCGAACGCGACGCGGTTTCGACTCCGCTGCTGGCCGCTCGCTCTTCAACGAACCAGGCTCTGGCTGTGGCACTGCGACATCGCCGTTAAGCAATCCGCGTTTGCTGACGCCCGGAGTCTCTTCGTCTCCCTGGTCCAGTGAACTACGCATGACCAGTTGCAACTTGCCCTCAGTTGCGGCAAGCGCGAGTTTCTCAGCCTGTTCCGGAGTGACTTGCAGAGTAACTGCCTTAACGCTGTTTGCCTCACGTTCGCTTTCGGGCTTGTCGATGTTCTGACCGTTTGCAAGGACCTTAATGTTCTGGAGAACGATCTTCGAGATCGGGCCCTGCGCGCCTTTGTATCCCTCTTCGGGATTGATGACGACGACCACGTCGACCAGCGTTCCCGGCTGGACGAAACCAGAGATGCCGACAACGTCGTCAACCTTGACCGTCATCGCGCGGTAGCCTTCCGGAATAACCGCTGACAAACCACCCGCGGTACCTTCGGGAGCTAGCCTCGCTTCGGTGATCGGCTCGCGTGGATTGATGTTGGTGACAGCCACTCGACCATTCAGTTTTTCGGCGCTTTCGAAAGCACCGTCAGGAGTCGATTCTTTAGGGAATGGGACTACCTGAACTTGATCGGCGACGATCTTCGTGCCGACTGGGATTGCGACCTTGGCAACCGCCACTTGACGAAGATCCTTTGAATAAGCCTGAGCACTGGATAGATAACGGCTGACCGTAACCGCCGCCAGCAATCCAAAAACGAGGGCGCCGGCTAAAACTACAAGAAAGCGTTTGTTGCGCATTGTTCACTCTCCGTTCGGGCAAGGCATTTAGGCCGAGCCGGTGTTATGGCGCTGCCAATTAAGCGCGAAAGACCACTAGTGAAATCACACTGCCGAAGGTAATTGCGACGCCGTATGGAATCGTGAGGCGGCGATCAGTTGGAACAGGAAAGCGTGGCACGCTTTGCCCAGGCAGAAGACCGATCAAAATCTGAAGGACCCGCATCATCGTAAGCTTGATTTGGCCCGCTCGGATCATTGAGAAGACACCGAGGATGCCTCCAATCAGAGCCACCACGATGAAGGTCGGCAGCACGAGCTGCAGTCCGGTTATCGAACCGATAGCCGCGAAAAGCTTGACGTCTCCGGGACCCATGGCGCCGAAGAGGTGCAAGCCAAACATGATTACAAAGCCCACAGCGCAGCCCGCTAAACTCGACAGCGTGCCGTGAAATCCCCCATTGATGGTATTTAGAAAAATACCCACCGTGAGTGCGGAAAGCACAAACGGATTGGGTATGCGTCGATAGCAAACGTCGTAATAAGAAATGATGAACGCCAGCACGACGAGAAACGCTGCTGCAATAATGCTGAGAGGGCCTGACATCAGTTTTTGTTTTTCTGACTTGAATGGTCCAAGTCGTTTGGCAATGCCACCCGGGATATCCAGGCACCGCCTATGTGTTTGGGGTCATTTGATCTTCGTCGCGAGGTTACTTATAACGCCCGAAATATTGCCACTGAGCGTGGTGAAAGCGGCGACTACAGCCAAAGTAACCAACGCCGCTGCCATTGCATATTCCGAAAGTTCAAGGCCACTTTCGTCTTTAGCGAACGCTTTAATTACTGACGTAATCACCGTTGTTGATTCCTTTCGACGAGAAAGGGAGGCACGTGGGAATCGGAATCCGCACCTCCCGTATCTCGCGGTTTTGCAAGGTTCTTACTTGATCTTCGTAGCGAGGTTGCTGATCACGCCGCTGATGTTGGTACCCAAAGTGGTGAACACACCGACGACTGCGAGAGCTATCAAAGCCGCTGCTACGGCATACTCTGAAAGTTCAAGACCAGTTTCATCGCGAAGGAAATTCTTAATCATTTTTTTTGCTCCTTAGGTTTTGGGTTGAGAGTTAAGCTTTGCGCCCTTACCAACCACGCCTTCTCTGTAGCCTGGCGGTAGGACCAGTTGGAATTAGTAACCAGGACTAATGGTGGACACTCGTCGCAGATCAGTGTTGTCATTAGTCTTGACATAACCGCGTTCCGCTTGCTCGGTCCTACCTGTAGCAGCGAAATGCCCGTTGAGAATCCTCACTGCGACGCTAGCCATCGCAAGAACCAGGAAAAAGACATCGGTTCTTACGTTATCGGCAAGCGCGGCAACGTGGACTCCTACGAGTGACGCTACTGCTAGGAAGGGTGTCGCTATTGCAACGCCAATCAGGGTCATAAGAACTTTGCGGTTTACACTTTTCATGAGCTTGTCCAGTCCCCTTGTTTCAAGTCCTTCGACCAAACATCTCGAGGACGGTGGTCATCAATACAAGGGGTGTGCCGCAGGAAGGACCACAGGATTTTTACTGTTTGGAAGGGATTTGAATGGATCTTTCAGGTGAGTTTGTCGCCCGCAGTTGACAAAGCTTCGAAGGATACGAAGGTGACCGAGATTCCGCGAATCAAGAACGACGGGAGTTTGTTGAGTTTTGGATTGTCGCCCGTAGTTGACAACGCCTCCCGAGTGATTCAACCGACATTCACCGAAACGGACATAAAATCTGAAATCAGAATGAGTTGGGTTTCAGGAAGTGTGCGACGTTGAGTTCCAGAATTGGACCAGCAAACGATCGTGGATCCACGAAATAAAGACTAAACACAAGCGACACGAATAACCCGAATCCCTACTCCTGCATTTCGAGTTATTTCGTGTCGCTTGGGTTTAGTGTTATTTCGTGGATCTGACTGGCGTACGAGTGAAGATTATCGCCTGCGGATCCTCAAACACCTTCTGCCAGCCTGGCTGGAGCTTTAGCAGGCTTGCAAGAGCCGCATCGGGCTTGATCATGACAGTTTGAATTCCATAACGATCCAGAGGCTCGTGCCATTGAGGCTCACCACTATGGACCATCAGAAACTCTTCGAGGAAGGCATCGCCGTAAACGTCCGCCCGGCCGTCAATGTAGACGCGATACTCCGGATACAAGCGCCAAATCAGATAGCCTCCCCAACCATATTCGTTGTAGATCGGCTGCGGCAGTTTTTGAGAGCGCACAAAATCAGTAGCGGCGGCTGGGAGTCCCTGCCAGTTGAAAGTGGTCTGATCCGAGACTGATCGACTTACCCGAGTTGCAGCCATTCCCAAAGGTACTAAGACGAACAGCAGTACGTTCAAGGCGATCTTGATGGCGGCGCCTTGCTTCACGTCGTGGTTTTCCGGCCTGGTTAACCACTGCCCCCAACGCTGATTCGAGATCCAATCCCAGGAGTGTTGGGCTAACAGAGGAATTGCCACCAGCCCAAAGAATGGAACATTCCTGCCGGACCTGAGCGCCGCTATTCCAGTAGCCCACAATAAGACAAGGTCCCGCAAGCGAACCTGCTTACGTCCAAGCGCAAGTGCCGCACATGTTGCGAATATCAGAATCGCGAGCGGCAGGAACATCGGCTCGTGAAAGTTGGGTGACCACCACTCGCTGATGTACTTCATCATTGCGTTCGACTTCAGCGTTTCAAACGGATATGAGTAAAGGCGAGCTCCGTTTGGATTGATGATCACTGAGCCTATGCAGAGCAGCCACACTAGAAATAGCTCGCGCACTTTCCCAAAGCTGGCAGCGGATTCTGTCGACGTTAAGCAGCGTTCTAGAGTCAGGCCCACAATCGTCAGCAGTATCAAAGCCAGCCCCATTGCAAATCCTGCATGCAGGTTTGCCCACACGACCGTTAGGGGAATCAACCAGTAAATGGTTCGCTTACTCACATCACGGGAAAACTTCTCGAGGATTACGAGGTACACGCTCGCCAGTAGCAGGGAGAACATCTGCGGGCGCACACCCCACGTCGGCATCGTTGCGAACGCTCCGAGCAGAAGTGCGGTGCAAGCGACATAGGGATGATCGACGTCTTGACTGTACCGACGAAAGACTAAGACGAATGCTGCGGTGATGATCAGGGAGAAGACTACGATAAGACCACCGAGTCCAAGGCTCTGGTACACAAGATACATGAACACCTCAGATAGCCACTCGTGCGTGATCCACTCCTTGCCGTTATGAAAAGTCGAGAAAAGATCGGTGTGTGGAATTGAGCGCGTCTCGACCAGGTACTGACCCGTTCGCAAGTGCCACCAGAAATCGGGGTCAGAAATGATGCGAGCCGCCGCCATGAAGATAAGAACGAACGACACGAACACGAGCAATTGACGAGCAGATCCAATCACACCGCTGAGCGTAGTGCTCCTAGGCGGCGCAGCAATGCTCGAGTCGATGAAATCAGTCTCGCTACTCATTGGTTCGTCAATTGCCAATATCCGATCCGGGCTTTGTATCAGCGTTCGCGTTTGCGGCCATTGAGGCATCACGAAAACGAGTCCGGTACAGAATGAACTTGCCGATTTGTTCACCGGCGTCTCGTTCGTACCAGCGGTCAAGGTTACTGAAATCCACCTGATCACTACCTGCGACCACGACGTAAGAGAGGTTTATCTCACGTGCCCGCGCGCCATTGAATGATGCGATGTAGTCGTCATAAAGTTTCACTTCTGCATCGAGTTCCTGCGTGGTAATCGGTTTCGGATTTCGACTCAAACCTCGAATTGTTCGGTCGAATCCAAAGATGCCCGACGCAAAACCATATCGAGCTTCGTTCAGCAGAATATCTTTCAAACGAGCAGGCCCTATTCCCGAGTAGTACAGATGCTGATAGAACCTCTCCTTGCTTTCGGCCTCATTCACGCCAGAGAACACAATCATGTGCGGGGCCCAAACCAGTGATTGAGGAGCGCTCGTTGGAAAGCTGTCGGCTACAAGAAGGTCGTAGCACAACAGCGTCGAACGAGCTCCACTGTCGCTACCGCTCGTTGCTAGTTGGGAAAGCCTGGTGGCAACGGGACGCGCCTCATCAACTTCCTGGGCCATCGTCAAACTTCCCCTTGTCGCTATCAGCGTTTCGTAAGCTCCCCACTCAAAAGCGACCAACGCGATCCAAAACAATGCTTTTCGAGGAACCTTGATCCGTAGTCCCGTGTCACTATGCAAAATCGCGGCAGCACCAAGCACAGTCGCAATCAGTACTGAATAGTTAGCTGCGAACATTTCGTAATGCAGAGGCTGCATCGAGTGTCCGGTTACCAACTGCTGGTTGAAGACGACAAACGGGAGGAGTGCAAACGAAAGAGTCAGGAGGACTCGCGTCTGCTGATAATGAATAATGCCTTTCTTGTAACCGTAGATCATGACGGCAATCAAAATCGCGCTCAAAATCTCAGGAAGTCGCAGAAGATCTGGCGCGCGTGAGAATTCGAGTACCTGGACCGTATCGAGAGATGACGAACGATTTGCGTAATAGGTCAGGAAGAAACCAAACGCGAACAGACCGGTCAAGCCGATGATCGCAAAGCTTAGAAGATCCCGCCGCCAACCGTTCGGACGTGTAAGCACCCAAAGCAGAGCGAGACACGCGAGCCACGCCGCGGCCGCCGTCCAGAGAAAGACGTAGGAGAAAGTGAGTATCGCAAATAGGAACGCAGACACACCTGCCATCACCAGCTTGCGCCTCGGAGTCGCAGAAGTTATTGCTAACCACACGGTCGCACAAAAGCTGATGAAGAGAGGAAACGTCGCTGCAGGTTGATAACGACGCAGGAACATCAGGTAGTTGTAAAGCGGCTTCTGACCGAAGAAACTGCTCACGGGGCCATGACCGCCTACAAGTGTTCCGAAGCAGAGCACGACCAGCACTCCCGCTGCTGCTATGCGTTCGTTTCCTGTTCCTAAGAGCAGTAACCAAAATAGTGCGAGTGCGGTGGCACCTGCCGCTAGCGGGCTAAGAGCAATAAAAGCGGTGGAAGCCGAGAAGCCAAATGCTCGCGCGGGCAGGGCGATCAGATAAGCCGGGACAAATTGAATCGAGAAAAGCGAGTTGCCGTGTGTAGAGTCGGAGCTCGAATCGCGCCCGGTGTAAGGATCACTACGGCGAGGTCGGCCACTAATAAGGGCATTGACGTAAGCAGAATACGCTACTTCGTCGCCTACGCCTTCTATCGCCGCGTATGACCCATTCCAGTTCGCGCCGCGAACAACCCAAAAATGGACTTGCGGGTACAGCGAGAGAATCATCATGGAGAGCGCGACCGCCGCTCCCCAACGCCAACGTATCGTCCGATCTCGCTGTGTTTCCATGTCGGCTCAAATCGCTTTGAAGCACCGTACCAGCAAAGCGGCAAAAAGGAAGAGACTCAGGCTGCTTCCGGCGATTGTGAACGTCCATTCAACCAGCCGGCTCTTCCGTTGCAACCCTCCTCGAAGCATTACCATTCCGATTTTCCAGCCATCCTGCTGGTACAAGGGAAGAATGTTCGTTGCAGCCAGCAGAAAGTTCATCGTGCTAAAGCGTGTTCCGCCCGTCGCGCTCGCAGCCACCAGGTTCACGATTATTCCCGCCAGAAGTACAAGTACTTGCTGTCCTAGAGGGCATCGTTGAAGTTGCTCGAGATCAATTCGGACGTACGCGCCGAACGGCAGCACACGAAGCATGTAATTGATTTCATTGATCCGAAAACCAATTAGTTTTCGTCCCCATCCGATTCCAAATTCAGTGATGGTCACACGACAGGCGCGAGCCGCAGCCACATGCCCGAGCTCATGCAGCAATAGTGCTAATAGGAAATAGAACGCGTAAGAGAGAAACATGTATTAGCGACTGCCGGGAAGGATGTTTAGAGCGTTATGGAGAGCCTGGACCTACCTGGTCATATGATTGGAGGGAGGACGCAGCTGAAGCCCTGGTTCTGTGTCTTCCTGAAGAAAATCTCCGATGTCGATCGCGAGCCGCTTCAGTTTTTTATACAGCGTCTGTCGCGAGCCAAGACCGAGAGCCTCACTTGTACGGGCGACATTGCAATCGTGTCGCTTCAGCGTCTCTGTGATTACTCGTCGTTCGTAATTCTCGAGGAGCTCGTCGAGACCTTCTGCGGCAGGTTTACTGATTCCGCCCGGAAGGATTCGACCACTGATATGTTCCGGAAGAATGTAGCCGTTTTCATCGGCGTATAGGACCAGCCGCTCAATTTCAGCAGCGAGTTCCCGAATGTTGCCGGGCCACGAATACTCTTCGAGAATTCGGATTGCCTCCCAGGTAATGCCGGCAATCGTTCGATCGTTCTTTCGCGCGTAGTGCGAAACGAAATGTGAAATAAGCGTGGAGATGTCTTCGGGACGCTCACGCAGCGGCGGAACATGTACGGTGAGCGTCGCAATTCGATAGTAAAGGTCTTCGCGGAAGAGCTTCTCCCGTACCAGCTCTTCCAGGTTTTTATGAGTGGCAGCAATTACACGGACACTAACTTTTCGCGGTGCGTGTTCACCAAGCGTGTGTACTTCACCCTCTTGAAGAAAGCGAAGTAGCTTGGGTTGCAGTGGCAGAGGTAGATCACCGATCTCGTCAAGAAAGAGCGTTCCGTTCTCAGCTGCTCGAATGAGTCCCGCGTTATCCGAAAGCGCCCCTGTGAATGTTCCGCGGCGATGGCCGAACAACATGCTTTCGATCAACTCAGCCGGTACGGCGGAACAATTAAACGGGACAAATTCCTTTTCGGATCTCCTGCTCAGCCGGTGAATCGCGCGCGCAATAAGTTCTTTTCCGGTGCCCGATTCCCCGTTCACAAGAACAGTGGAATCCGAATCCTTGATCTTTTCGACGGACCTCGCTACCTCAGCCATCGCTCGGCTGCTGAAGACCATTCCCGGCAAGGTCGAGCTCGACATTGCCGCACCTGTCTTCCGAAGTTCACCTCGAGACCAGTTCAAAGTCAGTGCGCTGGCATGCGCCAGGTAGGCAACGTCGACGATTGTTTTCAAATCCCTGGCTTGATTCTTATCCAGGGGCCTGACTAACCGACCGTAAATCACAGCGCCTGGCCGGTCGACTCTTGGCAACGCCAGCACGAGACAGATCGCAGGATCGCCCTCCTGGATTTGAGGCGGTGGTCCATTCTGCGTAACTGCCTCTGCAACAATGCCTTCAGCTGATGAGATTTCACTCTCTTGGAGACCTTCTGCCCATTCAAGCCGAGGCTTTTGCGTCGGAGACACGGTCCAGATCGACAGCCCATACGTCGGAGTCATCGCTTCGACCATGAGACTGAGCTTAATCATTACCTCATAAAGCAGCTCGGGTCCTGAGTTTGCGGCCTCGCAAACGGCACGAATAATTGCGTTTAGAGGTAGAGACTTCGGATCGTGTGACGTAGACAATGGGGTGGATTCTATGCCCGGCAGGTTAGACATTTGGCGCACTTAGTAGAAATCGTTTTGACTGAGCCACGCAGTGTATGAGGGTCTAGAGAACACTGCTTTCGAGGGGTCGGGCAGACGACGCGATGATCCTGGCCGTCGGCAAGCTGGCTCGCCCGTTTATCTCAAGGGCTCAGAGCGGTTTTGAGTCTAAACTTCGCCCCGAGAACTGTCAACAAGTTTCAACGTTTACACACGCTGATTGAAGCGTAGGATTTCCGTTCGCCTGCCGTTCGCCATTTTGGGCCATTAAGCACGCTTAGTTCAAGTATATGTTGAGGTTAGCGGGTTAAAGCATTGTAGAGAAATGTCTTTACACGCTTAAGCGCGGGTGCTACGTTACGGCCCATTGCAGCTAAGTTGTTGATGCGCAATGAATTGACAGCCTGCAAAGCACATTGGCTTGCGGTAGGTTAACGGAAAATACCCGCTATCTTGTGGCCAAAGCCACACAATCAGTTAAGCAGACTCTTAAGGCTCAAATGGCGATTCGATTCGGAACTTCAGGCTGGAGGGCGGTGATTGCTGACGAATTCACCTTCGCAGGTGTTCGCCGCGTTACCGAGGCCATCTGTTCCCATTTCGGATCCGGAAGCGAAGGAGCCCTGATGATAATCGGGCATGACACCCGATTCATGGGGGAGCGGTTTGCGGCACAGTGCGCTGAAGTTGTTGCGGACAACGGGTTTAGCGCTCTACTTTGTACCGAGCCCACTCCGACTCCAACTATCTCCCACGCGATCAGAAGTGAAAACGCAGTGTGCGGCATCAACTTCACAGCTTCACATAATCCTCCCGAGTACAATGGCATGAAGCTCTCGACTGGGGATGGCGCGCCTGCTCTTCCCGAAATAACGCGTCATGTCGAAAACCTCATCGTGTCGCCGCAAGCTTCGCCTTCGGCTACAAAAAGTCCGCAATCGAATGCGCTCCAGAGTCACCACCCAAAGTCCTCCTATCTGGAAGATCTTAAAAAGAAAGTTCGTTTTGATCTGATTGAAAAGGCCGGAGGTCGCTATGCCTACGATCCGTTGTGGGGAACGGGTCGGGGTTACCTCGACGAGGCCCTCCGCAGCCGGGGTCTGGAAGTGATCACGATTCACGATTGGCGTGACGTCCTGTTCGGCGGCCGAGCTCCTGAACCAGAGGCTTCTCATCTCGAAGAGCTGCGACAAGTAGTACTCGGGAAAGGCTGCACGCTGGGCCTGGCGACTGACGGTGACGGAGATCGCTTTGGTGTGATCGATGCGAACGGAGAATTCATTACTCCGAACCAGCTAATTGCCCTGCTGTTTGATTACCTGGCCGAGTCGAGGGGATGGAGCGAAGGAGTCGCCCGTTCTGTCGCCACTTCCCATCTTGTGGACCGCGTGGCGGCAGCTCGTGGACTACCGGTTTACGAAACTCCAGTAGGTTTCAAGTTCATCGGAGAATTGATCAATGAAGACAAGATTATCCTCGGCGGTGAAGAGTCGGCCGGATTATCCATCAAAGGTCACTATCCGGAGAAAGATGGCATCCTTGCGTGTTTGCTCGCAGCGGAGGCGGTTGCGGCGCGTGGGACGAGTCTCAGTCAGCAACTGAGCGAGTTGTATCAACGCGTAGGAAAGGTCGAGTCGGCAAGGATCGGTGTTCGATTGACGTCGCAATTGATGGCTTCGCTTCCTGGGAAGCTAAGCCAGGACCCGACTCAAATCGCGGGTCGAAAAGTCGAGAAAACTAATCGCACGGACGGAGTGAAGTTTTTGTTTGCAGAAGGGTCGTGGTTGCTGATGCGACCCTCAGGAACGGAACCACTCGTTCGTATTTACGCAGAATCAGAATCAGCTAAGGACTTGGAGGTGTTGCTTGAGCAAGGTCGCAAATACTTACTGGGTTGATGAACGAATCAGGGCGCAAAAGGTGGTGCCTCGGGCAGCATCCGTCGTGTCTGTACGTGAAGTGTCATTGGATCTGATCGGTGCTCGAGCAGATGTGCGCCGCGAAGGGCTGATTCCTTCGTGGGTGATGTTCGGCATGATTCTGCTCGCCGCGTTTGCCGTGTGCATAACGGTCAACATGAGAACTCGTACGAAGATGATTACTGCGACTGAACAGTACGCATTGATTCAAACCGATGTTGAAGCCCTGCGCAACGCGAACAAAACGCTTGAGCAGGAAGTCAATCAACTGAGAAATGATCCGCGTGCCATTGAGGCAGCGGCACGGAGCCGACTGAACATGGTGCGCAGTAACGAGATTGTGGTGCCTGTTGAATGATCTCAGGAGGAACATTCGACCGATGAGCCGCACATTTGATTCTACGACCTGCCCGACGATCGCTGCCAGTTTGCCTGCTTGACTCCACGCATCCCGGGTTCCTGCCGAGTTGACGCGGCTGTGACTGCCATCACAGCCGCGCTCCCCTTTTAGAGTTTCGAAGTTTCGAGTTTCGAGTTTGGAATCGTGCTTGGACTTTCGGATCCGTTGATTTCCAAACTCCAAACTCGAAAATGGGAGTTGGTTGACACTCAAACATGCATTAACTAATATCCAAATGCTTCTAAACTCGCCGGGTAGAGAGGTTTATGGCTGATACTAAAGAACTTGAATCGCAGCTCGAAGCTGAAGTCGAGCGTTGGGAACACGAGACGTTACAGCCAACACTCGCGCGACATCCTGAACGGAAAAAGCGCTTTGAAAGTGTGTCTCTTGATGAGGTAAATCGTCTCTACACACCCGCCGATACAGCTGGAGTTGTTTTCGACAGAGACATCTCGTTTCCAGGCAAGTTCCCTTACACGCGCGGCATTCACCCCACCGGTTATCGCGGCAAGCTTTGGACCATGCGGCAGTTTGCTGGTTTCAGTACTCCTGAAGACACTAACGCTCGCTTCAAGTATCTTCTCGAACAAGGGCAGACCGGTCTCTCTGTTGCCTATGATCTGCCAACGTTGATGGGTTACGACGCGGACTCACCTCTATCTGAAGGTGAAGTCGGGAAATGCGGCGTTGCCGTGTCGTCACTCGCGGATATGGAAGTCCTCTTTGACAGCATTCCTCTTGAACGAGTCACGGTCTCGCAAACCATCAACGCTCCGGCCTCTGTGCTGTTGGCGATGTACCTGGTAGTGGCAGAAAAGCAGCATGCAGACTGGAAAAAGATTTCCGGCACGTTGCAGAACGATATTCTCAAGGAATACATCGCTCAGAAGGAATGGATCTATCCCATCCGCCCTGCGATGAAGCTCGTTACAGACACGTTTGAGTTTTGTACTCAACACGTGCCACGTTACAACCCGGTTTCAGTCAGTGGATATCACATCCGCGAAGCCGGCGCCACAGCGATCCAGGAGCTGGCATTCACGCTGCGTGATGGAATCGACTACGTCGACTGGGGCGTAAAAGCAGGGTTGGACGTCGATGAGTTTGTTCCGCGAGTTTCTTTCTTCTTCAACGCCCACAACGATTTCTTCGAAGAGATTGCGAAGTATCGAGCAGCGCGGAGAATCTGGGCGCGTGAGATGAGCAGACGCTTTGGCGCGAAGAGCCCGCGAACGCTCCAAATGCGTTTCCACACCCAAACTGCCGGTGTTTCCTTAACAGTCCAGCAACCGCTGAACAATATCGTGCGCGTGGCGATTCAGGCTCTTGCCGGCGTGCTGGGTGGCACCCAGAGCTTACACACGGACGCCTATGATGAAGCCCTTGCATTACCAACCGATCGAGCAGCTTTGATTGCGTTACGCACACAGCAGATTATTGCAGACGAGACTGGCGTTGCTAACACGGTGGATCCTCTTGGTGGCTCCTACTTTGTCGAAGCATTGACTGAGAAGATGGAACGCGAGGCGCTCAATTATTTCGATAAGATCGATGCGATGGGCGGGATGGTTGCGGCTATCGAAAAGGGGTTTCCGCAAAGAGAGATTCAGGATTCCGCCTACCAGTATCAGAAAGCTGTCGAACGTGGCGATCAGGTAATCGTCGGCGTGAACAAGTATGTGATGGAAGACGAGCCGGCAGAGGTACCGATCCTGGTAATCGACGAGTCAGTCCGTGATCACCAGGTCGAACGACTCGAGCAGACCAGATCTCGTCGTGATCCTGGCGCAGTCGCAAACGCTCTCGAGAAATTGAAGAAAGCGGCTGCGCAAAATGAGAATACGATGCCGGCGACCATCGAAGCAGTGAGAGCGTATGCTACGCTGGGCGAGATTTGCAGCTCGCTGCGGGATGTTTATGGCGTCTACGAAGAGCCGGCTTTCTGAATTTCATATTCACCGTAGCTTCTCCAGTAATCGCGCTCGAATACCTCCGTTGCTTCGCGGTGTTGTATTACTTGGGTTGGCCTGTTTCCTCACCGCACTATGTTACGGACAACCAAAAAGCTCTCGCTTAAATGTCGTGCGCCGAAGAATCGTCTTGGTTCGCCCTCCTGAAGTAGTAAGGCAGTTTCCTAAACGCAGAACGGCAGTTGTTTTTTATCCGGTAATCACCGGACACGGTGATCCACGAGTTTTGCAGAAGGTCCGCGACCTGCTGCGAATCGAGAATATCTTCGAATACTCGCTCGAGGACTATCGCAAAGATCCATGGCTCACTGAATTCAACTACCGGGTCAATTACAACGGGGATTACATCTTTGATGTGACTTTTACCCAGAGCGGAATGGCGGCTTATCCCGACATTCAGACGAAGCATTTGGCAATAGATTTAAAAAGAGGTGCTCTCATGAAGGCGGCGGACGTGTTTGAAACGAATTCTTTCAAACCGCTGGCCTCGATTGTCAACGAAAAACTTCAGGCGGAGCTCCGTCAAATATCGGCGAGGATCAGGTCACGCCCGGATCTCGAGGCAGCCGAACGAAACAGTCTGCTTGAAGCTTTCGAAGATCTTAAATTTGAAATCGCCAATCTCGACGATTTCTCAGTTAACGCGAGCGGCATGACTTTTCTCTATGATGCTGGGTTCCCATCAGCCCACTGGCGCTTTGAGCCGCGTGGTCGGTACTTCGTTCCCTATGCTCAACTTAAGCCCTACATGAAGAGCGAGAGCTTGTTGGCGCAATTTGTTCGCTGAAGGTTAGAATGCCCCCGATGGCAGAAAAAAAGATTCGTGTTCTGGTAGCAAAGCCCGGCCTCGATGGTCATGACCGTGGCGCAAAGGTGATTGCACGAGCCCTGCGGGATGCAGGCATGGAAGTCATCTACACCGGCTTGAGACAAACACCCGAGATGATCGCTGCAGCAGCTTTGCAGGAAGACGTCGACGCAGTCGGAGTGTCGATTCTCAGCGGAGCTCACAACACATTGTGTCCACGGATTGTACAGTTGCTCCGCGACGAAGGTTTAGATGATTGCCTGGTACTCGTCGGCGGGATCGTTCCTCAGGAAGACATTCCGAAGCTAAAGCAGGAGGGCGTCGCCGAAGTCTTTTTGCCGGGAACCTCAACCGGAGATATCGTGAATTTCCTGCGCGAGAATGTTAAGCCGCGCGAATGAGCACGTCCGCCTCACCGGGATTAGTAAAAGAACTTCAAGGTCCAATCGCAGTCCTTTGTTTTAACCGGCCATCATCTCGCAATTCCCTTTCCCAAAGCGTCATAGACGAACTGGAACGTGCGCTCGATGAAGTCATCGAAAGCAATGATGTCGATGCGATTATCTTTACGGGAACAGGCAACGTATTTGCCTCCGGAGCCGATATTGGAGAAGTCTCTAATTTAACTCCTCATGCGGCTGAGCAGTTTTCGCGACGAGGACAGAACCTCTTCCAACGAATTGCGGACGCAAGACAGCTCACCATAGCGGCTATCAACGGCTTCTGCATGGGAGGGGCAATTGATCTGGCGCTGGCCTGCGATCTTCGCATCGCCTCACGAGAGGCGGTGTTTGCTCATCCGGGGGCCAGGCTGGGAATCATCACCGGCTGGGGAGGAACTCAAAGACTGCCCAGATTAATAGGTCGGACCCGAGCGTTGGAGTTCTTCATAACCGCGAAACACATAGACAGCGCAGAAGCACTACAATCTGGTCTTGTTTCCGAGCTGGCGGATCCAGTTCTCGATCGAGCACTCGCATTAGCCCACCAGATAAAGCAAGAGCGGCGCGATCCACACGCCGCTCTTTAATTCGTCAACCTGTTGTTCCGTTTAGAAGATGAACCTCACTCCCACTTCCGCCGACAGGCTGTGCGGAATCGTGACGCCACTCGGAGTGATGAACGCCGTGGGTGTGGCAAAGTTTGACAGCCGGACGTCGTTGACAAAGTTGTTTCCGAAATTCGCGCGATTGGTCAAATCAAAGACCTGGAAAATGGCTTGAAGGTTTGCCCGTTCGCGGATCTTGAAGTTCTTTGTAACTCGCGCGTCCAGCTGGAAGAAGGACTGGCCGCGCACGTTGTCGAATGGAGCATGTGTGCATTCACCACTCCGCAGACAGTTTCTATATTTCACTGCATTAGAAACATTTTCTACTGTTCCGTTCGACAGTGTGACTGGGAATGTGCCGGACGGATTTCCGAAGGCACCGATCGTGGCGGTCAAGTCGTTCGGACTATTCTTAAAGACCACGACGTGAGAAGTGCCACGGCCCCCACCTATCCCAAGGATGTCCACAGCTGCTCCATACCCTGATGTATATGGGCGCGGCGACTCCCACTGGACAATAGGAGCAACCTGAAAACCTGCAGGAAGGTTAATCACGCTTCCCATGGAGAAACGATGACGAGAATCGTTTGGAGTCGGTCCATATTCATAAGGCGCAAAATAATCGAACGGATCCCAGGCACGGTTTCGAAATGCGGCTGAGTTTCCGTTGTAAGCTACGGCCTTCGAAAGAGTGTAGGTCGCGTTCACCGTAAAACCCTGATGCAAGCGCCGGCGATAACTAATATTCAAACCGTCATATCGAGATCGGCCCGATGAAACCTCAAGGTCGATTCGTCCCAGGGCCGGCTGGCCTGCAGCAACACTGTCTCTTATACACATCTGACGCTGCCGACGATTATCTTA
>JBKPAC010000108.1:0-11245 GCA_046726175.1 Acidobacteriota bacterium
CCGTATTACGTACTTCCATAAAAGCGTCCAGTGTCACTGTCATCTGCAAAAATGACCTCGCTCCTTCGGTCTATCGCTCGAGAAAAAGATCGCAGCTGCAGATCTCGTTCCGAAGTGACTTCGAATACAGCATTCAAATGCGCGATTTCCAAAACCTGCTGTACGAGGGCGGTGACGTTCATTAGTCTTAATTCCAGCCCTTTTGACTGGGTTAGCTCACGCAGCTCCAGCAGAACGCCCAGACCGCGAGCATCGATTCGACTGACCCGTGCGAGATCAAGTACCACCACCCTTGCATCATCTATCTCAGCCGTCACCGCCTTACGTAGTGTTTCGGTTTCGCCAATCACTGAGAAGGTCCGAATGAATCGAGGTCTGGCGAATTGGTCCTTTTGTGAACTGTGCTTTCTGCGTAGGTAGGCGAAGATGTCGGGTGGACAGAGGAGCAGTGATCAATCAAAAGTCGAAAATGTCCGTGTCGGAAGATTGATCGCATCGGTGAAAGACGCAGACGGAAAGATTACGGGGCTTCTTCAGCCTTGAACAGTGTCACGCTTACGCACGGAACATCTCTAGACAACACGCATTCGTGCTACAGCGGGCTGCGAAAGTCGACCGGTTTCTCGAAGGTCTTTCGCCGTCCAGCGCGAGACTCGGCCCCATGACAACAACTGGCCGGATCGATCAACTAGGTAGACGGGCACGACCGAAGCGCCTCTCAACCGATCGTGCAGGAAGTAACCACCGTGTGTCGCGCTTCGTGCAATGAACTCTCGTCCGTCAGGGAGAGTGTAGATAGCATTTTCATCTAATAACATTGACTGCATCTCCGTTCGCCAGCGTATAGTCGACGCATTAAGCACCTGTTACGTTCACATAAACTTCATTTTAATTAGGGCAGATGCTGGCACAATCTATATCGTCCTCATTAGTCACAATCATTATGATCACCTAGGACCTTTTACAGTCTGAGTTGGTTATCGTCGCTCACCCCAACACGGGTGCAAGATGGTCCAAGGGCAGAATATCGCCGCAACATCGGCCACGAACGAGGTCAAACATTCCGACTCTGCTTATTTCGGATCAGTTGGATCCTGTGACGCCTTCGGCGGGTGAGGAAGTGCTTACGAGGATTGATATTCTATTTATTTTGGTCAAATATTCAATTGTGACTCGTTCCACACTAGCTATAGCCGGAAGCAAATCCCAACAGTTTACGATTCTAGAGATCGACACGATTTTCAACTTTTGCAAACCGAAACCGCCGCTTTCGAAGTTCGTAGACAATTTGTGGCTATACGAAGGCTCCGAGGCGGAGCATCAGACTGAACGCATTCTTCCGACCGGCACGCTCGAACTCGTAATCAATCTCCGGCAAAACGAGCTGCTATTTTACGACGGCGAACGTCTTGAAAACTGCTCCCGCTTAGCCGGTGCGGTCGTTTCAGGTGCGCATGGCCGCAGCTTCGTGCCCGATACTCTGGAAGAACCGTTTATCATCGGGGTTCACTTCAAACCGGGCGGCGCTTTTCCGTTTCTCGGAGTCCCAGCAGGCGATCTCGCGGACACTCACATCGATCTGGAAACACTTTGGGGACCGTCGGCCGGTCGGCTGCGGGAGCGCCTTTGTGAGGCAAAAACTCCTGCCGAGCGGTTTCAGTTGGTCCAGGAGGCTCTGATGAGTCGCTTGTGTTACGACGTGGAACAGCATTACGCGGTTTCGGCGGCGCTGGAAATGTTTGGGAAGAATCAAGGCGGGCGAAGAGTCAGGGAGGCCGCAAAGTATCTTGGTCTAAGCCAGCGTCGGTTCATTCAGGTTTTCAAGTCGGAAGTGGGCATGACGCCGAAACTGTTCAGCCGGATTCAGCGGTTTCAGCAAACCCGGACTTTCATCCAACACAATCCCTCGATCAATTGGGCGGACCTTGCCGTAGATTTCGGATACTTCGATCAATCGCATCTGATACGTGAATTTCTCGAGTTCTCGGGTCTTAGCCCGACCGATTATTTAAATCGCCACAAACGCTTTATCGAACCCAATATACACGTCAAACGCCACGATCTTCCCCATTTTTAGCTCAGGTAAATTTTATCCAATACGACCGTCGCTTTACGACGGCAGAATGTGGGTAAGGAGACTTGAGTTATGAAAATGAGGAGCATTCTTTCAGGATTGATCGTGGTTTGCGCTGTCTGCATGTTCCTGGCAGTCACTTCCTCGCAAGCATCAAACCAAGCAACGGGAGAATCTGCGATGGCTATAGTGAGCGTTCGCTACATAGTTGATGATGTTGATGCAGCGATCGGGATTTATACCGCATTGACTGAACTGCCCAGCATTCGAGATCTCATCGACGACCCGCGCGTTGGAGCCGACTTGTGCAACACCCACCTCGGCTTCGCTATGGACGTTCCCGCCGGTGCTATCACCAGCGGGCGAGCCAGGTCCCTCGTGGGCGTCGCAGTGGGGCTGATCAGTGTGGTCATAGGAGGGCTAGCCCTGATGCGCTCCACCCGTCGTATCGGCACCGGCAGCGGACGAGTCGGGGCGATCGTGGCCTTGGTGTTGGGACTGATCGGCATGGTCCTCAGTGTGGTGCATCTGGGCACCTCCACAGGCGGTTTCGGCACCGGCGGCGGGCGAGCCGGGGCCATCGTGGCCCTGGTGCTGGGGCTGATCGGTATGAACCTCGGTGGACTGGCTCTGGCCCGCTCCCGCCCTCCCCGCGGCGCCGACTGATGCCGCCATAGTGCCGGATCAGTGCAATTCCCCTCGTCCGCCGCCGGAACGTTTGGAATCGCATCCAGATCGAAAGTCATATTTCTCAGACGCAAGATCACGACACAGGTTGCAGCGAGATTACATCGACCATCTTCTCAAATGACTTTTTCGGACATCTTCCGTGTTGATGCTCCGGCAATCAGATCCAGCGGTCGGTCAAGCCTCCAATACTATTCATATAGATAGAGGACAGGAGTGAAAACTAAGACGTCTTGACGCTAGAGCAAGGATCTGAAGCAGAAATGAATGGAGAGGTGCTAAACCGAGTACGCCCACCATAGGCGATTGCGTCATGGCGCTAAGTTTTCCCCGGGTTCCGACTCAGAACGACGCGCATCATCGAAACACTCAGCCAGGAAATCGAGTAATTCCTCCGTTGATCTGAAACGTAACTCGCGGCCGGTATCGACTTCCTCGATATAACCCGCGAAGTTGCGCTGTGATATATCCGTCTCGGATCCGAGTTGCAATACGAACGCCTGTTTCATCGCATACTGACCTTACGACTAAGGAAGATCGGAAGTTGTGAAGTGCACGTTCAATTGTTGTGAAATTCATAGTTGAGTGTGAAAATCATCAACCACAAGACAACGCCAAGTCCGCTGTTTAGGTCCAAGTGAACGCTGGGTCTAAGCTCGTTCTGAATTGATCTTTAGCTTTCGGTCTTGGGCCATCATGAAGTTATTCCAGCCCTTCCGTCTTGACCAGGTAAATCAATGCCAACGCGGCTACTCACCAAATGCCTAGCCAGACACGAGAACCCGCAAATTTCCGTTAGTCAAGTCATCAGCCCTATGTGCCAGGTCCTCCCGGTAGTTGTTCGACCAAGCCTGGCAGTTCACCCAGGCGAGGACCAAAAAAATTGCGCAAGGGCTCAAAGACGATGGTCGTTTCACGTTGAAGGCCAAGCTTAGCTACGGCGGGCTTCAGGCGTCGTTCGGCAAATTCTTCAAATCCTTCTTGCGAATCCCAAACTTCAATAATCCGCATGCCGGTTGGCGTAGGGTGGGAAATGTGCTCGAATATTCCCCTCTCGGGGCGCGCTTCAACACCCATCTCATCCAATATCGCTTTTCAAAGCCTCCGCGATACTGAAGTGGGCGCGCCTTTCAAAATCTAAAGGTAACCCACGACGTAACGTAGTTAGTATTCTTTCCGGGCGGTGTCTCTTTCAAAAAGGGACCCGTCTGAAAGCGCGACAGTATTAGCGTGTATGCCCAATGACGTTCGATTGGCCACTCCAACCTGAATGAAGGGAGCGCACCGACATAGCGAGCGTGGCTCAGTTGTCCAGTTCGCAAGGGCGAAACGTTTATTCCGTAGATCCCATCGCGCGTGCTCTCACGCCAAAAGAACGCGGAACCTATAGTCATCGCCAGCTTTTTCTTCGGCAGCAGTCGCAAGTTAGGGAATAGCCCAATCAAATTTGGTGCACCGATAAGCCCGATCGTATCGGAGTAAGTTGTTCCGGGTAGCAAGGGATTGAACGTCTGCAGCAAACGATCTTTAGGGTTCCGATCACCACTAGTGATATCGGCACGCAAACCGATTCGCGGTTTCAAGCTTGAACCTGTGAGGGTGTAGCCAGAATCTGAAGACACTGCCCAGGCGCGGATGCTGCTCTCATTTCCCGCTGAATGGAACTTTCCGAGTTGTAAGAAAGCGTCTAGGTTGTAGTCGAACGCTTTGAACTGTGCGAAGCTTCGGAAACCGAATGTGTGTCGTATCTCTCTCCCAACACCTTGATCGAAGGTGCCCTGTTTGCGGTCTATACCGATGTAGAAGACGGATTCACCACCGCGTTTGCTTGGCCGTTCACGCGTCGTGCCTATGCCCCACAAGGTCAGAGTTGGACCAGGCGTGTCGTTGAAAATTCCCAGCTTTACTGAGGTCAGCTTATTAACTTGGGCATTAGTAGTCCACCTGCGCGTTTTCCAAATCAGACGCACGCCGTCGAGACTTCTTTTTACGTTTAGACCTTCACCCGATGAGATCAGTCGTCCGGCGCCGAGATCCATTTCGTGCTGACCGATGCGAATGACAACCGAATGGTTTTCACTTCCGAATTTCAGATCGACGAACGCCTGATGCAGTTCCAAGCGATTGTCGTCAGTCAGACGCGGCCCGCCATTGCGTCCATTCGCAATACCGCTCTGCAGTTGAGTGAACGCTCGAACCCTTCTCCCGAGATGCCAATCCGCGTGGAAGAGATATCTTTGCAGAAGGTACCCATTACTATCCTGCGGGCCCGCGCCAAAAGCGAACTCGGTGAAATGCTCATAGCGAACTCGCGCCTCGCCGCCTAGCGACACATACCAGCCTTGGTCATTGAGTGGAATGTATTTGAGCGAATCAAGCGGATCAGTTCGCTTGCGCTCATCGCGCAGGTAACTCCAATCTTCGTCGTAGCGCTGTGGCAGATAGGGAGGTGGTAGAGGCGTCGGTGACGAAGCCGGGGCTTGGGCGCGAAGTTGAAAGAAACAAGAAGCGATGATGACAAATAGCCACGGGAACGAATGGCGGCCGGCCCTCCGAGTTTCGATACTGGCGCGGTTGCATGTGCTCCATCGAGACTTAGGGCCCGAGTTCATATCTCAAAATACAAAGGGATGATCGAACTATTTGCAGGCGAAGCATTCTTAGTTCTGTTTTGCTGCGCTCGGATCCATCCAGATTAGTTCCCAGATGTGCCCGTCGAGGTCCTGGAAACCGTGCCCATACATGAAACCGTGATCCTTTGGGTCGGTGTAAGTTGTACCACCGGCGCCAACAGCTTTCCGCACTTGCTCATCGACCTTCGCGCGACTCTCGCACGACAGACAAACCAGCACCTCACTGCTCTTGGTCGCATCGGAAATTTTCTTCGGCGTGAACTCCTTAAACTTGGCATGGGTCAGCAACATCACGTAGATGTCCTCGCTCACGATCATGCAAGCAGCGGTTTCGTCGGTGAACTGGGGGTTGAAGCTGAAGTCGAGTTTCGCAAAGAAATCTTTTGCTCTGGGTAGATCTTTGACCGGCAAGTTGACGAATATCTTTGTGGACTCGGTCGGTGTCTGGGTTCTCCTGGTTTCGTTCATAATCCCTTGCACTCCTATGTAGTCTGTCTGTGGAAAGAGTTTCTCTACTCAAGCTAGTTTCAGGCCGTGACGACTTAGCGGCAGCGAGCGATAACGTTTTCCCGTCGCGGCAAAAATCGCGTTGGCAACCGCCGGCACAAGTGTGACCGGGCCAACCTCTCCAGTTCCGCCGAGCACTTTCATGCTGCTGTTGACGATATGCACTTCAATTGGCGGCGTCTCGTACATGTGTGGGATCTGGAAATCGTGAAAGTTCGTTTCGACTGTGCGTCCATCTTTGAATGAAATATTTGATTTGAATGCGACTCCGAGGCCCCAAACAGTTCCGCCTTCAATTGAGTTCTTCGTGATCTCCGGATCAAGAGCGATGCCGCAATCAATCACACAGACGATCCGATGAATCCTCACCAGATTGTCTTTGACCGAGAGTTCCACCGCGTGCGCGATGTGAGTGCGAAACGCTTCCGCGTAAGCCATACCGTGAGCTACACCCTTGCCTGGTCCTTTCTTCCAGTTGGATTTCTCCGCTAGCGTGTCCAGAACTTTCAGCGCACGCTCGTTTTTCAAAAGCGCGCGCCGGAACTCATATGGGTCCTGTTTAGACTTTGCGGCCAACTCATCGACGAAAGACTCCACGGCGAAGATGTTTGGTCCGTACCCGGTTGTTCTGAGTACGGAGGTAGGCACGCCGATTTTGAGTAACTTGAAATCAACGCGCTGACTTGGAATCTCGTAATGCGTTTCCATCAACCCTTCAAGGCAACTCGGATCGTTGTCATCGGTTACCGCAGGTGCATAGACGAACTGCAGAATTGGAGGGGAGACGACTTTGTTGACGATGGCCACCGGCTTTCCGACTGTATCCAGGCCGGCCGTGATCCGATTCAGCGTCGCGGGACGATAGACATCGTGCTGCATATCTTCTTCGCGTGACCACACAACCTTCACCGGTTTGCTAACCGCTTTAGAAACGAGCGCGGCCTGCACGACGAAATCCACCAACAGCCGGCGTCCGAATCCGCCACCGAGCAATGTACGATTTATTAAAACTTTTTCTGGCGGCAGCTTCAGCATGCCGCTGAGCGTGAGTTTCGCTAACTCCGGACCTTGTAGTGGCCCCCAGACGCTGCAACTGTCGCTCGTTACATGCGCCGTACAATTCATCGGCTCCATTGTCGCGTGCGCCAGAAACTGTGATTCATATTCCTGGGAGAAAACCTGGTGGTGTTTGCCAGCCATTTCTTCTTCGCGCAAAGCATCGCCTTCTGTCCTAACGGTCTTCCACGTGTTTCCTTCGAGAGCGGCGCGATACTGCTTCATTAGACCGTCGCTAGTAACCGCAGCGTTAGCGCCACCTTCGAAATCAACTTTCAGCGACTTGAGTGCCTGACGTGCCTGCCAATACTGTGTCGCGACTAATGCAACTCCGTTTGGAATCGGCACCACATCAATCACACCGGGAAGTTTCGTCACCGACTCTTTGTCAAAGCTTGAGACACTGCCGCCGTGAACCGGGCTTTGCATCACTGCCGCGTAAACCATTCCCGGCATCGTGAAATCAAGACCGAAGATTGCCGAGCCGTCGATTTTTGACCTAAGTTCAACGCGCGGCAGCGACCGGCCCAACAGCTTCCATTCGCTTTCTGCTTTCAACTTGGGATTCTGTGGCGGAATTACTTTGGCAGCGTCCTCAGCGATCTCACCGAATTTGAACGATTGACTTGTTGGCTTATGAATGATCTTTCCATTCTGCGCGAAGCACTCCTCCACGTTTACGCCCCAACGCTTGGCCGCGGCCGTTACAAGCATTTCACGAGCAGCCGCGCCCATGGTGCGCATCAATTCGAAGAAACTCGTCGTGCTCTCGCTATTACCAGTGAATTGCCAGTTAATGCGCGGATTACGATAAGCGCGCGCAACGGTGGAAAACTCAATCTTCACTCGACTCCAATCAGCGCCGAGTTCTTCCGCGAGAACCGCCGGTAACGTCGTCATTATTCCCTGGCCCATTTCCGACTGCGATGAGATTAGGGTTACTTCGTTACTAGGGCTGATTCGGATCCAGGCGTTGAGGGGAATGTCGCTCGATGTTGATACTTTTTCTTGAGATGCAGCGCGTACGACATCAATGATCGGAGCAGACGAGGGGAGAGAATAACCAATGAGCAAACCACCACCAGCACCAACAGACGCCGAAAGGAAGAACCGCCTCGAAACCTTCTGGCTCATTTCAGCGCTCCTTTCTTCGCGGTGATCTCAGCCGCCCGATGAATCGCCTTGCGAATCCGCGGATAGGTTCCGCACCGGCACAGATTGCCGCTCAGCGCATCGTCGATATCGTCGTCGGTGGGATTCGCTTTCTGTGAGAGCAAACAAGCCGCCGACATCATTTGACCAGGTTGACAATAGCCACATTGCGGAACCTGGATCTCCAGCCAGGCCTGCTGCACCGGATGGCTTAGATCCTTGGACAGACCTTCAACCGTCGTTACTCGCTTGCCTTCGACTCTTGACATAGGAGTAATGCAGGAGCGAATCGCGTCACCTTCGAGATGAACCGTGCAGCAACCGCAGAGCGCCATACCGCAACCGTACTTCGTGCCCGTCAAGCCCAGATCTTCGCGCAATACCCATAGCAGCGGTTTCTCCGGCTCAACTTCCACTGTGACTGACCGGCCGTTAACATCAAAGACAATCGGTTTCATAAAGGCATTCTGCGAACTTGAACACGCGCGATCCTTATTCTTCAAATCGCGGCCGACCCGTGAGCTGAAGAGCTGTGCTCTGTTTGTTCGCGCCCTGCGGCAAGTTCCTTCGCCACAGGATCGGAACTATTGATCAGGAGGAAATCGAGTTTCGTATCCGGAAACTTTTCGCTCATGTGTGCCACCAGCTGCGCCTTCTTGGTTTCGGAAAGTTCTGTCTTGCCGTTTGCCAAAGCAGCGATCTCAGTTCGCAGCTCTTGCAGCCCCTTTTCCCCGTCGTCTTATTTAGGACATGCAGCGCCGTTATTCACCCACTCTCTGATTTGTCCGACGAACTCCTCGTGGCTGAGCGGCGGCACGCTGCGTCCTTCACCCGGATTCCATCCCCACAACACGAGCGGGTCGCGGTTGATGTGATCAATTAGTTGTTCGGTGGTCAGGCCGCCATTCTTTCTCTTGTCGAGTAATTGCCTGCACAACTGTCCCGGCGTGCGTTTCTCGAAGATCATCGGCGTCGCTGCGGGAGGCAAGTGCCAGCGTGGCTCGGCCCGATGGGCAGGATCTTCAGCTCCATCTTTGAGTGGATAAGGCGCACCGGGTGGCATGTGCAGCCCCGGCTGGTTCTGTGTCTGGTGACAATTGACGCATTTGAGCGTAAAGACCCCTTGCCCGTCGGCGCCGCGACGCAGCCGAAAGAAGCCGTGCTGGTGACTATCCTCACCTTGCAGCGGCGCGTCACCAGCCGGGTGACAGTTCACGCAGCGCGGATGCATGAAAACTTTGTACGCCTCCAGAAAGGCCGCCCGAGCGCCGGCATCGTTACGAATCGATTGATTCCGAACTTGAGCATCTGTCACACGGGCTGAACAGATCGCCAGATACGTTAATGCGCCAGCAAGAGCCGTTACCCATAGGAGATTGATTTTCGTTAATCTCACCTTTTTCTTGCTCGTTCGTTCTGTTCTATGAACCGCCAATCTCTTCCCGTCTGGACTCATACATCAGCGATCACTGGTAAGTTGTGAAAGTCTCGTTCAATTCTCGTGAAATTCAGGTTTAGCTGCTCGGCGTTTGATGATACGAAGACTTGATTGTCCGTAGGATGCTCCAGAGTCCTGATTGTTTATTCAATCGTTCTTGTCTGCGTGGAGGACATCACCAGAGCTTGATGAACACGCTTTGCAATCTCGTCACATTCTCATGCTAAAGACGCGAGGCTGTATAAAGGGACGATTAGTTAAAAATTAAGGAGCATCACGCAAAGTTGAAGTCCCTCACGATTCAATTTTGGAGCGTCTAAGGCCGGAGAACTCGAAATGAGGAGGAGGGAAAAGAGTGAGTAGTTTTTTGATTCGACCTTTACCAGAAGACGTCTCAAGAGAGGTAAAGCAAACAAGGCGTGATCAGTTTGGAAATGAACCGCAATTGGAACAGGCGCAATCCCGGCGCAGCATCTGCCGAAGATGCTTACGTCGTTTCAATCCCGGTGAACGAAGGCTCCTGTTTAAGTACAGGCCGTTTCAAAAGGAGAGTGTCTTTGCTGAAGCCGGACCTATCTACATTCATGAAAACGATTGTCGGCCCGAGACTGAAATCCTGACTGCTTATCCTGGCGATTTCCGAGAGTTGCCACTCTTGTTGCGCGCTTACACAGGTGAGGACGGACAAGTGGATTCCAAGTTGATCAAGGATGGCGATGCCGAGTCTATTATTAATCGATTCTTTGCCAATCCCGAGGTTGCGTACATTCACCTGCGCGATGGAGAGTCGGGATGTTACTACGCGCGGATTGAGAGAAGAGCGTGAGCTGAATGATCCGATCAACCTCTGACTCATCCGGACTTGTATTGATCTCTGTATCCCCGTGGCGAGATGCCGAACTGGCGCTTGAATGCGTTGCTAAATGACGCCTGCGATTCATAGCCCACTCGACCGGCAATTTCGCTGATTCTGAGACGTCCGTTTCTCAAGTAATCGCCCGCCAGGTTCATCCGCAAATGCGTGAGGTACGACAGCGGCGGTTCGCCTACGAGCGTGACAAACTTCGTAGCAAACGGTGAACGAGACATGCCGACCTCGCTGGCAAGTTTCGCGATAGTCCAGGAACGTTCTGGATGGTGGTGCATCGCATTCAAAGCTGAGCTAATCTGGCTGTCGCCTAGTGCGCCAAGCCACCCACCCTGACCTTGAGGCTGGCCCTGAATCCAGGCACGCACTGCCTGAACAAACATCACTCCAGTCAAATGATTGATAAGAGAGCCCGATCCGATAGTCCGATTTTGCGCCTCGTGGGCCAACCCCTTGAGGATGGGTTCAAGCCATAGACACGTTTGGGTATCACTGTGAGGAACATGTATCAACTTTGGCAGCAATGAAATAATCGGGTTCCCAACTTTGTTTTCGAATTTGAACGAGCCGCAAATCGCAATGGTCTCCGATCCACCGCCGCCATGACGGACGACACTGTCGTTCGGAGATCGCCGCTTCAGCAGTTGATCCAAAGCTACGGGTTTCGACTTTGGATCGTCTTGCAGAACATGGGCGCTGCCGTGGGGCACAATGACCAAATCTCCGGTCGCCAACCGAATCTGCTGTTCCGACCCTTCCACCTTGATCCAACCTTGGCCTCGTTCGCACACATGAAAGTGCGCTAAGTCGCCGGCGGGAATCTTCAAGGC
>JBKPAC010000109.1:0-9189 GCA_046726175.1 Acidobacteriota bacterium
TCCTCCGCCTCGCATTGAATCACCGCCTGCTGACTATTGCGCTCGCGGCTTTACTGTTCGCCGGGAGCATCTTGCTGGCCACCGGAATAGGAAAAGAGTTCATGCCGCCACTGAACGAAGGCGACTTGATGTATATGCCCGTGACCGATCCAGCGATCTCGATCGATGAAGCCCGGAACATTCTCGGCAAGCAAGACGAGATTCTAAAGAGCTTTCCTGAAGTTGAATGGGCAGTCGGAAAAGCGGGACGCGCGGAAACTTCGACGGATCCAGCCCCAGTGAACATGAACGAAACAATCGTCCACTTGAAACCGCCGGAGCAGTGGCGACCGGGGTTAACGCGCGAGTCGTTGATTGCTGATATGGACGAGAAACTGCGGTTTCCGGGCGTCACCAACATCTGGACGCAGCCCATCAAGAATCGGATTGACATGCTGGCAACCGGTATTCGTTCGCAAGTCGGTATCAAGGTCTTTGGAAACGATCTGAAGACGCTGGAGGAACTATCGCGGCGCGTCGCTGATGTTGTCCGCAACGTGCAAGGCGCGAAGGATGTCTATGCCGAGCAGATTAGTGGCGCGCCTTACATCGATATCAAGATCAATCGCACAGCCGCCGCTCGATACAACATCGACGAAAAGACAATCCAGGACGCAATTGAGAAAGGCGTCGGTGAAACAAATCTGTCCGTCACGATTGAAGGGCGCCGACGTTTTCCGGTGCGCGTGCGATATGCGCCCGAGTTTCGCGGCAGTCCCGAAGCGTTAAGCCAGATACCAATCACATCACCAGGCGGCGCGCCGATCCCGTTAGCGCAGGTTGCCGAGATTAGTCAGGTGCAAGGCCCAACCATGATCTCCAGCGAAAATGGTTTGCTGCGCGGCACAGTGCTGCTGAATGTGCGGGGGCGTGATGTAGGGAGCTTCGTAGATGAAGCTAAGAATGTAATCGCACGGCAAATACAAATGCCCCCCGGTTATTACATCGAGTGGAGTGGCGAATACGAGAACCAACAACGCGCGCGTAGTCGTCTGTTGATTGTGGTGCCAATCGTTCTCGTGATTATTTTCGCGCTGCTTTACATCACCTATCACTCTGCTCTGGAAGCAGCCCACGTGCTGTTGGCAGTGCCGTTTGCTTTGACGGGCGGCATCTATTTGCTCTGGGCGCTCGGCTACAACTTCTCAGTCGCTGTCTGGGTCGGTTTCATCGCTCTATTTGGAACTGCGGTGCAGACGGCTGTCGTGATGGTGATCTATTTGAATGAAGCCGTGGAGCGAAAGCGGCAGGAGTTACGCCAATTAAATCGACAGACTTTGATGCAAGCGGTCACTGAAGGCGCGTTGCTTCGTTTGCGTCCGAAAGTGATGACGGTGTCAACGGTCGTAGCTTCGCTAATACCGATTATGTGGAGTACCAGCGCCGGCTCAGAAGTGATGAAGCCATTAGCGACGCCGGTTTTGGGCGGAATGGTTTCCAGTCTCTTGCATGTGCTGGTCGTAACACCCGTCATCTTTTTCTGGCTGCACGAACGGAAGCTGCGAACGGAAGGCATGAATGAAGCTTTGATTGATCAAAACAAGGAAGGAAGACGCGAGACTAATGAGTGATCAAGGGGTCAGAAAAGTTATGGCGATAATCTTGATCGTCATTGGGGCCATCATCGTCATTGGAGTGCTTGGCATGTGGCTGATGCATTCCATGATGGGAGGCATGATGGGGTCAATGGCGGGATCGATGATGGGTTGCATGGCCATGTGTTTTGTTGGGCCTTTGCTACTCGCCGGTGTGCTTGTCGTCCTGGGGATTGTGTTGTTACAGCACCGTGCGAGAAATGGAGGAACTCAATGAAGACATTCGTTCTACTAAGGCGTTGTGCGTTGGCGATATTGATGGCCACCCTGATATCGGGGGCTGCCCACAGCGCTCTCGCAAAGCCAAAAACACAGAACTTCAAAATTGAGATCACTTCGCAGGGCTATCGACCAATGAATCTGAAGCTGCGACGTGGTGTGCCAGCGCGAGTGATGTTCGTGCGCACAACCGATGCGACCTGCGTGAAAGAAATCGTTTTGCCTGACTTCAACATCAGACGCGCGTTGCCTTTGAACCAGCCGGTGGTCGTTAACTTTACACCAAGACGGGAAGGCACGTTTACGTTCGTCTGCGGCATGAACATGATGCGCGGACAATTGATCGTGCAATAGAAATGTTTTTTCGGCCTTACAAAACAGCCTGGCTGTTGTGCGTCGCTCTGCTATTCCTGACGCAAAGCGGATTAAGTGTGCGCGCGCAAGCTCCTTTGACAGACGAGAAGCAGCCTGCCTCGCTCTCACGCTACATTGACCAGAAGTCGGGACTGACGGCTGATGATTTGGTCGCTTACGCTCTTGAACACAACCTTGAGTTGCAAGCGATGCGAAAGGAGATCGACGCCGCGAAAGCACTTGTAAAACAGGCGCGTCTCCGCGCGAATCCAAAGGTTGATCTTCGCGTTTCACAAAACATAACCGGCATTGATCGCAATATTGATGCGGATGCGATGCTGCCTCTGGAACTCGGCGGCCGTCGCGCGGCTCGCATCGTTGTTGCCGAACGTCAAGTCGAAGTGCGTGAGCACGAATTCGCAAATCGTGAAAGGTTGCTGGCGGCTGAAGTACGGATGAAGTTCGGTGAGACGTTGGCCCAAACACTCAAGCTTGCGCTCACCGACGAACTGGTGGAGTCCAATCAGCAAAGTTTTAATCTCGTCGCCGCGCGCGTTATGGAAGGCGCCACCCCGCCGCTTGAACAGAACATGGTTCTTGTCGAGCTGAACCGCCTGAAGTCAATGCGTGAGGGCGCTGAAGGCAAGGTCGAAGTGGCCATGCTCGCACTAAGAAATCTCATCGGCATGCCGCCGGAAGAGCCCTTACGACTGCGCGGCAACTTTGACACTCTCATTGACCAATTGCCGACTGTTTCAGCCACGACAGAGCGAGCGCTGCGTGATCGTCCTGATTTGCTCGCCGCACGCTCCGCTGAGAACGTAGCACTTGCGCAAATTGAACAGGCGCGGTCGGAGGGCAGACTCGATGCAAGTCTTTTAGCAGGATACGAGCACATGATATTTGGTTTTCCAGTGAAGGGCTTTGACGACGTGGGTCGATTGCAGCCAGTTCAGGGCGGCTTTCATTATTTCAAGTTTGGCATCTCGCTGGATGTTCCAGTACGGAACAAGAATCAGGGTGCGGTCGAAGCGGCATTTGCCCAGTCGGAGGCCGCCAAACGACGTCGCGAATTCGGTGAGCTACTGGTCAGACACGAAGTTGCGCAGGCTTATACACAATATGAAAGAGCCGGGCGCTCGATGGAAATCTTTCGTGTCGGCGTTCAGCAACAGGCAAGAGCGAATCTCGATGTGGTCAGGCAGACTTATGAACTAGGGTCGAAAACACTATTGGATTACCTTGGCGAGCAACGAAGGTTCATTGAGTTCGAGAATGATTTTGTTGATGCGCAACTCGCGGTTTACAGCGCGCGCGTCGAGATCCAAAGAGCATCGGCTTCACCGCAGTTGGTAAAGCAATGAATGAAAAGCCAGAAATATCTCGCAAACCGGAAATAAGCGTCGCGACACGTAAAGTCCGGACCAACAAACCGATGGTCGTGGCGGCAGTTGCGGCGATAGCAATTGTTGGTGTTGCGTTCGTGGCTTGGCTGCTATGGCCAAGTAAGTCCGGTAAACCGGTGCCAGCGCCGCGCTCCGTCTCTTTTGGAGAATCCTCACCCTCGCAAGGGGCGATGAGTGGTGACCTGAGACTCACGCTATCACCTGAACAAGTCCAGCAGGCGGGAATAAAGATTGAAACAATTAGTGAAAGTCCTTCCACCGAAGCGACAAGCCAGATGACTACGGGAATTGTGCAGCCCAACATTTACAAAGAGACTCCTGTCGTATCGCTGGTCGGCGGTATTGTCCGGCGCGTCAATGCGGAATTGGGCCAGAATGTAAGACGTGGACAACAAGTCGCAGTAGTCTTCAGTAACGAGTTGGCCAACGCGCAATCGTCGTATCTGGCTGCGCTCGCGGCGCTCGATGAACATCACCGTCATCATCAGCGCACTGTGAAGCTGGTTGAGATTGGCGCGGCGAGTCGTGAAGAACTGGAAATGGCAAACACGAAGTTGAGAGATGCCGAATCTAACGTTGCAAATCTCCGTCAGAAGTTATTGTTGCTTGGTCTATCGCCGCAGCGGGTCAGCTCGCTCAACTCGACGTCACAAGTCAGTTCTGAAGTTAGCGCTCCTTCACCTTCAAACGGAACCATTACTAGCCGCAGCGTAAATCCAGGTGAAGTGATTGAGGCTAACAAAGAATTGATGCGAGTTACTGATCTGTCGAGCGTGTGGGTGGTCGGCCAAGTATATGAGAAAGACTTGGCCAAGATTCATGTAGGAAGCGGCGCGAACATTACTTCGGAAACCTATCCCAATCGGACCTTTCGTGGCCAAGTGTCTTACGTCGATCCGAAAATTGATCAAGGTACGCGCACAGCTCAAGTCCGAATTGAACTCGCGAATCCCGGACAGATGTTCAAGATTGGAATGTACGTCAACGTTGGTTTCGCGACTCTGGGTGCTGCCGAAAAGACCATGCCTGTCATTCCGAAGGACGCAGTGCAGACAATCGACAATCAGCAATTCGTGTTTATGGCTACAGACAAAGCCAACGAGTTCATCCTGCGTCCCGTTCGACTTGGCACTGAGAGCAACGGCTTCTATCCGGTCATAGAAGGACTGAACGTCGGCGATCGAATCGTGACTCAGGGAAGCTTTCTGTTAAGGGCCGAGTGGCTTAAGACTCATCCGAATCAATGATTGACTTAACCGTCAAGAGTGAGCCTATCGGAGATGGGGCCAGTCCAAACTTGCTGCCGCCTGATTTTTAATAGCAAATCTGATGCTCCAATGGATGGCCTTCGTCACCGCTGCGTCACTTCGCGAGAGCTTACTGTCCATGTCCATCGTTTCGGAACGTGTCAAGGGTTTTGAGGCGAGAATCTGCAAGTATTATTGTAGTGTGGCATTTGGGCTTTTTCCCTTTCAAGACAACAGTGTGTCGGCCTCAGAGCTGGACCACTCCTGCCTGCCAAGCAAACGGTATTCGCGAATCGCCGGGATCAGCTCTCTTTGCATCTCTGCTACTGAGGAGAAGCGACTCTCCCGATCTTTCGCCAAACACTTCTGCAGCACCGCATCCAGTCGCTCAGCTTCTTTCGATCCTCTTTCAAGGTGAAAAGATCCATGCAGGATCGAACTCAGTAGCTCGGTGTATATCCTCCCCCTGAAAGGGCGTTGCCCGGTCAGCGCTTCGACCACGATTACCCCGACTGAAAAGAGATCGCTGCGTTCATCGACTGCCTCTCCCGTCAGCTGCTCCGGAGACATGTAGGCTATTGTGCCCATCACCGTGCCTGGTGTCGTCGCCAGGGCTGTCGGGCCGTTCGTATCCGTCAGCTCAGACAACCTGATTTTCGCCAGCCCGAAATCCAGTACACGAACGTGCGGCTGACCGTTCTCCTCTTTTGAGATTAGGACGTTGGCAGGCTTCAGGTCGCGGTGAATGACTCCTGCAGCATGCGCCGCCTTTATCCCTTCGAGGATCTGGTTGAAGCAGTCAGCTGCCGTTTGCGGAGGGACGCATCCTTCTCGTTTGATCAATGCCGCGAGTGTTTCTCCGGAAATGAGCTCCATCACCAGGTAAGCGCCTCCAGTGCCGAGCACCCCGTAGTCATACACTGTAATGATATTCCGGTGGCTCAATCGCGCCGAAGTCTGTGCCTCGCGCTCGAAGCGCCGCAACGCCTCACGGTTGCCGAACATCTTTCCGCTGAGGATCTTAACGGCTACTCGGCGGTTCAACCGCAAATCCGTGGCGTCATAAACAGCGCCCATCCCGCCGCGGCCTACCAACCGCTCTAGCCGGTATCTCCCATCGACCGTTCGCTCGACCGGCATCGAGAACGTGAGCTCGCTGCTGTCCTTATCACAGGTCAGCGCCGAGCTGTCGAAACAGGCCCCGCACCGGGGGCACTCCTTCAGCAGGTTAATGTGCCGTTCTTCAAAACGCCCGAGCACTTCATGTTTGATCTTCCGCTCACGATCCACCCGCTCTTTTAACCGAGTGTTTTCGTACACCAGCGCTACCTGACCGGCCACTGATTCAAGCAGATTCCGGTCACGAGCCGTGTAAGGCACTTCGGACCTCTTTTCTCCCAGCAAGAAAAGTCCTGCGAGTCGATCGTCGGTGCCCACGAGCGGCACAATCAACCGCGTTCCGAGCCCAGCCAGCCACTCTTCCTCACCACCCGGTAAGCTATATTTCTGCCGAAAAGGAAAGTCTTGTGCGCTGACTTGGCCTTCCATAAAGCGGAGCAGGCGAAACTCCTCCGGGATGCGCAGCCCTTCGGGAGCCTCTCTTGAGGAATAACCGAGCGACAGGTCTCGGCTCTCTTCCTCGCGGTAGAAAAGGTAGATTCGTTCCGGATGGAGTGCCGATTCTACTTTTCGGCTAACCAGACGGGACATCTCTGGTACCGAGTCGAATCTCTTCACGTCCTCGATCAGTCCGCGCAGGATCTTCTCCTGGTTGTACTGCTCGCGGAAGAACTTCCGGTCGATCCAATCGTTCAGCCTCCTACGCAACAAGAAGCTGATCGCGGCAGCGATCATGAGGGTCACATAGAAGTAGAGAGAATTCCGAAAGAGGATCTCCGAGAGCGTCCGCTCCGGATTCGAGAGGATCGTCAGTGTCAGTCCGATGAGGGGGAGCGCGATGAGGAAGCGCAGCACGTTCTTGGCGAGCAGGTACTGCACGCCGCGGCGGATGATCAAGCTGATGGGGATAACCCGGTGTCGCAATATCGCATATGCGTACGCAGGTGGTACCAGCAGCATGGCCGTTAAAACCGCCGGTACAGCCCACGAGTACATCCCCATGCCGACACGAGTATGTCCGAATAGCACCGTCACGGCGAACCAGATGAACACCGGTAGGAACCCAGCGATCGTGCCGGCCAAGATGACGCGCACTTTCCGCCGTGACGGCAGGCTTGCACGTCGGTAGTTGACGACGAGTGACAGGATACCGCCCGCGAAATACGCGAACCCCAGGAGTTGGGTTGGAAAGAACAGCGGGAAGCCTTGGCTGAAGGCAACAGCGCGGTCTGGCGAGATGGCCCACAATACAAGGTAGATCGCCGTGTGCGGCAAGAAGATTAACAGGTACGGTACGTAAAGGTACGATTCCAGCCGCGGGAACCGGCGCAGGAGGGGCGATTGCTCCGGGAAGATGAGAAAGAAGTGGAGGCAGAGTGGAACAAGAAACCAGCGCAAAAGCGAGGATGCAACCACAACCCACATGAGCCACACTGGCAAAAGCATGTACAACTCTGCGGGAAACCCGTTACTCAGCGCTCCGAACCACAGGCCGAGGAGCAGCGCCGGCTTGTCGTCAGGTTTGAGCAGGAAGACGAGCAGACCCATGAGAAGAAAGCAGGCGGGCACTGAGATAAAAATGAGCCTCCGGATGTAAAACCCAAGCGAAGGGGTATCCCGGCGCAGTGTCAAGTAAAGTAACTGCCCGTCACGGCGGACGACGATTGAGTACGAGGTCTCAGGCTGATGGCGGCGGAATGCGGTGATGAGGTCTGTTTGGTACCGTATATTTTCCCCGTCAACGGAAACAATTTCGTCGCCGGTCTGCAGAGTGGCTGAAGGCCCGCTGGCCTTGACCGGACCAACCACTAAACGGCCGACTTGCTGCCTCACGCCGAACCCGTAATCATCCGGGGTGAAGAACATTGGAGAGGTGAGTACGATATAGAAGTTGGAGCAAACGCCGACGGTAGTCACAGCGAAGAAGAGCCCAATCAGAACGAACCGCAGCCGCATAACTGTCTAAGTTCCACCAGTCTTGCGCCGATTGAAATGACTTCCTGAGCGGCAACGCTGCACGTCCTGTCGGACGACGGTTAAGACTACGCGGCGTTCGCACGCCAAATCCTTAGTATCCAGTTACCGCTGTGCGTCATGAGTGCTCTACCATCTGTCGAAAAGAATAGTTGCAAGATGGTATCCTCGTTTCCTTGATCAGCATGCGTCTCAGATGTCGGAGACGGTTCGTGGGTAAGTGTAAGAAGTTCCCTCATTGCCGACATACTGTAGAGCTTCACTGCGCCATCGCGCGCAGCGCCTCCACTCGCAAGCGTTCGGCTGTCTGGTGTGAATGCGAGAGCCGTCACACTATCCTTATGTCCCATGAAGGTGGCGAGTTCCTGTCGGTTAACGGCATCCCAGATTCTCACCGTTCCGGATTTGTCGCCGGCAGCTAACATCTTTCCATCAGGAGAGAATGCGATCACACTGACGCGTCCTTGCAAGTCTTGATTACCCAGTGCGAGCACATCACCGGACTTGACTTGCCACAGCTCGACTCCGGGTGAGTCGGAAAATGCTAGGAGCTGTCCGTCGGGTGATAAAACATGAAGATCGGTCCCAGAGTCTTCATCCTCGGTATTCTCTGATTTTTTGTTCCTCACGAGCTGGGCCAACTGATGTTGCGATGCGATCTCCCACGACTTTACTTTGCCGCCCTCCTTATCGAACGTCACTATTACTTTTCCGTCGGGTGAGATGAGATAGGACTGTAATTCCACATCATTCTTGATCGAAGGCAACTCTTTCTTTTCAACTGTATCCCAAACCATCACGGACTTGCCGTCCGACGCTATGACGCAAAACAACCTGTTGTCTTGCGAGAAGGAAGCAAAGCTTTCAAAACTGCGTGCGGGCACCGATGCCCAGGGGTGTCCCGAATCCGGCTCCGCCAGATCAATCTTGCATTTTGATGGCTCAAGGCACCCAGCAAGTGATTCGAAGGCGAAAACCTTTCTGTTTGAGGAGAGGGCGGCTGGCGTGCTAACGAGCTTCACTGACAACGGCCGAGTTTCGGCGCTGAGATCGAAAGGTGTGATCGTGTTGTAAATGCCGTCGCCTGCACTTCTGACGGCCACATATGCTTGAGGAAATACCGCCTCAACTTGGTCGATCTTCTCGAACTCTCTACCCGCAGCATCGGTCCAGAGATTGACCGTGTGATCTGCACCTACAGTGGCGATGATCTTCCCGTTAGCCGCGCATTTAATC
>JBKPAC010000110.1:0-19696 GCA_046726175.1 Acidobacteriota bacterium
CCACAACACCTACATTCAACTGAACTAGCGAGGTTTCGGTAGTGATTACGTCATCAGGCTCCTGGGCTCGCAGCTCGACGGTGACGCAACACAACAGAACTAAAGCGAGAAATGACGAAACCAGGGATAAGCGTGAACGGAAAAACAAAGCGGCCATAGAAAAACGCGGTTTCGCACCGGGGCAACGAGTATGCCTGTCGGAACAATTTTTTTCAAAAGGAGACTAGGTTCGGACGCTTAATAGGCGAAGGTAGTTGCTTCACTTTTGGGCTTTGGCCTTTGGTCTTTGCATGTTGGACAAAGACCAAAGCCCAAAGACCAAAACGTTAAGCTATAATCCGCTGTAAGGATTCCTCACGATGTACCGCCCAAATTTTTGTGCCAATTGCGGCGCCAGGATTGTTCGCCTTAAGTGGTATCCATGGACAAGCCGCAGCTTCTGTGACTCCTGCTCGCGTACCTTAATCAAGCACCGCTTACGCGATCCACTACTCGCTGCTCTAATAGTGCTCAGTTTAGGTTTCCTTCTCGGCAGATCGGGTCGACCTGCACCACCACCACTGTTGATCGAGCGCAGCGCCAATTCGCCTCTTTATCAAAAGCAGGACGGCACAACAACCGAGAATACCGCACGCGGAAACGCCGCTCTCAGTTTAACTTCCGAAGTGATCTACACGTGTGGAGCACGCACTAAGAAGGGAACGCCTTGTTCCCGTCGTGTGCATGGACCCGTACGATGTTGGCAACACAAGGGAATGCCGGCGATCGTTCCGCAAGATAAATTGCTTGTGAAGGAGTGAAAGAGAGAAACGAGTAAGCATCGTCACATGCTTATGACCGGATAATCAGAAGTCAGGAAGGGAAATTCACAGTTAAAGGAAATTCACAGTTAAAGGAAATTCACAGTCAGGAAGGGCGGTTTACCCCCGCTCAACATGCCCAGCCATAACTCGAGTGGCCAAAGGTGAGCGGGGGTTCAGTTGGCTCGCACGGAATCAGCACTTTCGGCCAACGATAATAATCACAAACGGCAGGCAGTGCCGTAGACACGACAGGTTTGCCCATCGCGAGGTCTCGTTCTCGCGCAGTGCCTACCTCTGGCTGCTCACTGTGGCCAATGGGCCAAAGACGTTCACGTCATTCCTATGGGGTCAACATCGATGCGTTTTTACCCTCGAATGATTTCCACCATGACCGAAACGGCATTGGTCACAATCGGGTGGCTCGCGCAGCAACCAGCCTGCAAATGCGCGACCCACTGATTCTTACCTTCCTGCCCACTGACACTGCGGTGGATCTTATTGAACGAGTTGGCCGCATGCGTTGATAAGGACCAGCACGCCCTTGAGATTGCACAGAAAAAAATGGCTGTTCCTGCTGCATCGTGCTTCAGCGATCTCAACAGTGCTCTCGACCGCAACGGCGTAGATGCAGTCATGGTTGCGACGTCAGCTGACTCCCACGTCGAACCTTGCAATGAAGCAATTACTCGACGACTGGCTGTGATGGTTGAAAAGCCATTCACGCTAACGTTGCGAGACGCGGTTAGCTTGTCAGAAAAGGCGGCGCGATTCAGAACGCCTCTGATTGTGGCGCAGAACTATAGGTACATGCGGTCGTTTCGAACCGCACGCAGATTAATTTCGGAAGGTGCATTAGGTCGCATGGGAATGGTTCTTATGCAGTACTACCGAGTCCCACACGTGATGGCGCCATCGTTGGCTCGGTTACCACACAGTGTGTTATGGGGAGTCGGCGTTCACCATTTGGATGCACTCCGTTATGTGCTGCGAAGAAGGATAACTCGCGTGCATGGGGAGAGCTGCTTCCGGGAAGCTCGCTCCAGGTGATGCTCGAGCTTGAGGAAGGAACCTGGGCTCTTTACTCAGCGACATACGATTCAAGTGGACATGAATTCTTTGAGGGAGGCCAGGAATTTTACGCTCGCTTTGTGGGCGAGAAAGGAACGCTGCACGTCTTTCACCGCTGGCTTGTACTTTGCGCGAAAGGAAAGTTGCCGCGGTTGATCAGACGAGGTGGAAGGAAGGTCTCTGAAGAGCAGATCCTCCTTGCTCAACTCGAAAAGAACATGACGTCCGGAGAAGAATCGGATTCGAGCGGCCGTGATAATTTGCAAACAATGGCAGTGGTAGAAGCATGCATTCGTTCTGCAACCGAGCAAAGATGGGTTAATCCACAGGAGCTCTTGAATGACCTTCAATAGCGATTCGCGTGTACTCGCCATCGGCATCGACGCTGCCGAGCCGACCTTCATTCGCAAGTTAATCGATGAGGATCAGCTGCCGACATCGAAGGCGTTGCTAGCGGAGGGCAGGTGGCTCACCGTCGAGTCTCCCGCCAATATCGGTAGCGGCTCGGTATGGCCGACCTTTATCACGGGAGAGCAACCATCTGGACATGGTGTTTACGGAGAGTGGGCGTGGCAACCCGAGACAATGGGCCTTCGACGGTACACCGGCCGGCACCTGAAACTGTTTTGGAATGAATTGATTGAAAAAGGAATGCGCGTTGGCGTGATTGACGTTCCCTTTGCTCCCTTCACCGGGTTCACTGATGGTTTCGAACTTTCTGAATGGGGACCACACGACTTTCTCGAAGGCCGAATGCAAATTGCACCGGCGAAGGTCGCCGAAACTGTAGCTAAGCAATATCCGTCGCATCCTTTGCATCTGGATCGGTTAGACACGCGCGGGCCTGCCGATTACGACGGACTTCGCGCTCTAACGACTGGTTGTCTGTACGGCGTAAGACTAGGGGGGGATTTGACCCGGCGACTCGTCGCACAAACCGATCCTCATTTGACGGTAGTAGTCTTTACTGAAATCCACCACTCCGCCCATTACATGTGGCATACACTCGGCACGGACCACGCCGTCTACCCTAAGCGAATTTTCAACGGACTTAAGCCTGTCGAGCCGAGCTTAACTGACATTTATCGCGAAGTAGATCGACAAATCGGTGAACTCTTGGGCCAGATGGAGAACCCGACAACCATGGTGTTCTCGCTCCATGGAATGCGACCAACGCACGGTGTGCCAACGCTGCTTGAGCCGCTGCTTCGAGAGAACGGATATGCGCAGTTTGCGGGATGGCGTTCGCAGTCGTGGGGGGACGCGCTATTGATCTGATGGCGACCGCCAAACGTTATGCTCCAAAATCGTTGAAAAGGATTTACTACAAAACCCTCTCGCCCACGACAACACTTAAACTGGCGCGGCCGACGATGATGCCTGTTTACGACTGGTCCAGGACTCGAGCATTTGCACTCCCGGCGGATCAGCACGGCTGGCTGCATGTGAACCTGATTGGACGTGAGGGGCGCGGTATTGTTCCCGTCGACAAGTACGAGCAAACGTGTGAGGAGTTAGTAGAACTTTTGAGGAGTCTATCGGCAATGGATGGCCGCCCAGTCGTGCGAGACGTAATCAGGACAGCCAAGACAGCTCAGGCAGCGTTGGTGCAAAGACTGCCTGATATCGTTGTTCACTGGCAGGATGCAGCGTTCTCTTCGCCGCTGAAGCTTGCAGGCAGTAATTTTGAGTCGGAAGCGACTGGTCAAAAGTTCACAGGGCGCCATGCTTTGAATGGCTTCTGCATATTGAAGGGAGATGATCGGCTGCACGCGGCGACACATTACGCGCAGCCGAGATGCATCGAATGATCTCGAGGGCACTCGACGGGATGGGGAATTAAGCCGCGGATGAACGCGGATCAGAACTAACAAGCTGAAGTAAGCATCACATGCTCACAGCTTTTTCAATTAGATTCGCGTTTATCCGGCTTTTTATCCGCGGCCTAGTTTGTCCGGCTTGTCTTGTCGTTTAGCGTCTTGATCGGCCCTGAGGGTTTTGGCGGCAACTTAGTCGGTTGTTTCAGCTTCGCCATGATCTCAGTTATCGCGCGCTCTAACTGCGGATCGTGTCCGTCGATCACCGATTTCGGATCGTTGTCCACATCGATATCAGGATCAACGCCGTAACCCTCGATAATCCATTCACCATTCCTGTTAGCGAGTCCTGACTCAGGCACTGAGACATTGCCACCGTCGATCAATACGCCGCGGTTTGTGATTCCAACAACGCCTCCCCACGAGCGCTTGCCAATCAGTGGTCCAAGTCCAGCCTCGCGAAACATCGCCGGAAAGATGTCGCCATCCGACGCTGAGTTTCCGTCAAGCAAAGCGACCATTGGTCCAGCAAAAGCAGCATCAGGATATGTGTTTGCTTCGTCAACCGTACGAGAGTAATTGAGCGCCAGAATCTTTCGCCTCAACCGTTCAATCAACATCCGCGACACATTCCCACCACCGTTTGCTCGAACGTCTACGATTAAACCTTCCTTACGGATCTGAGGGTAGTACCACTTGATGAACTCGCGAATCCCGTTGGCTCCCATATCAGGAATGTGTATGTAGCCAACGCGGTCCTTCGTGGCATCCCCTACCTTCTTGCGATTGGTGTTTATCCAATCCAGATAGATCAGATTGCCTTCGTCTGTGATTGGACGGTAAGAAACCGTGCGCGCTCCCTCAAGCGAAGGAGTTTTGTTCACAGTCAATTGCACCGGATTGTCGGCTTTGTTTCTCAGCAGGCGATAAATATCGTCGTTCGGTTTCAGCTCCTCTCCATCGACCGCCAGCACATAATCACCGACACTAACATTTACTCCGATCTCCTTAAGCGGCGAACGATAAATGTCCTCCTCGTTTTCACCGTCGAAGATCCGGGCAATCTTGTAGCGACCTGCCTGCCGATCCAGTTCAAACCGCGCTCCCGCTAATGCCACGCGGGGACGAGGTGGAATTTGAAAATCGCCTCCCTCGATGTATGCGTGCTGCACGGTCAACTCAGAAATCATTTCGCTGATCACGTAGTTGAGATCAGAGCGGTGCGCTACGTATTGCAGCAGAGGTTTGTACTGTTCCCGAAGAGCAATCCAGTCGTAACCATGCATGTTTGAAACATAAAACCAGTCTCGGTAGCGTCGCCAGACTTCGTTGAATATTTGATTCCACTCTTCGGAAGGAACTCGATCGACAAAGAGACCAGCCGTGGAAACTGTTTTCTTTGTTCGGTCGCCTTGGGGTGTCGCGTCGTAGAGGTTGTACGCTGGTCCCTGACCTACAAGCACCTTCGAACCGTCATCGGACAAAGCGTAACCGCGGATGTCCTCAGCAAGAGTCGTTTCTTTGCGATCTTTAAAAGCGTAAATGCGCAGCTGTGCTTGCCTATCGCCCTGCCGTCCGTAATAGAACGCGCCTCCAACAACATACAGAAGGTGACCCGTCTTTGCTGAGAGACCACCATAGTTGTCAGCGCCCAAAGGTGCCCGCGCTACACGCGACGAAATACCATCGAAATCTATCGACATCGTTGCAGGAGGCTTCGGAGCCGCTTCAGGCTTCGATTCCGCAGGAGACGCCGCAGGCTTTGGTGACTCTTCAGGCTTGGGGGCCGATTCACCGTCCTTCGGCGCGTCGGCTTTCGCAACACTCACCTCGTCGCTCTCGGGTGGAAATGGATGCTTTACATCCTTCCGTAGCGCCATCGCATAGATGTATCCAGTACGGTTCGTAGCAAAGTTGAATTCGACCTGCGATATCTGGGGCGCAAATTCGCGGTCGCTCAGGAAGTACAAGTAGTTACCTTGCGGATCCCACGTTGGAGAGTAGGCGTTGAACATGTCATCGGTTACGCGCCGCAGCTGGTTATCACCAGCAGACCAGATGTAGATCGAACCGAATGTGTTCGAGTTCGCAGCCATGGTGAACGCCAGGAAGTTGCCACGAGGCGACCATACGTAGTCGCGAATCTGACCTCGCGGAGTATCGGCAATCTCTGTGACCTTGCGATCCGCGAGAGTCAGGACGTAGAGCTTTCCGTCTTTATCGCCGAAAGCGATTCGTTTTCCGTCGGGAGCCCATTCAGGCGCGTAACGCATGGCAGTGCCGCCTCTGGTGATCTGCTCCGCCGGTTTCAACCCATCCTGTGGAACGAGGTACACCTCTTCCTCGCCGCTCTGGTCAGAAATGAATGCGATTTGAGATCCATCGGGAGACCAGCTCGGCCATTTGTCATGAGCTCCTGATGAATGTGTCAGATTCCGGGTCGGACCTTTTTCGATCGGCGCGGTAAAGATATCGCCGCGCGCGGCGAACAGTGCTCGCTCCCCTTTCGGACTGATGCTGTACGACTCGATGTTGTTTGCGGCAGAGATACGGCTGGGCCTACGGGCCAGGCCATCGTCGGGAACCATGATTGAAATAGGAGTGCTCTTCCGACTCTTCGTATCAAAGACCTGGAGTTCACCGTTGAGCTCGTAAACTATCCGTCCTTCATTGTCCGAGCTGGGCCAGCGCACATCCCACGTTCTGTTATTAGTCACCGTCGTTGTCTTACCGTTCGAAACTGTGTACGCATACAGGTTGAAGTGTCCGTCACGATCGGAATTGAAATAGATCGTGTCGCCAATCCACATCGGATCTCGCGCAGGCCGCGGTCCATCGGTGATCCGCTTTGTGTCGTAGGTCTTCAGATCGAACGTGTACAAGGCATTGGCCTGACCCCCACCGTAGCGTTTTTCCGACCGAAAATCGCGTGACTGGGGTGAGTAGACCACGTGGTTTCCATCCGGCGCGAAATCACCTGAACCGGCCGTCGGCATCGGTAATGCTTCCGCTGGACCACCATCGATCGAAACGGAATAAAGCCTTGCAATCGGCAGGGACCATGAATCACGCAACGAACGAAAGATGATTTTTTGACCGTCGCGACTCCACCCGTAAACCTGATTATCCCAACCCCATCTGGGCGCGAGTGGACCTTTTGCCGGATAGAAGGTCAGCTGGCGGGGCACTCCGCCAGACGATGGAATGACATACACCTGCTCATCACCATCGTACTGGCCAGTAAAGGCAATCCACTTTCCGTCAGGCGAAAACTTAGCGAACAGTTCCACCCCGGGATGCGCTGTCAAACGAATCGCGCTGCCACCGGAGCTTGGAGCGGTCCAAATATCGCCGCCGTAAGTAAATGTCACGCGATCGCCGAAGATGTCAGGAAAGCGGAGTAGTTTAGTTTGCGAATAGACGGTAGAGGGGATGATTAGCGCGGCAAGTAGGAATGCGGCGCGGAGAACATGAGAGTAGAACAATGGAAACCTCCAAGAGGGAATTTCGGGTTTCGATTTTCGATTTCCGATTTGGTTTCACTTCCGGTTCTTGAACGCATCGTTCAGTTCAGTGTGTCGACTGACCAAGGGTATCTGGCGCCCGTCGATAAAGACGTACCGAATGTGTGTTCGCGCTTCGAGCGGATCACCATCGGCAATAACGAGATTCGCTATCTTTCCTGTCTCAATCGAACCCAAACGATCGGCGACGTTCAGGATTTGTGCCGGAGAGAGAGTTACTGACTTTAATGCCTCTGCCTTGGATAGACCAAACGACGCCGCCATTCCGGCGTGCAAAGGAAGACTTCGTACGTTTGCGCCGTTATCGCCGGTGGAAATACAGAAACGAACTCCAGCTTGCTGAAGTTTCGCCGGAGTTTCGTACAGCGTGTCGTAGTAATCATCTTCCCGGCCGGGGAGATCAAGGATGCCCGTTAGTATGACCGGAACGTTCTTCTCTTTCAACAGGCTGATGACCTTGGCGGCGTCAGCGCCACCTAAAATGATCGGCTTGAGTTTCAGCTCGTCGGCAAACTTAATCGCTCCGCGAATCTCCGCTTCACGATCGGCGCGGAAGATCACCGGACGTTCGCCGCGAACGTACGGTACGAGGGCATCAAAGATAATATTCTGATCCGGGCGTGGCAGTGATTTGTCTTTCTGGTAAGCATCCTGAGCTCGCCCGTATGCCTCCGTATCGCGAAGCATCTTCCGTATCTGTTCAACTTGCCGAGCGTTGTTAGTCAGGATCTCACTGAGATTTGTCGGCTGTTGGTCCGGATTGCCGAAGTCTCCGCCACGTTGAGCAATTCGTGGATAGTTAATTACCAAGGCTGCGTAAGGTATGACTGCCATCTCTTTGGATGTTGTTCCTACTAGGTTTATGAGAGCTGCCTGGCCCGATACGAGTCCACCGGTTGGCGTGCTGAGCACAGTCGTCACGCCATCGACTCGAGTAACAGCCACATGAGCACTGTGAGCATGAATTGAGACAATCGCTTTGGCGTTGGGATTCAGATCGCCTGTTTCACTCAAGTCGACTGTTCCCGCAGCTCCTTGTCCAACCTCGACTAACCCGAGCGACGTCCCGGCGTCGAACATACCCGGGAACACAGTCATGCCGCTAGCATCAATCTGTTGAGCACCGGAAGGAACGTTGATGTTTGTCCCGACGGCCTCAATCTTTCCATCGCGAATGAGGATCACGCCATTGTCGATATCTGCGCCGCTGACTGTGATGATGTGTGCATTGCGAATGGCCAGCGTTGTCTGAGGTGGATTGACTCCCATCTGGACCGTCGGGTTTCCGATCTGCTGCGCAGCGACTAATGACCCCAACGACAAGATGATCACCAGCAGAAGCAGTACGCGAGTAGGTCGTTTTTTCATGGCCGTTCTCCCTCCCAGATATCGTCGTCCTCATTCGACGGTCGACGCCGTCTAGGTGCTTGCGGAGACGTTCCACCCGTTGATGGGCGGTTCGGTTCTGCTTGTTCCAACTGCGCGCGCTCTTTTTCGAGTTGAGCTCGCCGGGCGAGATCTTGCTGGCGGTCAAAGAAGATTTCGCCGTCAATGAACGTTGTATCAACGCGTGAATAGACGCTGAGTGGATGGCCGTTCCAAATCGCCAGGTCAGCATCTTTCCCGACTTCAATCGAACCTACTCGGTTTTGTATTCCCAGTTGAAGGGCGGGATTGATAGTTACGAGTTTCAGGGCTTCTTCCTCGGAGAGATCCCCGTAACGCATCGCCTTGGCTGCTTCGATGTTTAACCGGCGAGCCCTCTCATCAGAGTCAGAATTCATCGAAACAACCACGCCGGCGCGAGTCATGATCGCTGCGTTGTAGGGAATCGCATCGTAAGCTTCGATCTTGTAGCCCCAGAAGTCAGCGAATATCGACGCGCCGGCTCCATGTTGAGCAATCTCTTTCGCTACTTTGTATCCCTCGAGCACGTGCTGGAACGTGCGAATCTTGAAACCGAATTCATCCGCAAGGTTGATCAGCATAAGAATCTCATCTGATCGATAGCAGTGCGCGTGGACGTAACGTTTCCCCTCAAGAATCTCAACCAGAGGCTCGAGCTGCAGATCCCTGCGTGGTGGCAACACATTCTTGTCGCCCTTTGCGACCGCTGCTCGATACTCGTCCCAACCTTTCTTGTAGTCGCGCGCCCGTGTGAATGCTTCGCGGATGACTTCCTCGACGCCCATTCGAGTGTTTGGATATCGCCGTTGCGCGCCGGGAAGGGCCGTTGAATTTGAGCGTTTGGGGTTTTCACCAAGCGCGAATTTGATTCCTGGCATGGCTCCCGGAAACAAGAATTCCTCGGCTGGACGTCCGTATTTGATCTTCACGACAGTATTCAACCCACCAATTGGATTGGCTGAGCCGTGCAAGAGGTTTAGAGTTGTGACGCCGCCTGCTAACTCGCGATACAGATCCGCATCAGTCGGGTTGAGGACGTCGCTCGTTCGCGCCATCGACGTGACTGCGAGTGTGCCTTCGTTGATTGCGTCGAGCATCGAATGCGAGTGACAATCGATGATTCCCGGCAGAACGTACTTACCAGTTCCATCGATCACCTTTGCATTAGCGCCAGCGTTGAGGTTCTTACCGACGGCCGCGATTTTGCCGTTGCGAATCAGAACGTCGGAATTCTGCAACGTGCCTCGAGTGACAGTAAGGATGGTGGCGTTGCGAATCAGCGTCTCACCCTGACTGGCCCGGGCTGTTTGCGCCGACACGCGGTCAGGGATTAACGCTAATGCGATTGAAACCAACAGGAGCCTTGAAATTATTTTTTGCATGAGTCCTCTCCGCACAAATCAAAATAAATTCTCTGTGCAACCTCTGTGTCTCAGTGTCTCTGTGTTGAACTTCTCGCCTTCAACACGGAGACACCGAGACACAGAGGCTGCACGTAGGGCTACGGATTAGGTGAGCGCGTGCCGGTAAACGAACCCGGCGAGCTGCCCACAATTGTGACCGTTCCCCGCATCTCATTTCCGGTTAAGGAACCAGCGAATGTTGCTTCATTTGTTTGACCTTCGACGGTGACCTTCACACTGAATCGCACCTCGCCTCCGGGTGACAGTGATGCGTTGGCAATCTCGGCGGATCCGAGCTCGCCCTGAATCGAGCCTCGTAAACGTTCGCCTTCCTGCTGCAATGACAAAGTTGCCGTCATATTGCCTTTGCCCAGGTCGATATTGAGCGTCCAGGTTCCGGCTGCGTTAGATCTTTCTGCCGGAGGGGTAGTTGGTGGTCTAAGATCCACCGGTCGTCCATCGATGAACAAATGGGCGACACGACTGTTGCGATCGAACAGGTCACCTCGCATGACTGTCAGGTTCGCGATCTTGCCCGTTTCGATCGAGCCGAGCTGGTTCGACGCACCCAAAATCTCGGCCGGCCAAATTGTCATTGCGCGCACAGCATCGTCGCGAGACAGTCCGTTCTCGATCACCTTTGCGGCGTTCGACAGAAACTCTGAGATATCTGTCATATTCCCCGATTGTAGGGCGAACCTGACCTTCGCTGCGGACAGTTTTCCAGCTGTTTTTTGAGCTTCGACTCGCTCACGCAATACCCGCAGGGGCTCGGGGTCCGCCTCCGGTAAAGCAGCTGTAGTCCGGCGTGGCAGATTCAGTGAAAGCAAAACGGGAACGTTGTTCTGGCGCAAGCGATCGACGACCTTCCATGATTCGCGGCCGCCGGCAATGATCGGCTTAAGCTTGAATTCGGCCGCCAGATCGAGCGCACGTTCGATCTCGCGTTGACGATCCGCATACAACACTACCGGCATGCGACCTTCGAGCACAGGTATCAGCGCCGCGAGTGATTTATCAGTTGTGGGACGTCGAATGCCTCGTGGTGAGCGCTCATAAACCTGCATGGACTCGCGATACCGTTGCGCATCGAGCAGCATTTGCCGCAGCGATGCGAACACACCCATAAGCGAGCCGGGATAGCTACCTCGCAGTGGAGTGAAACCCACATTCATCGCAACGGGAGAGCGAATGATCATCTGCTGTGGCGTCTCACCAGCGAGTTGGATCAGAGCCGACTGGCCCATCCATATACCGGATCTGGGAACGGTGACGGCAGCAGTAATTCCGACGTTTCTAGCCGCCTCAACATCGCTGGCTCCTGTTCTAATCAATTCATCAGCGACGAGCTCAGGCTGTAGTCCTACTGGTTGAGATGAATTTGGTACGCCGGTGGGCCCACCTGCCGGACGGAGCTGGGCTTGCAGAAAGCCGGGAATCCCGGGAGATGGCGATGGCGAGGGAGACGGCTCGGGTATGGCGAGACTAGTGTACGAATCAATCAATCCCGGGTAGACGGTCAATCCCGCCCCGTCAATCGTCCTTGCATCTGCAGGTACGGTTACGTTGGAACCCACAGCACCGATCAAGCCGTTGCGAATTACTACCGTTCCCCGTTCGATTACTGGCCCGGCAGCAGTCACGATGTGCGCGTTGGTGATCGCGTAAGTGTCTGTTGCCGAGTTTTGGGCGTGGGTAAGATTGAGAAAAGCTAATGCCAGACTGAAAAGCGCGATGGATGCGGTGAGAACCCGCAGACGGATCGTTAGCATAGGCTGATGCGACTCCGGAAATGATTTTTGCTGATAATAGCCAGCAGAGTAGAAAGCTGACCTACCCTCTTGTGTTTGGAAGAAGGACGAAAGCTTATCTTAGAAAATGTTAAGAGTAAATGTTTTAAGTGCTGGTATGTGATTGACAACTCACGGGTCATGAAGTGTGTACTGAGAGCGCGGGCGTCTCGCCCGCAGTGCGATTTACGAATCGATAGGAACCGAGCGAGACGCCCGCGTTCCCAGTACCGACTTCATGACCCGTGAGTTGGGTGCATGCGTCGAGATTACTTGCGTGGGGTGGCTCTGTTCGCGTTAGCGTTAGCATTTGCTGATGGATTCGGAACTACCTTCAGCATGTTCTTTACGCTCTTCACACCTTCAATTGTTTTGGCAGTGTCTTCTGCCTTCTTCCTTTGTGCGGCGGTGGCGACAGTGCCAGTGAGGGTCACAACTGCATTGTCGACGTCCACATTGATTGTTGAATCTCGCAGGTCATCCACGGCCGCGAGATCGAAGCGGGCCTTGACCCACAGCCAACCATCATTCAAACCCGTGCCGATGGTCCGACCTGATTGTTTGGCTTCACGCTGATATCGTTCTTTGTCCCGCTCGTATTCTTCGCGTGTGGGAGCGCGATTCGTATTTGTGTTTGCGCTCAGGTTCGCGTTGCTATTGGCGTTTGCATTCGCATTTGCATTTGCGTTTGCCGCGTTGTGGTTAGCGTTTGCATTTGTATTTGTGGAGTATCCGTTGCAGCCGGAGAGCAGCAATGCCATTGCGGCGATGGCTATGAATCCCGCAAATCTCAGTCTCATTATCAAGCCTCCAAAGTGGTCTTTCAGACACAGTCTGAAAAACATACGTCCAGAATTGGAACGTGACACATCTGTGTCACAACAAATGACGCAAGTTCTTTGGGGGATTTCGGGGTAGCGTCTATTCGGGAAAACCGTGAGATTAGAAACGCAAACGTGAGGCCGTTTCAGAGTGTGATTGTACAGTTGGGATCAATAGATGGTCGGTAGACCTATTTGACAAACATCATTTGACGTTTGGCATTTGTCATTTCCGTTCCCGTCTTTCTCGTCAAATCGAAATATCAGATGATAAATGTCAAACGATAAATGACAGATGGAGGCATTTTTCCACTCTACCACTTGACCGATCCCTCTTTCGACGTATCAATCTCCGCGACTTTCGGCACGTCGTCAAACAGGTACCCCTTGATGTTGTCCATCAAAAAGTTTTGCGCGTCTGGAGTAGAAAGGTCCAAACCATAGTGATTGATGATCTGTGTCTGCTTTTGTAACCAACCACTCCAACACGGCTGGCAGATTTCTTTTGCGATTCGCTGGCCCAGCTCGTTGGGTAATGGCGCAAAGCCAAGCGGCGCACGCTTCTCCCCACAGTGTTTGCACTTGATCGTATCCGGCATCCTCGTTTCTCCTTCGCGGGGATTATAACGGGAGAAATTGCGGATTTCGAATTGCGAATTGCGGATTGCGGATTATCACGTTTGAAATCCGCACCGCAATCCGCAATTCACCTTTGGGCGGCGCGAATAGCCTCGAGGATCTGGTCGTCGCGAGGGCGAATCAGTCCTACCTTACGAACATCACGGTGGCGAATGATTCCGTTGGCATCGATCACGAAGACAGATCGCGCCACTCTTCCGGGAAAGTATGATCGCGAGTCATAAGCGTCTGCTACCTTTGCCCCCTCATCCGAAAGCAGCCTCAGCGGCAAATTGTGATGCTCCGCAAAACCTTTGTGCGATTCTATCGAGCCGGTTGAAATACCGACCACTTCAGCTCCGGTTGCGGAGTAGTCTTCCCAACGGTCGCGCAATGAACACATCTGTTTCGTACATACCGGAGTTTCGTCGCCGGGATAAAACAGAAGCACGACGACTTTGCCGCGATGATCTGATAAACGCCACTCAGCTCCGCTTCCGTCGCGCAAGCTAAAATCCGGAGCGGGCGTACCCGGTGTTGCATCACTCATAGCTGGTCATCCATCAACTTTGCCAGTATCGCAAGAGCCTCAAAAACTTCTTCATCAGTATTGAAGTAGTGAGGAGAAATTCGCAAACCTGCTATTGGCCGGCTGTCGACGAAGACTCGATGTTCAGCAAGCCTGTCAACCAGAGCAGGACCATTTGCAACGCCTATCATTACTGAGCCACCACGCTGGCCAGGGTTTTGCGGGCTATTAACTTTCCAGCCACGTTCCAATGCGTAATTAACAATGGCCTGAGTTCGCCTCACTGACTCAGCTGCAACGTTCTCAAGCCCAAACTCCTCGATCAGCTGTATTCCAGGCAAAGCCGAGTAAAGTGCGGGAATGCTGGGCGTCCCTTGCGCAAAGCGACGTACGGACTGCGCGTAGTTCATCGGTGGAGGAGCAAAATCAAATGGCGTTGCATGGGCGACCCAACCGGTCAGCCGCGGGCGCAGACGTGAGTGCAACTCTGGCCGAACGTATAGATAACCGCATGCTGGACCACCGCAGAGCCACTTGATCGTTCCACCGATCATGAAATCCACTTGCCAGCGCGCCGCATTTAATTGCAACGCTCCAGCCGATTGATAGACATCCAGGAGAACCAGTGCGCCTTTTGCGTGCGCGTACTCGCATAACGCAGCTGCATCGACGCGATACGAGCTGCGATAAGAAGTGTGGGACAGTGCTACCAGGCAGGTTTCATCGTCTATCGCATCGCAAATCCGCTCCAGTGGTACGACCAGACCGTCCTCGGCAGGAACTATTTCGACACGCGCACCCAGCTGTTTTTGTGCTTCCCAGATGTACTCCATTGAAGGGAAGTCCAGCTCGGTTGTAACTACTTTGTTTCGTTTGGAACGCGCGTAATCGAAGCATGAGGCGACCGAGGAGAGAGCAATGGATGCATTTGGTTGAATCTGTACTGAACCTGCTTCAGCACCAAGTAGCTTTGCGATGCGATCGCCAACACGCCGGGAGAGCTGCCACCAACTCGTGGCCCAGGCATCTTCACTGGTGTGGTGCTCCCACGCATCACAATAAGCAAGCATTGATTCCCTGACTGCTCGCGGCACTGGTCCAAGACTGTGGCTGAGCAGATGGATACCGGAGGCGAGGGTAGGAAACTCTTCACGGCGGCGATTGAGCGACATGTCTTACTTGTATTGGGCGAACATCTTCTCCATCGATAGAGGATCTTTCTTGAGGCCTTCGAGCACGCCTGCGGCTTCGTCACCAATCGCGGGGTCGTAGGTTTCTTCCGCGATGGCTTTAAGAATCTCGGCGGCGACAAACTCTTTCTGAAGTTTGGGGATTTCGGCTCCGCGGCCCATGTCAGTATCAATTGCGCTGGGCATAACAGTAATGACCTGCACTCCTTTGTCATTCAGATAGGCACGCAGAGCCTGGCCCAAAGACAGAAGCGCAGCCTTTGTTGCGCAGTAGGTTGCCACTAACGGAAGGTTGATCTTTCCGAGGATTGAGCCGACGTTTACGATCACGCCGCCACCCTGTCGCACCATGTCCGGTGCAACTGCACGTGTCACCCGCAGCACTCCTAAGTAGTTGACGTCGACTTCTTTCTGAATGTCTTCGAAACTCATCGTCAGTGGATTGCCATACGAGGCGATGCCTGCGTTGTTGATGAGGATGTCGAATGGTCCGAGTTTGGCTGCGTTACTAACGTCCTCATCGACGGTCACATCCAGCTTTACCGGCAAAATTGGCGCGCCCGAGACGGCAGCCTCATGCGAGAGTCGTTCGGCATCCTCCTCCTTCCTGATTCCCGCGACGATCTGCGCCGCACCGGAACTCGCGAAAGCGAAGGCGAGCGTATGTCCAAGGCCACGACTCGCACCCGTGATCAGAACTCGTTTTGCTTTGATCTCCAAACCGTTTACTCCTGACTTTCGACATTAGCAACAAGTTCAGCTGCCGTAGGTTTTGGCAATGATTTTCGCAAACGATAGAACAAGTAGAGCGCGGCTCCGATTAAACCCCAGGCTACCATCAGTTCGATGCTCGTCAATGAATGATTTGCGATTCGTTGCCCCAGCGTCTGCGAGCGCAGCACCTCAATGTCCTGGAACACCTGTACGCAGATCATGGTGCCCATTGCGAACAATGAAACAACAGCGCTCCCGAGCAGCATCCATTTAGGCGTTTCCAGTTTGATCTCGCTGTACAGATCCGGATTCCATTTCGGCAGCACGAGAAATGCAAGGCTGTGCAGAAAATAAAGTACGACCAGTGCGAAAACAGCAATGGTTAATGCCAGCACGAATTGACCGCTGACGAGGAGTGCCACGCAAGCTAACAGGGTGAGCGTCAAGCCGCGAATCGGAGTTGCGGTCCGCGGATTAACGAAGCCAATCCATGACGGCGCAAGACGATCTTCGACAAAAAGAATCGCGAGACGCGAAGGCACAAGCATCGTTCCATTCAGTGCCGTCATGATCGCCATAATTGCTCCAAATGTTACAAATGCTGCTGCTCCTGCCGGCAAGTAGACAGAGGCAACTTCGGCCATCGGCGCGCTGCTGAATTGCAGCCTTTCTCCCGGTAACACACCAAACGAAACTATCGACATCAGAATGTAAATCAAAGCAGTCGCACTGATTCCTTTGATGAGCACTCCGGGTAATTTTCGAGTGCTGTCCTTTACCTCACCCGCAGTCTGGGCCAGCGATTCGAATCCAGCGTAGGCGAAGAACAGCGGAATCAAGCTGGCAGCAAATCCCTTCCAGCCATGCGTCACAAAAGGCGTGTAATTAACTGTATGAATCGCAAACAGGCCCGGAACAATCAAGACAACCAGAGCGATACCTTTCAAAGCACACATGATCACCTGCATGCGACCAAACCAACGTACTCCGACTACGTTGATGCCATAGAAGAACAGCAGGCAAGCGATCGCCAAAGGCAGTTGAAATAGTTCTTTTCGTAAAAGACCTTGAGCGAACTCGATCAAGTATCCGGCAAGAGCGTCAGCGAGAAAGGCGCCGGCGCCAATATAGGAAATTATTTTGAGCCAGGCGCCCAGATAAGCAATTCCATATCCGCCAAATGTTCGCGAGATATGCAAATACTCGCCGCCTGGTTCACGTCCAAGAGAAGTCGACAGAAACGCAGCATAAGGTATCGAGGTGGCGAGAATTGCGGGCACGAGTACAACGTAGCCCAGGATCACGCTTGGACCAGTGAACGACCATGCCTGACTTGTGACTTTGAAGATACCCGCGCCGATCAGAATGCCGATCAGAGCGGCGTACGATTCGAGCGTCCCTAGATCTCGACGCAGCCGGGAGACCACATCCGGTCTGCCGGTGGTATCAGTTGCTTTGAGATCGCTCATTGAAGGATCGTTCTCCTTCTCAGCATTCTCATCAGACTGCGCGGTTCATTAATTCGTTAGACGCCAACTTCGGATCGAGCACCTTTTCGGCACTCTCGACACCCGCTACCGGAAGTTGCTTTGTATCAATCAAACCAAGCTGAGCGAGGACTGAGGCCTGGTCCCAGTAGATATGTTCGTGAGCCAGTTTTCCATCTCGGAAGTGAACGATGACGACCAACGGAACTCTTACGTGTTTGCCCGTCGGAGGAATCCCAGGCAGCATCCAATCCATCCTGACCGTATGCGTGAATTCAAAAACCATTTCATCGACCACTCGGTCCACGCCTATAGTTCTCGAGACCGGTGTCATTCCCGTGTCTGGAGGCATTTGCGGAATGAAACGCGTAGCATAGAATTCGCGCAACTCGTCGTGACCTACACCACCGGTCATTACGGGAACATGATTCACATAAGCATCTGCAACCATCGTCTGGAGCGTGTCGTCGGTGTTGCGCGTTGCGAATTCATACTTCACATGCTCATCCCAGCGATCCGATAACGTTTGATGAGCGGTCGCGATTCCATTACCAGCCAGGTTCCTGACGAAGAACTCGAGTGTGCGAAGGTCCGCCAGCTCAGCTGCAGTTGCGTCGTAGTGTGCTCCGCCCGGTCTGCCGAAAGCGTGGTCCATACCCGGGTAATCGTGAAGCGTTACCAGCGGATTTCCATCGAGTGTTTCGTGGATGGCCCGTTGAGCTTCGGGCGGACAGTATTGATCTGCTCCGGCGATATGCAGCATCAATGGCGAGCTCAGGTTCAATGCTTCATTCAAAGTCTTTTCGATGCTGACGCCGTAGTATCCAACTGCGCAATCTGGTTTGAATCTGACCGAGAGCAGATAGGCGAGATTACCACCCATGCAGAATCCAACTGCCCCAACCCTGCCGTTGCAGGCCGGGTGCTTGCGCAGAAACGCAACAGCGCTGGCTGAGTCTTCGACGGCTTTGTCTTCGTCGAGTGCCTGATAAAGTTCAATAGCCTTTTGCCAGTCGTCACCTTGATCCGTTAACTGGATTCCGGGCTCCAGGCGCCAAAAGAGATCGGGGCAGAGCGCCACGAAGCCGTGCTGTGCATACCACTCCGCAACACTACGCACGAACTTGTTTACGCCGAAGATTTCCTGGAGAACGACAATTCCCGGACCGTAGCCGCTGTCGGGCAAGGCCATGTAGGCGTCGAACTCACCACCATCGAACGACTTTATGGTTGTCATAAGGCAGGTGAATGTTAAATGGTAAATCGTGAATCGTAAATCGTGAATCGTTGGGCCGACCCGAGTCATTGGCTGTTCAGCCACTGTCGACCAGCCGTACAAATTGCGAGAAAGTTGCAAGTACGGCAATGAGGTGATGCGTGAACCGGAAAATCCTCGGGCTGGGTGGACGAGACAATCTGGAGCATCGCTTCGTCTATGGCCTGTTCGCAAGTCGCTCGTTCCAGGAGATTCAGCGGAAGGCGAAATTCGACGTTTGGATCGAGAAAGTGAAGTGTGACATTGACATTAATCTGAGTAGTCAGGTCTGCAATCAGCGTTTGTACAGCTAGCGCGTACGCCTGCATTTGCAGCTGATAATCACCTGCGACGACAGCTACTGCTTCGGTGGCTGATGAGTCGGACTGAGCTGTTAGAGTAGTCACGACCGGTTCCATAAAGGCCAGAGCTATCTGACCCGGTGCCTGTCGTTTGCTGCGGCCGCCGCTTCCGTTCGCAGGCTCAACAACCGCAACAGTTTTTGGAGAAATCGTCGTCCGGATGCGATTGGTTTTGAAGTCGATTATCTCGATGTTCAGCGACTCAGTTTGTGGTGATCGTGTGATCACTAATTTATCGATTATCCCATTCAGCACTCCAAGCGGACGTCGCAAGCGGAAACTCAGTTCGCTCCAGAGTCCTGGCTGCATACCCGGATTTGCTACTCCGTTGAGAGCCTGACGCTGAGCCGATTCCACGCGCTTGAATACGTCGCTTGTAATGTAATTGTGTGCCAGCGGCTCGAGTTCTTTGATAGCTGCCGCACGATCGATGTCTGATAAACGATCTGCCAGTTCTGCTTGCCGTTGACGAAGGACCTCGTCGAGGCTCAGTGTGACTCGCGCAAGCGGATCTTCTCCGGCATTGTACGTTTCACAGAAACGGTGAATAACAGCACCTCTCAATGTAGCTGTGAGGTTGGCTGGTGGTTCAGGAGCTTCGGCGTCATTCCAGACGGCCATCGCTTCGGCCGACGGTGCGTGCAACACCCGATCAAAATAGTACTGGCGCCTGCACCGTTGATAGTTGATCAGTTGAGTTACGCTGAACCGGTGCAGGCTCGTATCTAATTGAGGTTCGATGAAATTCAACAAGGGAAATGCCGACTGAAGAGATGGCGCCCCGTCAACAAGAGGAGCGATTGCATCTTCGCTAGCTTGTTGTGTTTGTGGATTTTGGCGTTCAGGATTAATCGTGAGTTGGAGTTCAACGTCTTTCGCAATCTTTACCAGTCCGCTTTGACTCTGGT
>JBKPAC010000111.1:0-9768 GCA_046726175.1 Acidobacteriota bacterium
ACACGAAACCACACGAACCACTGCCGCTGCGAACTGCCTCCTGCTCCTGGCTCCTGCCTCCTGCTCCTGGTCACAACTTCTTCTCACCAACCTGCTCGAGTCGCGTGTCAGGCAACGGCCAGCACTGGTTAGTGTTGAAGTCTGTCACATTCTTTAGATCAAAAATTGGAACGTCCGCAGCGCGTTGCGCTTTCACATGCTGAAAGTCAGCTCCTGCAACATTCTTCAGCCAAAACGCTGGCCGCATGTCTTCCTTCAAGAAGCTCACTTCTACGTCTCGCATGTTGAGTCCTTTGACATGGCGGATGAAAAAACCGTACGCAGGTAACTCGCCAAACATCGTGGGTTCCGGATAAGTGTCCTCTTTCTCCGGCGGATCGAGAGCGGCCTGCTGTTTTGTTCCGCCGCCCTGCGCATATATCCGAATGCTGCTGAGGCGCACATCTTCGATCGGGTGACCGGGAATGCCACTGATGATCGACGAGTATTTCGCATCCGCGTTGTAGACGACGACATTGCTGATTATGACCCGCCTTAACGCACCGACAGTCGTAGATTCCTTTGGACCTCGAAGTCGCGCGCCGAGCCGAAGAAAGATCGGCGAGTTGCTGATGTCGCGCATTGTGATGTTGTTTATGGTGACATCCTCAAGTAAAGCACCGTCGACCGCCTCCAGAGCCAGACCGCGACAATACTCGAAGACGCAGTTCGATACGGTGATGTTCTTGAAGCCACCGTTTGATTCCGTGCCAAACTTGATTCTACCCGTCGGACTGAACGTACCGTTCTGATTTCTAAACTCCCGTTTGTACGTTCCATTGAGCAGCGTTCCTTCATCGTAACCACTCACCTGGCAATTAGTGATCGTCACATTCTCGGTAACGCGAGCGTAGCCAAGCGCAAAGGAACTCTTCGGACAAATACCGTCATCAAAAGGCGAGTTCACTGTGCAATTTGAGATTCGGACGTTCTTACACGCATCAATATCGATTCCATCGCGATTCGTGTCGATCTTAATGTTGTCGATCGTAAGGTTGTCGACACCAGTCGCCAGAATGGCAAAGTGGCCACCGTGAAGAATCGAGATATCGCGAATGATCACGTTGCGGCAAAGCTTCAAGCTGATTGACTTGTTTCCCCAACCTGGTTCTACCGCATCGCGAGCGTTTGGATATCCGAATGGCCCAACAGTCGGATCGGGCGGTGCTTTACTCAACGCGTCGTTTTGCTCTTTCGTGCGCGACTGTCCTCCACTGCGAACTAATCCCTTGCCCCAGATAAGTCCTGGCCCGAGTATTGAAATATTTTCAAGGTTCTCGCCCCAGATCAGACTGTTGTGCCAGTGACTGTGTCCAAAATCCTGGTATTTGTCCCACTGATTAGGTTCGGGCGGATCGTACTTTCCATCCTTGTCGAGAGGACTCGCTGCAAGAATCGTTGATCCGTGATCCAGGTATAAACTGATGTTGCTCTTTAAGCGGATTGAGAACGACCTATACGTTCCAGCGGGAAAATGAACAGTCCCACCGCCTGCAGCCGCTGCAGCTTCAATCGCTTTGTTTATAGCTGGAGAGTCCAAAGATTTTCCGTCACCTTTAGCTCCAAAACGTCTCACGTCGAAGACGCGTGCGGGTACTGAGCCTGTTTGGAGACGTAGTTCAGATCGACTCGAATGACCTGTAACAGTGCTTGCGACAGAGAAAAACGCAACAAACGAAACAATTGATCCGGCCAGAACCAGCAACAACGTCTTGTTAATCTTCATCGAGATCTCGCTCCCAGTAATCATTTCTTACGACTCGGTCTTGATTTAGCCGGCCATGAACTGCGATCGGATTTGGAACTCAACTTAGCTGCTTCGGCTGCTTCTTCCGCCGCCAAACCCTGCTCGGCGAGAATCAGGTGTTCGCTCATCGCTGCTCGAGCTGCATTAGGATCGTGCGAGCGAATCGCGTGATAGATCTTGCGATGCATCTCAACTGATTCCTTGAGGTCTCGAGAACGACCGATAGTCTTGCATCGTCTTTCATAAAGAATGTCCGCAACCATCTCCATGAATGCTGCCAGGATCGGGTTTCCTGACGCTGCGGCAACCGCGCGATGAAAGCCGAAATCGTGGACCAGGTACTCCTGAGGATTGTCCAGTGCTGCATATGTTTCAGTCACTTCGTCGGACATCAACCGCAGTTGTTCGTCGGTTGCATTCTCAGCAGCCAGTCCGGCGACTGCTACTTCGACAAGTCGTCTCGCTTCGAACATCTTGTCAGTCGTGAACCCGTGAAGCGCAGCCAGCATGCTGAGAGGTTGGCTGTCGAGCACGGGTGGTCCAGCGGCAATGTACGTCCCCGACCCATGTCGCGAACTAAGAACGCCACTAGCTGAGAGAAAGCGCAGGCCCGTGCGCAAACTCGCCCGGCTGATACCGAGTTGTTTCGCCATCTCACGCTCCGGTGGAAGTCGATCACCTGGTCTTAGTTTCCCGAGGCGAACCAGCTCGCGAACCTGGTTGACGACCTCTTCAGTCATCAAGCCATTTTTCTCAGATGGTCTGACCACCCGAAACTGCGATACTTTCTTGGAAGTCATAGGAGATAGACGCGCTCGATTCGAGTGTGGACGTGTAACATTGAGCGCCTAACCCTGTCAAGATTAAGGTTTTCAGGGTCTATCGATAGTTGGATTGCCCTTTGTGTAAATTTCAGAAACTTTCTTGACCGCCTAAAGCCAGCATGTTACAAGGAGCAGAAAAATTTCTCCGGTGGTCAGACCATTCTTCGTCGTTATGAAGTGAGTACCGCGTGGTGGTCCTGACCTCATTATCCGCTGAATGAGACGAACACACAGGCTCGGACGACTATAAGCACGATAAACGAGGCAACAGCTTGAGAAAGGAATTGGACGATGCGAAATCCATTTCGATAGGTCGGCGGAGCTTTATCGGAACCGGTCTTGCTGTTGGTGTTGCTGCTGCTGTAACCAAAGCACAGCAGCGCGACTATGGTCAGAATGGTCCGCCGGTTCGCTATCCGGATAAGGACATCGTCATTCTTGATCCGAGATTCGCGAAGTACAAACTCAACAACACGCCGATTCAACGACTTCACACAGGAATGCTGTGGGCCGAAGGTCCTGCCTGGAATGGCGTCGGACGTTATCTGGTTTGGAGCGACATCCCCAACAATGTTCAGCATCGGTGGTTAGCTGAAGATAACCACGTCAGCACTTTCCGTAACCCGTCAAACAACAGCAACGGCAACACCTTTGATTGGGAAGGCCGGCAACTTTCCTGTGAGCACGGCACCCGGCGCGTAGTCCGATATGAGAGAAATGGCACCGTCACCATGCTTGCTGAGAAATGGCAGGGTAAACCATTCAACGCACCCAACGATCTGGTGGTCCATCCGGATGGAGGGATCTGGTTCACGGATCCGGGCTACGGAAGCATGATGAACTACGAAGGGAACAAAGGTGAGCTTCAGATTAAGGAGGCCGTTTATCGAATCGATGCAAAAACTGCGAAGCTTGATATGGTCACTGACGAGCTCTCTAAACCAAACGGGCTGTGTTTCTCAGCGGACTACAAAAAACTATATGTGGTAGATACCGGTAGACCCGGTGGAATAACTGTCTGGGATGTTGTTGATGGCTCGAGGTTGACCAACCGGAGACCATTTGCAGCGATGAAGCTCCAGGTGAAAGATCGCGAGCTGTTTGGAGGCACGGATGGTCTTCGTGCCGACATCGACGGCAATATATGGGCGAGTGCCGGATGGGGTGGCGAAGGATTCGATGGTGTCCACATCTTCACTCCCGAGGGGCAGCGTATCGGACAAATCGTGTTGCCGGAAACGGCGAGTAACATCTGTTTTGGTGGTCCAAAGCGCAACCGCCTCTTCATCACGGCCAGTCAATCGTTGTATGCGGTTTATGTTGAGACTCAAGGCGCCCATATTTGTTAGATGTGGCCCTAGGGGTCGTGGTGGACGAAGGGTCGATAGACGCGATGTATCATTTCTCGTTTGACATTAATCATTTCTCATTTGAAAAACCCGTCTGATCGCACGCAATAAATGAGAAATGATTAATGTCAAACGAGAAATGATACATCGCTTGTTACCACAAGAAAGCAAGATCAACGTTCATGAAACTACGAAGCACCGCATGGTTTGGTGGGAAGGATCGTGACGGCTTCATTCATCGCAGCTGGATGAAGAATCAGGGCCGCCCAGATCATCTCTTCGACGGCCGTCCAGTTATTGGGATCTGTAACACGTGGTCTGAGCTTACTCCGTGCAATACACATTTTCGTCAGTTGGCCGATCATGTGAAACGAGGCGTTTACGAGGCCGGAGGTTTCCCACTCGAGTTTCCAGTGATGTCGCTCGGCGAAACGCTGATGCGACCCACGACGATGCTCTTTCGAAACCTGGTTAGCATGGATGTCGAAGAATCAATTCGTGCGAACCCGATAGATGGAGTGATATTGCTCGCGGGATGTGACAAGACAACGCCGGCGCTGTTGATGGGAGCCGCGAGTTGCGATCTGCCGACCATTCTGCTTTCGGGTGGTCCGATGCTGAACGGTAAGTATCAGGGCAGAGACATCGGCTCTGGAACCGACGTTTGGCGGCTCAGTGAGGAAGTACGTTGCGGCGCGATCAGCGAGTGCGAGTTTCTGGAAGCGGAAAGTTGCATGAATCGTTCCGCCGGACATTGCATGACCATGGGAACAGCATCAACGATGGCGAGCGTGGTTGAAGCTCTTGGGATTGGTCTGCCGACAAATGCCGCAATTCCGGCAGTCGATGCGCGTCGCTACACGCTGGCTCACATGGCTGGACGGCGTATCGTCGAGATGGTTGACGAGGACCTTCGCATGTCGTGCATCCTGACGCGCGAAGCTTTTGAAAATGCGATTCGTGTTGTCGGCGCAATTGGCGGTTCGACGAATGCCGTGATTCATCTACTCGCAATCGCAGGCCGCATCGGTGTCGAGCTCAGCTTGGATGACTGGGATCGACTCGGGCGAGGTGTTCCGTGCCTACTGAACCTCATGCCGTCGGGCAAGTATCTAATGGAAGATTTCTATTACGCAGGTGGATTACCAGCTATCATTCGCGAGCTCGGCGACCTAATTCACAGCGACGCGCTTACCGTAAACGGAAAAACTATCGGCGAGAACACCAGGGACGCGGCTTGTTATAACCGTGATGTAATTAAGAAGACTTCGGAGCCTTTGAAAGCCGAAGCCGGAATCGCCGTACTGCGAGGTAACTTGTGCCCGGATGGAGCAATCATCAAACCTTCAGCGGCAACTGAAGCGCTGATGAAACACCGCGGCCGCGCAGTCGTGTTCGAAACGATTGAAGATTTTCACGCTCGCGTTGACTCCCTAGATTTACAAATTGATGAGACCAGCGTCATGGTGCTGAAGAATTGTGGACCGCGAGGCTATCCAGGAATGCCGGAAGTTGGTAACCTGCCTCTTCCCGCGAAGCTCTTGCAAAGAGGAATCACCGACGTCGTCCGGATCTCGGATGCTCGCATGAGTGGTACGGCGTACGGCACGGTCGTTTTGCATGTAGCTCCTGAAGCAGCATCCGGAGGAAACTTGGCGCTCGTCCAGGATGGCGATCCGATTGAGTTGGATGTTCATGCTCGCCGGTTGCACCTGGATGTTGACGCGACCGAGTTAGAACGGCGGCGCGCTCGGTGGCAGCCACCTCAGCCACCCTCCGGCAGAGGCTATTATCGCTTGTATTACGATCACGTCATGCAAGCCAATCTCGGAGCAGACCTCGACTTTCTTGTGGGGAAGAGTGGCGTCGGCGTACCGCGCGAATCTCATTAGATTTTCGATTTTCGATTTTCGATTGAATTGTGTTCGTGTTGTTTCGTGTCTTTGTTTTTCCTGGTTTTCGTGGATCGGTTTTTGATCCCCGGACGTTCCTTCGGAGAATCATATGTTGCTTTCAAGACGTACATTCCTTGCTAGTGTTAGTGCCGCAGCTGCAGCTTCAGCATTAAAACCGTCGTTCGCGTTTTCCTGCTTCAACTTACTAGCCGCGCAGAGCATTAAATTTGGCTACGCGGCAATTACCTGGAATGGAAACGATACTCAAGCTATCAAAGATGTTTCCGAGGTTGGCTTCACTGGAATTCAGCTGCGAAGCAACATCCTGAAGGAGTACGGCGAACGGCCAAAGGCCCTTCATGAACTACTGAATCAATACCGGCTCGAAATGGTCGCGTTATCGAGCGGGGGCGTTTCAATAACGGCTCCTGAGAAAGACGAGATCGAAAAGCACGTTCGCAACGCACAGTTTGTTCGCGATGTTGGCGGTCGTTATCTACAGGTCACCGATTCGTCACGCCCGAAAGAACGTAAACCCGAGCCGGCGGATTTTCGCCAGCTCGGCAAAGTAATTACGGAAATCGGCAAGCGAACAGCGGATCTCGGAATTCCTCTCGGATATCACAACCACATGGATTCATTGGGTGAGGCGCCAGACGAAGTAGATCGAATCATGGAAGCAGTCGATCCTCGGTCGGTGAAACTTGAGTTGGACATCGCACATTACCAACAAGGCGGAGGAGATCCCGCAAATGCGATCCGGAAATACGGCGATCGACTGTTGTTCCTTCATATCAAAGATGTGGCGAACATTTCACCGGCTGACAATCGCGGTCGCTCTTATCGTTTTGTCGAGCTTGGTGCTGGGCGAGTCGATCTACCAGCCGTCTTCAAAGCATTGAACGATGTCAAGTTTCGCGGTTGGGCTGTGGTCGAACTCGACAGCGTGCCTGACGCTTCGAAAACGCCAAAAGATTATGCGGTGATTAGTAAGCAGTATTTGGAAGAGAAATTGAATATGAAGGTGTAGGCTTTGGCTTTTGGCCTTTGGAGTTTGGCCTGAGCCCTTTTTGAGTTTCGCCCAAAGACCAAGGTCGAAGTCCAAAGGCCCAAGGCCAAAAGCCAAAGCCAGACTACGGACCACGGACTATTTGACAACGGACCACGGACCACTGACTAATCCTGAAGGAGACCCATCATGGTTGACAAGAACTCACGCCGAGATTTCATCAAAACGGCTGCGCTCGGAGCGACGGGAGCAGTTATCGGCTCGCGGGCTTCCAGTTACGCGAAGATTCTGGGCGCGAACGGTCGCGTGCGTGTCGCTGTGGTCGGACCCGGCGATCGCGCGAACGATGCTTTGATCCCGGCCTTCTTACAGCTTGCAGGCGGCCTTAACTTTGAACTGGTGGCGATCTCGGATCTCTGGAAGCTCAGACGCGACGAAGCAGCCGCAAAGATAAATCAGAAAGCCGGAACTAACGTGCAGCAGTTCCGGAACAACGACGAGCTTTACGCCATGAAGGACCTCGACGCTGTGATAATTGCAACAGCGGACTTTCAGCACGCTTATCACTGCATCGAGGCGGTGCGCGCAGGAAAGGATGTTTACGTCGAGAAGCCTTTCGCCAACACGATGTCCGATGCAAACACCGCGCTGCAAGTCGTCAAAGCCTCGGACCGGATCGTGCAGGTCGGGACGCAGCGAAGGTCAACACCGAGTTACATCCGTGCGAACGAGTTTATTCGTTCTGGAAAGTTCAGCGACATCGTAATGGTTGAGATGACGTGGAATGTTAATCAACCTGGCCGGTGGCGGCGGCCCAGCCTCGTTCCGAAACTTCAGGAAGCGGACGTCGATTGGAAACGCTTTCTGATCAATCGGCCGTACGAGCCTTTCGACGCTCGCAAGTATGTCGAGTTTCGCCTCTTCTGGCCGTACTCATCCGGTATTCCGGATCAATGGTTGGTCCATCAGATCGACACGGTGCACTGGTTTACGGGCTTCAACTATCCCTCGAGTGTCGTCGCTAACGGCGGCATTTACTTATGGCGCGACGGCCGGCGGAACTTCGATACGATGACGGCCGTGTACGACTACGGTGATGCGGCGAAAGGTGGTAAAGGATTTCAGGTGGTCTATTCGTCGCGTCAGACTAACAGCGCCGGCGGCGTTCGCGAGTTGTACTTCTCGAATGGTGGAACGATCGACCTGGATACAAACAAGATCGGTCCAACCGGAGGACTGGAAGCGAAGTATGCCGAACCGATGAAGATGAAGCCTTTTCAACTGGCAGAAAGCTCGCTGGTCGATGCTGCTGCCTCTGACGATGGCAATGTTCAGACTTCGGCTAACACGGGTGTCGACAAGCCTACGCTGGCGCACATGCGAAACTGGATGGAGTGCGTGCGTTCGCGGAAGACACCGAATGCGGACATTCATGCTGCGTACAATCATTCAGTTGCGCTCTGCATGACAATCGCTGCCTTGCAAACAGGCAAGCGCGTGACCTTCGACGAAGCGAAGAAAAGAGTGGTTACAACTTAAGAAATACCACCAACGGCAGTTGGTGGTAACTTCAGATGCAACCTACAAAGAACCGTTGGCAAGTTCTCGGAGAATACCGCCAACGGCAGTTGGTGGAAGTTTTAGATCCAACCTAATGAAGCGCGGGTTGGTAGGCAGGCGGTGAACAATCCACCAACTGCCCGTTGGTGGGATTTCGTGAGAAGAGGTGGCCATTTGGATGAAGTACGTTCGCATTAGCTGGCTCTTGGTCCTGCTCGTAGTGTTCTCTGCTATCGCTACGCAGGCGCAGGGCGTGAAGGTCGTAAAGAACGAAGCTGAGCGGCGGGTGGACATTCTCATCGATGGCAAACCCTTTACTTCGTATGTCTGGCCCGAGAAACTCAAAGTCCCTGTGCTTTATCCCGTCCGAACCTCAACAGGCACCATCATTACTCGGGGCTTCCCGCTTGAGCCAAGACCTGGTGAGCGCGTGGATCATCCCCATCACGCGGGCTTCTGGCTGAATTATGGAAACGTAAACGGAGTAGACTTCTGGAACAACTCAGTCGCACTGCCGCCGGAGCAACAGCAGAAGATGGGCACCGTCGTGCAGCGGCGGATAACTGGTACCATAGATGGAAAAGATCGTGGCGAGCTTTCGGTCGAGATGGATTGGCTCATGCCGGGTGGTCAGAAAGTATTGAGTGAAACAACGACGTTCGTCTTTCACGCAAGTCCGAATCTTCGCGTGATTGATCGGATCACGACTTTGACCGCCCTTGACCAACCGGTCGCATTTACTGACAACAAAGAGGGAATGATCGGGCTGCGTGTTCGTCGCGAGCTTGAGCAGCCATCCAATGAACCTCTTATTTTTACCGACGCGAGTGGCAGGCCCACCACAGTCAAGGTAATGGATAAAACGGGCGTCACTGGCTTGTATCGCAGCAGTGAAGGGAAGACCGGTGACGCTGCGTGGGGCACGCGCGGTCGCTGGATGATGCTCTCGGGCAAGGTGAACCAGGAAGAGATTGCATTGGTGATGCTGGACCATCCGAAGAACACGGGTTTCCCGACTTACTGGCATGCGAGGGGCTACGGCCTCTTTGCGGCAAATCCACTGGGGCAGGAAGTATTTAGCAATGGCAAAGAGAAGCTCGGCTTCAGCCTGGCGCCAAAGCAGTCAGTGACGTTTCGGTACAGACTGCTTATCGTGTCTGGTCCTATCTCTGTGGAACAAGTTGAAGCGCAATACGCTAGATTCACACAAGAGGTTAAGTGAAGATCCGAATGACTTACAACGCGATGAAATCAGTACCGAAACGCGGTAGCGTCGGGTCCGCTTTCCAAATCGAGCAGAAGGTGATGTGAGCGGACCCGACGCTACCGCGTTTCGGTACTGACT
>JBKPAC010000112.1:0-5065 GCA_046726175.1 Acidobacteriota bacterium
CCAGCGGGCGCCGCAGAAAACGCTGCTCGATTGAGAATCTTCCCACCCGCGAATTCCGAACCGAACAATTCAAGAGGAAGGCTCGTGTTTACATTCGGACGCGCATCAAGTCTGACTCCGGCGGCAGAGAAAGACCTACCAACAATGTCAACCGGCGCTGCCGATCGGAGGAAAAGAAAACTGTTCAAAGACCATCCACCCAAAACGGCGTGCAAACTTTTGTTCGATCCGAATAAAGGAAGATCATAGGTCACGCCGGCCGTGAATGTGTGCCGAATATCGAAGTCGGAGTTACCGCGGTCCAAGTTCGGACTACTTATTGTCGTTGGTGTGCTCCGATTGCTTCCCGCATCAGTCGAGGAAATATCAATTGAATGTGAATATGTATAGGACGCGAGTCCCTGGAACCCGCGCGACAACCTCCGCTGAAACTTGATTTGAAGAGCATGGTAATCTGAAGTCGCTGAATTATCCGTCAGCTGAACAGTCTGAAAATTTTGACTCACGTTAAGTGTAACAGTGCGAAGTAAGTGTCTGCCGATCGCACCAACATACGTCAACGACAGCGTCTGACTCTTGCGGATCGACTGCTCCACAGCAACGTTCCACTGGTACGTTCGCGGCAGCTTTAAATGTGGGTCAGCCACGAGCATCGTAGTTACGGGCGGATTCGTTGAAAGCGACGGAGGCGCTGCGTTCGGAGCGGTTAACGGAAATGCTGTTGGCGACGGCGAAATAATCTTCACGGCAATGTATGGGAAGAAGCTGGAAACTCCTCCTAGCGATCCTTGGCCCAAGTCGTAAAACAGTCCAAAACCTGCGCGCAGTACGGCATCCTCGTTGTGAATTCCCCGGAGTCTGTAAGCCAAACCAATTCTTGGTGCGACGTTTCCGTAAGTCGTCTCGTAGAGAGGAGTGCCTCGTGAAGCCAGCGCAATCGTCGCTGGATCATTAAGACCTGTAACCGTGAATGGATCGCCGCTCGAGCTCTTGCCTTTGATTGCCGGATTAACGTCCCAGCGCAGTCCATAAGTCAACGTTAACCTGGGCCCAACTGTCCATGCGTCTTGTCCATAAAGCGAAAAGTTTTGCGAGAGGAGTGCGTTGCTTTGCAGAGCGAACGTAGCCGCGAGCGAGGCAGTTCCCGAAAGAGCTCCCCCAGGCGCGGCTGACATACCTGAGAACACCGCGAATTGGCGATAGGAGAACGGACTGCTGAATGGTGCAAGCCAACGATAGTCAACGCCGAACTTCGATTGATGACTGCCTATGGTCAATGACAAATCATCGATTAGATTGACTTGACGTTGCTCGCTTGTGCCCTGTAACCCCTGGTTGTATTGTCCAATTCCCGAAATGTTTAGTCCGAAGAGTGCGTTATCGGATGAGACACCGTTCGGAAACAAAACCGAGTCCGCAGGCGCCACGGCTCCGGAGAAATTATCCATTACCCATCTGACCAGAATTCTATCGTTGCTGTAATTCGCGCGTATCTCGTTGCTGATTCGCGGATTTATGAGTTGCGTAAAGCCTGCTGTGAAGGTGTGTACTGAGGATGAAAGCGAGTTAGTCATGCTCAGGACTGGTCCAGCGAAAGGCGGGCTTCGTTGGTCGAGGCTCGACGGTGAGAAGTTATAACGGGCAAACAAACTATTCTTCGAATTGAGCACGTGATCGAACCTGATGCTGTAAGCGTCAAGCGAAGAAGGATTCGAGAAGCTTGCATTGAATTGCGCAAGACCAGATCCGAGGCTGCTACCGTTCGGTACTGGAAAAGCATTTAAGTAAGGACGCATCGTCGCGGGAGCCAGTTGGCGCGATTGGTTATCGGGAACAACGCTTTGTTGCGTAGATGGTTGACGCAATCTTAGTCCCTCGTACGAGAAGAAAAAGAACGTTCGATTCTTTATTATTGGGCCACCGACCACACCGCCAAAATCATTCTGGCGCTCACGCGGTTTGTTCAAGCCATTGGCGTTTACAAACCAGCTTCTGGCATCGAGTACATCATTCCGAAAGTATTCAAATAAGCTGCCATGAAATTGATTCGTGCCTGAACGCGTGACAATCGAGACTTGTCCACCTGGCATGCGCCCAAACTCTGGAGCAAACGACGACGTTTGAATCCGAAATTCTTGCATCGCATCCACTGATACAAGGCTGTTGGTTCCCCCAGATGCGCTGAGAGCGGGTAACGTGCCACTCGCGCTTTGCACCATCTGCAATAATCCGGTAACACCGAAGTTGGCGCTGACACCGTCGACTGTGAAGTAATTAGCGTCCGCACGTTGTCCATTTACACTGAACTGACCCTGGTCGTTGAAGCTCGTAGCAGTGGCGACGACACCAGGCGTAAGTTCGATCAATGTTTGAAAGGTCCGTCCATTAAGTGGAAGATTATCCACAAACGTGTCGTCAACCACGGTGCTCAACGTTCCCGATTCAGCATTGAGCAGCGGTGTGTTGGTTGCGATGGTGACTGCTTCGGACACTTCTCCCACTGTCATCTCAAAATCAATTCTCAAAGTGTCTTGTACCTGAATGATTACGTTGAGTTTGATTAACTTCTTGAAGCCCGGTTTCTCGAGCTCGATGCGGTAAGAATCAGGTGGGAGATTTGTAAGATAGTATTCGCCCTGTTCGTTCGTTGTAGTTTCGTAACTGCCATTTGTGCTTGTTCTGATGGCAACGAGTCTGGCACCAGTGATCAGACCTTTCGACTGATCTGCAACGCGTCCTGTGAGAGAGGCTTTGACGGATTGTGCGCGCAGAACACACGCATCCGCGAACAGAAAGAGGAAAGCGCATAGTGCGACTGCACTCATAGTAAATCTCTGGGCCGATGATGTGGAACATGAGCCTACTCTCCGAGCGGCAACTGGTCAATACCCGAAAGAGTAATGTCCAATTGCTACTCATTGGGCGATGCTTGTGATGCCAGTTTGGGGTTAAGTCCGATATCCGTTGTGTCGCAACCAATCAGAGCCGAAACATTCTACGGTCTTAGAAACATAGGGCCTGGCTGGTGTAGTCAAAACAAAGCATATCGGACATACTTAGACCAGACTCCTAACGCTAAGAACCGAGCGTTCATGGAAAAATCCCACAGGACAAGACAGAGAGTCGTCTTGCGGGTTGCTCTGCTCGCTTGCATCGCGTTGGCCTGTTGTCAGTCAACATTTGCGCTTAAGCCCGAGCTCGACATAAGTCAGTACGCCCACACGTCCTGGAAGATTCGCGACGGCTTTACCAAAGGCCAAATCCGCGCGATTGCCCAAACGCCCGACGGTTATCTCTGGCTGGGAACCGAGTTCGGTCTGCTTCGCTTCGACGGTGTTCGGCCCGTCCCTTGGCAGCCGCCGCCGGATCAGCATCTTCCCTCCGACTTTGTTTGGAGCCTACTCGCCGCGCGCGACGGGACGCTTTGGATCGGCACCTCGAAAGGGCTTGTCAGTTGGAAGGACGGAAAGCTCACTCAGTACCCGGAGCTTGCCTCGCAGTATATTTTCTGGCTCATTGAAGACCATGAAGGCACAGTGTGGGTAGGTGGTCTCAGCAGTCTCGCTGGCAAACTCTGCTCAATACAGAATGGCAACGTCACGTGTTACGGGGAAGACGGCAGCCTCAGACGGGGAGTGGTCGGCCTGTTTGAGGACAGCAAAGGCAATCTCTGGGCGGGCGTGGAAGATGGGCTGTGGCGATGGAAACCCGGCCCTCCAAAATTCTATCCACTTCCAGGTGAAAGCGACAGTATCCAGGGCTTCGCTGAAGATGATGACGGCGCAACGTTATTCGACGCGAGCAGCGGAATCAGACGAATCGTTGACGGGAAAATCGAGGATTATCCGCTCCCCGGTAATGTGAGCGAGGTCAAGACCCATAGGATGCTACGCGACCGCGACGGCGGTCTGTGGCTCGGAACTTTAAGCCACGGCCTTGTGCACGTACATCAGGGACGGACGGACGTGTTTTCGTCGTCCGACGGCCTCTCAGGCAACGACGTTGGAACTGTGTTTGAGGATCGCGAAGGCAATATTTGGGTGACTACTACAGGTGGCCTCGACCGCTTTCGCGACTTCGCCGTCGCCGCTTTTAGTGTGAACCAGGGGTTGTCGAGTGAGGTCGTCGGGTCTGTTCTCGCAGACCGGGACGGAAGCGTGTGGATCAGCACTTATGGCGGCTTGCACCGATGGAGTAACGGGCAAATTACGATTGCCCGCACCGGAGGCGGCAAACCGGACGGCAAACTCAACGGACTTAACCCCAACTCTCTTTTTCAGGATGACGGCGGGAGAATCTGGGTCTCGACGCTTCGCGACATCGGCTACCTGGAGAATGACCGCTTCATCACCGTAAGCAGTTTTTCCAACCCGGCTGTGCTTGCCATCGTTCAGGACAAGGCGGGGGACATCTGGATCGACAACGAAGGGGTAGGTCTTGTTCAATTATCCCGCGAGGGTGAGGTGCAGCGGATTCCCTGGGTCGCGCTGGGACATAAAGACCATGTCAGTACACTGATCGCCGATCCGTCGCAGGGCAGGTTGTGGCTCGGCTTTCATCTCGGCGGCGTCGCCTACTTCGCCGACAACCAAGTCCGCGCATCGTATACAGCCGCCGACGGGCTTGGCGAGGGTGGTGTCAACCAGTTGCGACTCGACCGGGACGGCACGCTCTGGGCCGCCACCGACGGCGGACTCAGCCGGTTGAAGAACGGCCGTGTCGCGACGCTGACCGGCAAGAACGGATTGCCCTGCGATACGGTTCATTGGGCGATGGAAGACGACGCCCGTTCGTTCTGGCTCTACACCGCCTGCGGCCTCGTGCGCATCGCCCGCCCCGAGTTAGACGCGTGGGCCGCCGCGGTGGAAGAGGATGGGGACGCGGAGCCGACGATCCACGTCACGGTTTTCGACAGTTCCGACGGAGTCAGAATCCTTGCCGGCGCCGGCCACTACAGTCCACAAGTCGCCAAGACCTCGGACGGAAAATTGTGGTTCGCGGGTTTAGACGGCGTCAGCGTCGTCGATCCGAACCGCCTTTCCTTCAACCGCCTGCCGCCGCCGGT
>JBKPAC010000113.1:0-31125 GCA_046726175.1 Acidobacteriota bacterium
GGTGTAGACATTTCGCGCGTAAGCCAGGTGAAGACCGGGCAGCTTAGTCCGGGCGTTACTCTGCCACTGGTTCTCGAGCCGGAAAGAGAAGATGTTGATCTGGCTGAATGGACCACGAACAATCGTGAGTTTCTAAATGCGAACCTGTTGCGTCATGGCGCCTTGCTTTTTCGTGGATTCGACGTGCCAACAGTGCACGCCTTTGAGCAGTTCGCTGAGTCGCTCTGCCCTGAGTTATTTGGAGAGTACGGGGACCTCCCGCGTGAAGAATTGGGCGGCAAGGTCTATGGTTCAACACCTTATCCTTCTGACCAGACGATTCTTTTTCACAACGAGAGCTCACATATGCACAGGTGGCCAATGTTGATTTGGTTCTATTGCGTTAAAGCGGCGGCTCACGGAGGCGAGACGCCGATTGTTGACTGCCGCACAATCTACAATCAGCTTGAACCCGATGTGCGACGGAAGTTTGCGGAAAAGGGGCTGATGTATGTGCGCAACTTTACGCCTGGCCTTGACGTAAGCTGGCAGAGCTTTTTTCATACTGACCAGCGAGCGCTGGTAGAGGACTATTGCCGGAAGGCGGGGATTAGCTTCGAGTGGACCAACAATGACGGCTTGCGCACCAGACAGGTCTGTCCCGCGATCGTTAATCATCCTCAAACCGGTGAGATGGTTTTCTTTAATCAACTCCAGTTACATCACGTGTCATGTCTCGAGGCTCCGGTGCGCGAGTCGCTGCTATCTATGATGAGCGAAGAAGACCTGCCCCGGAATGTCTATTACGGTGACGGTTCGAGGATTGACGACGCACTAATGGACGAGTTGCGCGAACTCTACCGTGAAGCGGCAGTTAGCTTTCCCTGGCAAAATCAGGACATCATCTTGCTGAATAATATGCTGGTGGCGCACTCGCGAAACCCATACGTGGGCGAAAGAAAAATCGTGGTAGCACTCGGTAACCTGGTTAACAAGGATCAGATCTAGCGAGGGGAGCGAGTACATTCGTGATGGAATCATCACCGGCCTCACCAATAGAAGGTTATCGACTTTCCGCACAGCAAAGAAATCTCTGGTCCCTTCAGCAGCAAGCCAAGGCGCAACCGTATCGCGCAGTGAGCGCGATTCTGATCGAGGGAAGCCTTACACCCCACCTGCTTCAACAAGCAGTCACTCAGTTAGTCAGCCGGCACGAAATTCTGCGTACAACGTTTAATCGTCCACCCGGAATAAAGACGCCTTTTCAGGTCGTTGCGGATGCGCCGCAATTCTCGTGGACTACGATTGATTTGAGCAGTCTCGACTCAGCGGAGTGGGAAGCCAGTGTGAGCGAGTATTTCTCGCGCGAGAGCGAGCAGGCTTTTAGCTTTGATCAGGGTCCACTGCTTCGGGCGACATTGCTCAATCAAACCAACAACAGGCATGTCCTGCTGCTTTCGTTGCCTGCACTTTGCGCCGATTCAATGTCGGTCGGAATCTTCACACGCCTACTCAGCGAGGCTTACGCATCGTGCGTGAACCAGCAGGCGATCGATGGCGAACCTATCCAGTATGCGGATTTCGCTGAATGGCAAAACGAACTGTTGGAAGGAACAGAGGAGCATTCGCGCGCCGGATTAGATTACTGGCGGAACCGCGAAGCTGCGAGTCCTGTTCCGCCAGCGATCCTATATGAGCGACGCGATGCTGAGAGGTCGTCGCTTTTAGCTGATTCGATAGTGGTCGATCTTGATTCTACTCTTGAGATCCAAGCCGTTTCCGGTAAGTACGAGACCTCGATCGCTGCCGTACTTTTCGCCTCCTGGCATGCACTGTTGTGGCGGCTCGCGGGACAAAGTGAATCCGCTTTTCTGGTCCATAGCCTGAGCCCCGGCCGCAAATTAGAAGACTTGCAAGACGCGTTAGGTCTTTACGCGAAGTACTTACCGATTTTGCTGAATTGCGAGGACAGCTCCTTTGTCGATCATCTGCGAAGGGTTAGCGATGCTCTGAGTGAAGCTGACGAATGGGAAGAGTACTTTGATCCAGGCGCAGCGAACGGTCTTGGTAATTCAGTTGCGTTCGACTTTGAAGAGCGCCAATCACGATACGAGGCCGCGGCTTTATCATTTGCCGAAATAAGTCGCTACGTTTGCTTTAGTCCCTTCAAAGTGAAACTTTCCTGCGCTGTTTCCGGAAGCGAATTTCTCGCAGAGTTGCACTACAACGCCCAGGTCATCGACGGTGAAACGGTCAAACAGGTTGCGGGCTACTTCAAACGCTTCCTTTCAGGCGTCTTGAAGAATCCTGAGGTAAACATATCCGACGTTGACATTCTCAGTAACGACGATCGCCGTCGCCTGTTGCTGGAGTTGAATCACACGGCTGATCTGTCCTCCGAAAAATGCATTCAGCAATTATTTGAAGAACAGGTTGCTAGAACGCCTCAAGCGCTGGCAGTTGTGTCCGGAGATCAACAACTGACGTATGAAGAGCTAAACAAACGCGCAAACGAGTTGGCGCATCTGCTACGCGGCCGGGGTGTTGGACCAGACGCACGTGTAGCTCTCTGTGTCGAGCGCTCGGTCGAAATGATCGTAGGACTAATGGGCATTCTAAAAGCCGGCGCAGCCTATGTCCCACTAAACCCGGATCACCCGGCAGACCGATTGACTCTTCAACTGTCCGAGAGCAATGCATCCATCGTTATTCTCAAAAACAGCAATAGCAGCCGAGCCTTTGAGGCAAGTCAGACAATCGACCTCGATCGCGATCGTTCGCTGCTGCAATCGCAACCAGACACGAATCCAGCCTTAGTCACCCACCCAAATAATCTTGTTTACGTAATCTATACCTCTGGTTCAACTGGCGTCCCGAAAGGCGTGGCAGTTTCTCACAGGAACCTGGTCAACTACACACAATTCATGATGCAGCGTCTAAAGGCCGACGGACCACTCAATTTCGCAACTGTCTCTGCGATCAGTGCCGATCTGGGTAATACCTCCATCTTTCCGTCGCTCCTTTCCGGTGGTTGTCTGCACGTTCTTAGCTACGACGTTGTCGTGGAAGGCGACCTCCTCAGGGAATACGTTGCACAGCGGCCGATTGACGTTCTGAAGATCGTGCCCTCACATTTTAACGCCTTGTTAGCCTCGCAAACTGATGGACGAATTCTACCGGCGAAGTATTTGGTTTTTGGTGGTGAAGCGTTGTCATGGGATCTAGTACAGCGCATCTCACAGTTGGAACACAGCTGCCGGATCATCAACCACTATGGTCCAACTGAGACGACTGTCGGGTCGCTGACCTTCAGCGTCGACGACCAAAACGCTGCGCGCTACGCTTCCACCGTTCCTATCGGCCGACCGATCGCGACGACACGGTGCTACATCCTCGACCGGCGGCAGCGGCTCGTCCCGCCTGGTGTCACTGGCGAGTTGTATATCGGTGGCGCGGGAGTGGCCGCAGGGTATCTCAATCAACCCGCTGAAACGGCAGCGCGGTTTGTTCCGGATCCCTTCTCCAGCACTTCCGAGTCGCGGTTGTATAGAACCGGAGATCTGGCGCGCTACTTGCCGGACGGTAACATCGAGTTTCTCGGGCGCGTTGATCATCAGGTAAAAGTGCGCGGCTACCGGGTGGAGTTGGGCGAGATCGAAGCGGTGATCTCCGCACAAGCAGGTGTCCGTCAGGCTGTTGTGACAGTCAGCCGCGATCAAACCGGGGACGAACGAATCGTAGCCTACGTGGTTTCAGCCCCAAGTTCTCAGGATGAATTACGCAAGGCGCTAAAACAAAAGTTGCCAGACTACATGATCCCTTCAGCTTTCGTTTTTCTAAAGTCGTTGCCGCTGACGCCCAACGGCAAAGTGGATCGGTCTGCACTGCCTGGTCCAGACGAGACGCGCTCGGGCTTACAAAGTGATTTCGTCGCGCCACGTTCTCTCCTCGAAAAGGAACTTGCCGGTATATGGGCCGACTTGCTGAAAGTTAGCGTTGTTGGCGTGCACGACAACTTCTTTGATCTCGGCGGCCACTCGCTGCTCGCTACCCAGGTCGTGTCACGAATGCGCAAAGAGTTTCATATGGAGATTGCCCTGAGGAGTTTGTTCGAAATGCCTACTGTCGCCGCCCTGGCTGAGCAGATCGAAAAGACCAGGGCGGACGATACCGCCCGCCTGCTAGCCGAACTCGACCAGATTTCTGATGACGAAGCAGCCCGGATGTTAAGGCTTGAGAAGAAGTAGGCCGGGCAAAATCTTGCTTAAGAACCGTCTGAATCTCGCCTGTAAAACGTTGCAGTTAGGTAGGATTCGCGCCCCGTCCGCCAAACTGACCTCGATTGATACTCCATATTTCGAATGTTATTATTCAGTGCCGTTGCATTTAGTGTTCCTTGAGCCTTCATCTCCCGTCATTAGCGATGCGCGGATGGGCATCATCAGATCCCAATAACAACCGAAAAGCTCAGGATTTTGGACCCAGATTAGTAGTTTCTTCTATTCAGCAGGCCCTGTCTGCAACATTGGCTTATCAGTCCAGAGCGTTACTCTAGACGATTTCCACATGGAAGAATTAAGTAAGCGGATTGCAGAACTCTCTCCGGCGAAGCGGGCCTTGCTTGAGCTGAGGCTCAAACAGGGTCGTGCGGGGGAAATGCTGGGCCAGTCGATCAAACCTCGCGAGGATCGCAGTTCTGCAGCGGTCTCATTCTCACAACAGCGTTTGTGGTTTCTCGACCAGCTTGAAGAGAATCGGGCGCTGTACAACGTTCCGCGATCCTTTCGCTTGATCGGGACTCTGAATGCTGAAGCGTTAGAGCAAGCATTGAACGAACTTGTTTCCCGCCATGAGCCTTTTCGCACCTCCTTTACCTCAGTCGATGGGACGTTGCGGCAAATCATTAGCGAGAACGCGGAGATCAAGCTGGCACGGTCCGATCTTAGCCGTCTGCCACCTGAAAATAGAGAAGAGCAGGCGAGGCAACTAATCCGGGAAGAGTCTGCACGGCCGTTTGACCTGGCCCATGGTCCAATCATTCGTGCCAGCCTGCTGAGGCTGGGCGAGCAAGAACATATCTTTCTGATCACGACGCACCACATCGTCAGCGATGCCTGGTCCGCGGGAATACTTTTCAAAGAGTTAGGCGAACTCTACAACGCATTCGCAAGCGGACAACCTTCGTCACTTGCACCGTTAGAGATTCAATATGCGGATTTCGCTGAGTGGCAGAGAAAGTGGTTGCAAGGCGATGAGTTGGAGCGCCAACTCTCGTACTGGAGAGCGAAGCTCGACGGCGTAAATGGAATTCTCGAACTCCCAACCGACCGACCGCGCGCGGCGGCCCGAACATCCCGAGGTGCCTACAAGTTTCTAACTTTTTCAAGAGACCTGTCCGCTGCATTAACGGAATTGAGCAGGCGCGAAGGCGCTACGCTGTTCATGACTTTGCTTGCGGCCTTTCAAATCATTTTGTGGCGTTACTCAGATCAACCGGATATCGTTGTTGGTTCGCCGATAGCCGGGCGGAACCGTGCGGAGATCGAAGATCTCATCGGGTTCTTCATCAACACTCTGGCGCTGAGAGCTGATCTTTCTGGTAATCCAACCTTACGTGCATTCCTGGAACAGACTAAAGAGACGGCGCTGGCCGCGTATGCACATCAGGACCTACCGTTCGAAAAGTTGGTCGAAGAGCTACAACCGGAACGCGACCTCAGTCGCAATCCTTTATTTCAAGTCATGTTTCAGTTTCAGAATACAGCGCCCTTGCAACTGAATCTGAACGGACTCGCCGTAAGCAGAATGGAGGCGTCAACTGAATCAGCAAAGTTTGACTTAATGCTGGTGACAAGCGAGGACGACGACGGCGCTCTGAAATGCTTGATGGAGTACAATACCGACCTGTTTCAGGGCGAGACTATCGAGCGTATGTTGAGGCACTACGAGACACTGCTCGAAGCCATTGTGGCCAATCCAGAGCAGAGAGTCGCCAACCTGCCCTTGATGACCGGTGCCGAACGACAACTGATAGTAGAAGATTGGAACACCACACGATCCGAATTTCCGGCCCAATCCACCATTCAAAAGTTATTCCACGAGCAGGTAGCTCGCGTTCCCGATGCCATAGCGGTCGTCTCGGGCGGGGAGCGTGTAACTTATTCGGAATTAAACGCTCGAAGTAATCAGTTGTCCAAGTATCTGACGCGACGCGGAGTGCGACCCGAAGTACGCGTTGCGATCTGCGTCAACCGTTCTATCGACATGATTGTCGGTCTGCTTGGGATCTTGAAAGCGGGCGGTGCGTATGTCCCGCTCGAGCCATCGTTTCCATCGGATCGCATCTCCTTCATACTCTCAGATTCGGGCGCTACTCTGTTATTAACGCAGCAGGAGGTGAGTAAGTCGCTCCCGAATTCCGGTGTGGAAGCTATCTGTTTGGACAGCGAATGGGCGGAGATCGCGCGTGAGAGTGAAGAGAATCCGACAGATGCAGCTTCCTCGGAAAACTCCGCTCACGTCATTTACACATCGGGTTCGACGGGGCAGCCAAAGGGCGTGGTCAGCTCACATCGCGCATCGGTGAATCGTTTTGCCTGGATGTGGCGGAAGTATCCGTTTGCAGACGGCGAAGTTTGCTGTCAAAAGACATCGCTGAGCTTCGTCGATTCGATCTGGGAAATATTTGGACCGCTGCTACAGGGCGTGACGTTGGTGATCATTCCTGAAGACGTCGTGAAGGATCCGCACCGGTTTGTTGATGCGTTGGCAGCTCACAGAGTCACGCGTCTGGTTCTGGTGCCATCGCTGCTGCGCGTCATTCTTGAGATCGGTGAAGACCTCCAGAGAAAACTCTGCGACCTACGCTATTGTGTTTGCAGTGGCGAGACATTGCCCGTCGAGTTGGCGGCGATCTATCGCCAACAGATCCCGCAGGCTACGTTGATCAATTTGTATGGCTCCTCTGAAGTAGCAGCAGACGTAACGTGTTACGAAGTACGCAAGGTTGACGGACTCGGCACCATACCGATTGGCAGGCCCATCGCCAACACAGACGTATACATTGTCGACTCGAATTTTCAACCCACTCCAGTGGGTATTCCCGGGGAGATCTGCCTGGGTGGCGAAGGGCTGGCACGCGGTTATCTAAATCGCACAGAGCTCACAGCGGAAAAGTTCGTGGCGCACCCATTCAGCCAGGATGGTGGTGCGAGGTTGTTCAGAACGGGTGACATCGGCCGTTACTTGCATGACGGGAATATCGAGTATCGCGGGCGACGCGATCATCAAGTGAAGGTACGAGGCTTCCGTATTGAACTCGGAGAAATTGAAGCACACTTGTTGAATCACCCGCAGGTTCATCAGGCCGTGGTCATTGCTTGTGACGACGAACGAGGCGAGAAGCAATTGGTTGCTTATTTCTCTGCTGCGGGAGATCCGCCGGCGAACAATGAACTACGCGGCCATCTACGTCGCAAGCTGCCAGACCATATGATCCCGTCGGCGTTTGTGCTGCTGGAGAAATTTCCTTTAACCGCGAGTGGCAAAGTTAACCGCCTGGCGCTACCACGGCTAGGTCGTGAGCAACTTGCTACGCGAGAACATTTCGTTGCACCACGCACTTCTACTGAGGAGATTATTGTGGGTGTGTGGGCCGACGTTCTTGACGTGGCAGATGTTGGTATAAACGACGACTTCTTCGCACTCGGTGGTCATTCGTTGTTGTTAGCGCGCGTCGCATCGCGTATTCGCGAGTCGTTTCAGGTCGAGCTGCCGTTGCGTGCGCTGTTTGAAGCTCCGACCGTAGCGCTGCTCGCCGAGATGGTTGAAAACGCACGGCACACCGCTGAAGGGTTCAAAGATGTACCTCTGGTTTCCGTTCCGCGCGATGGCAAGCTGCCACTTTCATTTGCTCAGGAACGTCTGTGGTTCTTCGATCAGTACGAGCCCAACAGCGGAGCCTACAACATCTCACGCATGCTGCGGCTGCAAGGTCCGCTCGACGCTATCGCGCTGCATAAGAGCGTCACCGCAATCGTCGCTCGCCATGAAGTCTTACGTACGACGTTCACGAACGAAAATGGCAAGCCCGCCCTGTCGATCGCGCAGATCGCGTCAGTGGATTTCCCAATCTTCGATCTCACCGGACTAACAACTGACCAGCAAGAGAAAGCGGCGGGTGACACAGCGGCACGCGAGACGCAGCGTCCATTCGATCTGTCACGCGGACCATTGTTGCGAGTAGCTCTTGTCCGACTTAGCGAGGACGAGCATGTCTTTCTGATGACCATGCATCATATTATCAGCGACGCATGGTCCCTGGGCGTTTTCATGCGCGAGCTGGTCGCGTGCTACAACGCCTTCATCACTGAGTCGCACCCATCGTTGCCCGCGCTGTCTGTCCAGTACGTTGACTTTGCCATGTGGCAGCGACAGTGGTTGAGTGGCTCAGCGCTTCAGAAACAACTCAAGTACTGGCGCGAGAAGCTCGCGGGAGCGCCGCCCGTTATTAACCTGCCAACTGATCGACCTCGTCCGAGTCTTCGAAGTTTTAGTGGCGCGCGGCAGTCGCTCGACATCTCAAAAGAAATCTCTGACAAACTGAAAACTCTGGCGCGCACTGAACGAGCGACGCTTTTCATGACTCTCTTAACGGCGTTTCAGTCGTTACTTTCGTGCCTAACAAATGAGAACGACATCGTGGTCGGCTCACCGTCAGCCGGACGTAACCGGGCCGAGTGCGAAGCATTGATAGGGTACTTTGTTAACACACTTGTCTTGCGCACCGAATTTTCCGGCGATCCCACTTTTCAAGAAAGCCTCCAACAAGTCCGGGCGACTGCGCTTGGCGCGTTTGCCAATCAGGATGTGCCGTTTGAAAAGCTCGTTGAAGAGTTGAAGCCCGCGCGTGCACCTGAATACAACCCGCTCTTTCAAGTTTGGTTCGTGCTCCAGAACGCCGTGGTTGAGCGACAAGAATTTAGTGGCCTCACGATGGAAATGCTCGCCAGCGAAAACGCGACAACGCGTCATGAATTGCAACTTACTTTGTGGGAGACTGCAGACGGGCTCAAGGGGGCGTTCACCTACAGCACCGCTCTGTTCAACTCGGAAACGATCGCCTGTATGGCAGAACAATTGAAAACTCTCGTTGCGCTTGTTGCAGACGAGCCGAGCATTCGTTTGAGTGAGCTGCGTGCAGCAGTAGACGAGTCCGGTCGTAACTTTAGAAACAAGACGGCTGCGGAGTTAGAGAGAGCGAGCAGGCAAAAGTTGAAGTCAAGTAAACGTAAGGTGGTCACCGGTTACGCCAGTAGCATGACGGAGTAACCGTGGACCAATCCAAATCAATGAATTCGGGCCCCCACAAACCAGGTGCAGTTCGGCGTAAGGCGATTGTTCTGTCGCCTGAAGTCTTAATCAAAGAAAGCCTTCTGCAAGCTGATAAAAAGCTACCGCTACTGATCGAACCGGCGGTGGATGGTCTAAGTTTGCCGCAGTGGACCACAAACAATCGTGACTTCATCCTGGAGAGACTTCGAACGCATGGCGGAATTCTCTTCCGTGGATTTGAAGTGAGTTCGGTTAATGACTTTGAGGTGGTTTTGCAGGCGCTGGCAGGTGAGTTGCTCGAATACTCTTATCGCTCGACGCCGCGTACTCAAGTGAGCGGTCGCATTTACACATCCACAGAATATCCGGCGCATCAGACAATTCCGCTGCATAACGAGATGTCGTATATGCGGGACTGGCCCATGATACTCGGTTTCTGCTGTCTTGAAGTCGCGACGGAAGGTGGCGAGACCCCGATTGCCGACAGCCGCAACGTTTTCAATCTGATTGACCCCGCAATCCGCGATCGGTTTGTCCGTAAGGGCGTGATGTACGTGCGAAACTATGGTGATGGCCTGGACCTTTCATGGCAGAACGTTTTTCAAACGGACGACCGCGCTGAGGTCGAGGCCTACTGTCGTACAGCTGAGATCGAGTTCGAATGGAAGAATGAAAACGAACTTCGGACATGGCAAGTCTGTCAGGCCGTGGCAAAGCATCCGCACACTGGCGAGATGGTTTGGTTTAATCAGGCCCACTTGTTTCACGTTTCCAGCTTGACGTCAGAGATACGAGATTCTTTGTTTGCCTCGGTTGATGGAGAACCTCCCCGCAACGCCTACTACGGCGACGGATCGCCAATAGAAGACGAAGCGCTCGAAGAGATTCGTGCAGCGTATGCCAGGGCCGCGGTGATCTTCCCATGGCAGGGACGAGACGTTCTGGTGCTGGACAACATGCTCGCGGCACACGGACGCATGCCGTATCGCGGACCTCGACAGATCGTCGTTGGCATGGGAGCCCAATCAGCAGGCAGCCACTCTGCTTAAGAAGAATCCACGATGTTCAAGGAAATCATTGAAGGATATCGTCTTTCGCCACAACAGAGACATTTGTGGTTGCTGGAGCAGTATGACCGGAGCGCAGTGTGCGCGGTTCGAGTAAACGGGAAACTGGACTTCCAGGCTTTGCAGCAGGCGATTCGTAAGGTGGTGACCTGGCACGAAACTCTGCGGACAACGTTCAAGCTGCTGCCAGCAATGACAATTCCGCTTCAGGTGATATCTGATGATTCGGACGTAACGTTCGTCGAGCACGACGTGTCACATCTCGCCGTCGATGATCAAGAAGCAAGGATCAAAACACTCTTCATCTCTGCCGCTGAGGGCAAAATCGATTATGAACAATTCCCATTGTTTCGTATCGATCAAATCACGCGGTCATCGAGCGAACATGTCCTAATCATCAGTCTGCCTGCGCTTTGTGCTGACGCTCCATCATTACAATGTTTGGTCAGCCAAATTGCCGCGGCCTACAAAGCATCTGTTCAGAACGAACAATTAGATATCGAGGCTATGCAGTACGCCGACTTCGCCGAGTGGCAGAACGAACTGCTCGAAGCGGAAGAACATTCGGCAGCTGGCCAGTTTTGGAGACAGCAAGACCTCTCTGAGCTTGATAATCAAAAGCTCTCGTTCGAAAAGCGGATTACCGCGCATACAACTTTTCAACCTGCGACGTTGCCACTCAGCATTCCAGCGGACGTCAGCGCTCGAATCAAGGCAATTGCGACTCGGTATGACGTGCCGCGGTCCTCGTTTGCGCTTGCTTGTTGGCAGATCCTTATCTCACGTTTGACTGGACACTCGAGCACTGTAGTTGGCGTTGCACTCGATGGAAGAAAGTTCTCGGAAGTGGAAGAAGCTATCGGACTGTTTTCAAGATTCCTGCCAATACGAGTGGAGCTACCTCTCAGTCTCTCTTTCGACCAATTGTTGAAGCAAACGAGTGAGCACGAGCACGAAGCGCACAGGTGGCAGGAATACTTCGCGTGGGACAATGTTTCGAACGATAAGGTAAAGGCTCGCTTCTTTCCGTTCTGCTTTGAGTCACGCAACGGCACCGTGTCCTATTCCGGCGGGAACGCGGAGTTTTCAGTTTACGAATGGGACGCCTGCACTGATCGCTTCAAAATCAAGTTTGTCTTCCAGGAGTGCGAGGGCGAATTCTCCGCGTCGCTGCAATTCGATGCGGGCTTGTTCTCAAACGGTGATGTTCGACGTCTGTCCGAACAGCTGAAAACGCTGATCGATGACGCCAGCAAGAAGCCGGAGGCCGCTCTAGCCGATCTGGAACTCTTAAGCGATGCGGAACGGCAAACTCTGCTGGTGGAATTTAATGAGACGGCGCGGCGGTATCCGAAAGGTCAAACGGTTCACGGGTTGTTCGAGGATCAGGTCGTCCGCAAGCCCGACGATGTAGCCGTCGTTTACGAAGATGAACGGTTGACCTATCGCGAACTCAACGCGCGCGCAAATCGACTTGCTCATCACCTATTAAGACTCGGTGTCGGACCAGATGTTGTCGTCGGCTTATGTCTCGATCGTTCTGTGGAGCTGATTGTGGGAATGCTCGGGATAATAAAAGCCGGTGGTGCTTATTTGCCGCTCGATCCGGGAGTACCGAAGCCACGTCTGAGGATGATTTTGGAGGATGCTGGCGCGCGGTTGCTAGTTACTCGAGGTGAAGCAATCGATGTGTTCGCCGATCAACTTGACAGAGTAGTGAGCATCGATCGTGACGCCCATTTAATTGCAAGCGAAAGTGACGAGAATCCTGTCACAACCGTATCGGATCGCAATCTCGTTTACGTGATCTTCACTTCAGGGTCGACCGGTCGGCCCAAGGGCGTAGCTGTTGAGCATCGCCAATTAGTCAATTACATAAATGCGATTTGGGAAAAATTGGATTTGCCGGGCGACAGTAGCTTTGCGACGGTTTCCACCATCGCGGCCGATTTGGGGAATACCGCCCTTTTTCCTGCTTTATGTAAAGGGGGGACTCTGCATCTCATCGCGGAGGAGCGTGCGACTGACCCGGATGCGCTTGCAGAATACTTCAGCCGCAATCAAATTGACTGCCTGAAGATTGTCCCGACACATCTCTCGGCGCTGCTTTCCGGGGCGACTCCCGCAGCCATTGTGCCGCGCCGCCGCTTAGTGCTTGGCGGTGAAACAAGCTCGTGGGGACTAGTGAAAAAGCTGGCTTCGCTGTCGGCGGAATGTGTCGTTGTGAATCACTACGGACCAACTGAAGGTACAGTGGGAGCGCTTTCTAACCGGGTCTGCGAGGACGGCACTGAGATAGTATCCGACACTGTTCCGCTCGGCCGGCCGCTCGCGAATGTGCAAGCTTACGTTCTCGACGAACGAATGCAGCCTGCTCCGTTCTTCACCGCAGGCAAGTTGTATATCGGTGGTGCGGGTTTAGCGCGCGGTTATATCAATCGTGCCGACGCCACGGCCGAGAAGTTTATTCCCAATCCCTTCGGCAACTCTGGTGAGCGCCTGTACAACACAGGCGATCTAGCCCGGTATCTTGGCGATGGGCGAATTGAGTTTCTCGGGCGCAGCGATGATCAGGTCAAGATTCATGGTTACCGAATCGAGCTCGGCGAGATCGAGCACGCGTTGCTTAACTGTGACGAAGTTGCTGAATGCGTCGTTGTTGCGAGAGAGGATCAGCCAGGCGATAAACGACTCGTGGCTTACGTTGTCTCACGAGACCATGAAAAAACGAGCGCAAGCCACCTGAGAACCTTTCTAAGAGGTAGATTGCCCGAATACATGACGCCTTCGGCCTTTGTTGCTCTTGATCGTTTGCCGCTTACGGCTAACGGTAAAGTTGATCGACGGGCGCTGCCGGCGCCCGATCATTCAGGAGCGGACCGGCACGAGCGTTTCACGGAGCCACGAAATGAGATTGAAGCAACGCTGGCGCAGATTTGGTCGAACGTGTTGGGCGTCGATCGCGTTGGAGTGCACGACAACTTTTTCGACCTCGGCGGCGACTCGATTCTCAGCATTCAAATTATCGCAAGGGCAAATCAGGCCGGCTTAGGTCTGACGCCGCGTCAGTTGTTCCAGCATCAAACGGTGGCTGAACTAGCTACGGTTGCGAGTGCAAGCACCACTGCCGTTGCCGAGCAGGGGGTTGTGACCGGCAGCGTTCCTCTCACGCCTGTGCAAACGCGTTTCTTTGAACTCGATCAGCCTGAACTGCATCACTACAACCAGTCAATGTTGCTCGAAGTTCAGGGGCCCGTGTCAGCACCATTGCTTGAACGAGCTACGGCAGGTCTCTTGCTTCAGCACGACGCACTGCGATTGCGCTTTGCGCGCAATGAACACGGTTGGCAAGCGCAAATTGCACCGCCAGACACGGACGTGCCTTTTGAGATAGTTGATCTTTCGCATTTGGCCGAGTCAGAACAGACACGTGCATTTGAGGATCACGCCGCACGACTGCATGCAAGCTTGAATCTTCAGGATGGTCCTTTGATGCGTGTAGCGCTCTTTGATCGTGGTTCACAACAGAACAACTATCTTCTAATAGTGATACACCACCTGGCCGTCGATGGTGTGTCCTGGCGAGTTCTGGTCGAAGACCTGGAAGCGCTCTATCAGCAACACAGTCGTGGGGAAACGCCATCGCTGCCGCCGAAGACCACTTCGTTCAAGACTTGGGCCGAGCGGCTAAGAGAACATGCCCGGTCGAGCGTTCTGCGCGACGAACTATCTTACTGGCTAGCAATTGGTGACCATTCTCCGGTACGACTGCCATTAGATAAAGTCGGCGGGACCAACACGGTGGCCGACGCACGGACGGTTTCCGTCTCACTCAATGCCGATGACACGCGAGCGTTGTTGCAGGATGTCCCGGCTGCTTATCGCACGCAAATCAACGAAGTGTTGCTCACAGCATTAGTGCGAGCATTCGCGCGCTGGACTGGTTCGAGGTCGCTATTGATTGATCTGGAGGGACACGGAAGAGAAGAGATATTCGAAGGAGTCGATCTTTCGCGCACAGTCGGTTGGTTTACTACGATCTTCCCGGGTGTGCTTAATTGTGGCAATGCCCAATCAGCGATTGAGGACCTGCGCTCCATGAAAGAGCAACTGCGCTTGATTCCCAATCGTGGCATTGGTTACGGATTGCTCCGGTACGGAAGCGGCGATCCGTATGTCGCCAAAAAATTGGAAACCCTGCCACAAGCTGAAGTGAGGTTCAATTATTTGGGCCAGGTCGATCGCGTGTTGGCCGACGCTTCAATGTTTAGCGTCGCGCCGGAGTCAAGTGGGCCTGCACAGAGCGCGGGCGCCCAACGTGCTTACCTGCTGAATATCATTGGAATGGTTTCCGGCGGCGAGTTGCGGCTAGATTGGACCTACAGCACCAGCATTCATAGCCAAGAGACGGTCGAGCATCTGGCGCAGAGTTTTGTAGAGGAACTGCGCGCACTAATCGCGCGATCTCGCACCGGCGACAAGATTGATTATTCGCCCTCAGATTTTCCGCGTGCAAATCTCAGCCAGGACGAACTCAATAAAGTGTTGGCGAAACTTCGTGGTTAGAATGAGAGACGCGATCCGATTGGAGTTTTTAGCGACCAAGTAAATCATGCGGAGTACGGTTAGACGAGTGCAAACGAGCCTGCAAGTCGCGGATCAGTTGGTTGTCGCGACACCAACAAAACCGCGCTTCGAAGCCCAGCCTGCAGCGGCGGTAATTCTTCCTCGAGAGGACCCAGCATCCGCGCCGCTTTCGTTTGCTCAGGAACGCTATTGGTTTCTCGAGCAAATTAATCCGGGAGATGCCTCCTTAAATATTTGTCGCGCGGTCAAAGTTAAAGGTGACCTGATACAGGATCTGTTGGAGCGATCTCTGCGAGAAGTGATCAACCGGCATGAATCTCTGCGGACCACATTTGCGATCAACCAGCTTCACGCAGGCAGAGATAGCAAACCGGTGCCGATGGTGACGGCAAACAGGACCGTTGAAATTTCTCTGATTGATCTCTCCGGTGAAGCGGAGAATCAGCGTGAAGAGAAAGCAGAGGATCTGGCGCGCGTAGCAGCACAGCATCCATTCGATCTCACACTCGGGCCACTTCTGCGTGTGACTTTGTTGAAACTGGCACCGCGCGAACATGTCGTATTGCTCAGTGCTCACAGCATCGTGTGCGATGACGCATCGTTACAGCTTCTGTTGGAAGAGCTCTGGACGTCTTACAGTTTTCTCTCCGGCGAAAGCGCGTGGACGTCACCGCCCTTACCAATTCAATACGCGGATTACGCAGCATGGCAGAGGAAATTGATCGCGGACGAAAGCCTCAAGCCCAGCCTCGAGTTTTGGCGAACAAAAATGCAAGGGGCTCCTGCCGTCATTGAACTCCCCACTGATCGGCCCAGACCAGCCGTACGAACTTGGCATGGTCAATCGATTCGTGTGCGCTTAGAAAACGACCTGGTGGATCAGCTGCGCCGAATTTCTGCGGCCGAGGGCTCGTCACTCGATGTGTTGTTGCTGTCCGCTCTTAAAGTTGTCCTGGGCCGCCACAGCGGACAGCACGACATAATTGTGGGCCATACGTTTTCCAACCGCGATCACGCAGAGACAAGAGATTTAGTTGGTCCGTTTTCTAATCACCTGGCTGTTCGTACGAACCTGTCAGACGATCCAACGTTTCGCGACTTACTTTCGCGCGGGCAGCGCAACGTTCTCGAAGCGCATTCTCATCGCTCCGTGCCCTTCGAAAAACTGCTTGAGGAGCTACAGCTTCAGCCCAGCTTGAGTCACGCTCCCGTTTTTCAGGTGTCATTCAATTTCCAGAAGGATACTGGAGGCGTTAAGCAAGTTGCGGGGTTCGAGCTGGAGCAATTGGAATTCGATGATGGAATTAGCAGATTCGATCTGATGGTCGAAATTGTCGAGCAGTCCACACATCTCGACTGTCGTTTTCGGTTTAGCACGGATCTATTCGATCACGCCACGATCGCTCGTTTTGTGACTCACTTTAAGATTCTATTGGAAGGAATCGTCAGCAATCCCAACCAGAGAATTTCCGTCTTGCCTTTGCTTGCGCCGTCCGAGCGCCGGCAAATTCTTGTTGAATGGAACCGGACGGAAAGCGAGTATCAGAACGACCAGTGCTTGCACGAGTTGTTTGAAGAGCAGGCCGCGCGGAACCCTGAAAAGGTGGCGATAGTCTTTGAGGGCGAAGCGTTGACGTATGGGGAATTAAACCGGCAAGCGAATCAGTTGGCCCATTATCTGAAAAAGCGAGGCGTGGGGCCGGAAGTTTTGGTGGGTGTATGTGTCGAGCGTTCGTTGGCGATGGTAGTGGGGTTACTGGGGATATCGAAGGCGGGCGGCGCTTATGTGCCACTGGACCCGGCCTATCCAGCCGAGCGCCTGGAGTTCATGCTGGCAGATGCAAACGCGCGCCTGGTCCTGACGCAGGAGAAACTGTTGGGGTTGCTGGGGGAAAGCGGGGCCGAAATAATCTGCCTGGATAGTAACTGGCAGAAGATCAGCAACGAGCGGGAAGAGAATCCGAGGGCGGGAGCAATGGGGGAGAATCTGGCGTATGTGATTTACACGTCGGGGTCGACGGGGCAGCCGAAGGGAGTGGCGATAGCACATCGCAGCACGGCGGCGCTGTTGGCCTGGGCCAGAGAAGTGTTTTCGCTGGAAGAGCTGAGCGGCGTGCTGGCCTCCACCTCGATCTGTTTTGACCTGTCGGTGTTTGAACTATTTGTGCCGCTGAGTTACGGCGGGAAGGTGCTACTGGTAGCAGACGTGTTGCAGCTATTGCAAATGGATGCGGCCCCAGAAGTGAAACTGATCAATACGGTGCCATCGGCGATGACTGAGTTAATGAGGCTCGAGGGCTTGCCGGAAACACCGCAGACAGTAAATCTGGCGGGCGAACCACTGGCGGGCTGCTTAGTGGATGAGCTCTTTGAAACCGGACACGTGAAGCGAGTCCTTGATCTGTATGGCCCATCAGAAGACACCACCTATTCGACGTTTGCGCAGCGGGTTGCGGGCGGGCCGGCGACCATCGGGCGGCCGATAGCAAACAGCCGGGTGTACCTGCTGGATGGAAAATTACAACCGGTACCGGTGGGAGTGGCAGGAGAGCTATACCTTGGTGGAGCGGGGTTGGCGCGTGGTTATCTGAATAGGCCGGAGCTGACAGCGAGTGCCTTTGTGCCCGATCCGTTCAGCGACAGCGGTGGCGAGCGCCTTTACCGGACGGGCGACCTGGCGCGGTACCGGACTGATGGCAACATCGAGTATCTGGGTCGGATTGATAATCAGGTGAAGGTGCGAGGATTCCGGATCGAACTCGGAGAAATCGAAGCGGTGCTCCGAGAGCAAAACTCCGTGCAAAATGTCGCCGTTGTGGCAGGGCAGGGAAAATTGCTGGCATATGTTGTTGTGGACTCGAAAGATCGAACGGACCTAGCGAGACTCTGGAGCGAGTTGCGCGGCTTTCTCAAGACGAAGCTACCGGAGTACATGTCACCTGCGATTTTTGTAGCACTTGACGCGTTGCCGTTGACGCCCAATGGCAAAGTCGATCGTCGAGCGCTTCCCATACCCGACGAATCGCGACCTGATTTAGAAGCGCCATACGTTGGCCCGCGGGATCAGATAGAAGAACGATTGGTGATGTTGTGGACCAATGTACTTCAATTGAAGTCAATCGGAGTTCGCGATAACTTTTTTGAGCTTGGTGGTAATTCATTGCTCGCAGCGCGGCTCTTCGCGCAGATTGCCAACAGCTTTGGCAAGCATCTTCCACTGGCAACTCTCTTTCAGTTCCCTACGATCGAGCAATTGGCAAATGTTCTGCGAGATTCACACACATCCAAACCATGGTCTTCACTCGTCGCCATTCAACCGGAAGGCTCCCGGCCGCCACTCTTCTGCATCCATGCCGCCGGCGCAAACGTCTTAATCTACAGGCCGCTTTCCCGCCATCTGGGCAACGACCAACCCGTCTATGCGCTGCAGGCTCAGGGACTTGACGGTCGGACGCGTCCACTCACACGGGTGGAGGACATGGCGGCGCTTTATATCAGGGAAATGCGCGCTCTTCAGCCCGAAGGTCCCTATTTCTTGCTCGGCGCCTCGTTCGGCGGACTTGTCATTTACGAAATGGCCCAACAGCTACTGGCTCAGAACCAGGAAGTTGCTTTGCTGGCAATGTTAAATACCGACTGTCCCGTTTACACTCTTGCAAAGAGGATCCGCTGCCACCTCGGCCACCTGATGGAACATGGTCCGAGGTTCTACGCGAAGGGAGTCGGAAAGGCTCTGAAGCAGCGATTCACCAGGCAAATAGCTCAAAAAGCTGAGGAGAACGGCGGATCCGCAAAAACTGGCGTTACCGATCCAGATATTCAGAGACTCCTCCTGAATGATAGCGGCGCAGATGAATATTTAGTGCGCACCGTTGTGACGATCCTGGCGGCCGAGGAGCAGTATGAACCGGCGCGACAAATCTATCCCGGCAAAATCACTTTGTTCTGGGCGCGCGATGCCAAGCGAGGTTTTGAGGACAACCGTCTTGCCTGGCGCAGAATCGCGAAAGGCGGCTTTGACCTGCATATCGTGCCCGGCACTCATACGACGATGCGGGAAGAACCAAACATTGCGGAGCTGGCAGAGAAGCTAAAGCCCTACCTGGGAAGAACGTAGTCGCAAGGCTCGACTGATTGCGACAACAGATAATGACATTCAAGAGCGAAACAGAAAAAAGCAAGTCGCAGAACCTGGAAGATCTCTACCCACTTTCTCCGATGCAGCAGGGTATGCTCTTTCACTCCCTCTATTCGCCAGATTCGAGTGTTTATTTCGAGCAGTCGTTATTCACCGTTAAAGGCGATCTGGATGTTCGAGCATTCGCGGATGCCTGGGAAAGAGTCGTACAGCGACATTCAATCTTGCGCACAGCATTTCTCTGGGAGGATCTGGAAAGGCCGGTGCAGGCTGTTTACCGAGAAGTAGATCTTTCCGTGAGGAAATACGACTGGCGAGATTTGGCTCCGAACGAACGTGAAGACCGGCTTCAGTCGTTCATCGAGGCCGATCGCAATCAGGGCTTCCTCTTGAGCCATGCTCCACTAATGCGGCTGGCGCTGTTCAGATTCGCTGACGAGGAGCACAAGTTCCTCCTCAGCAGGCATCACCTCTTGCTTGATCGTTGGTCGCGCGCTCTGCTGCTGAAAGACTTCTTTTCTATCTATGACGCGTTGTCCCAGGGTCGGCAACCAAGTCTCGATAACCCGATACCGTATGGCAATTACGTTGCTTGGCTAAACCAGCAAGACAAAGGCGCCGCCGAGGATTTCTGGAGAGCCTCGTTGGCGGGCTTTACGGAGCCTACGTCGTTTGGCCTTGAGCGAAAGTCCGATCGAGTGGTTAAAGAGGGAAAAAGTTATGCTGATCGGCGTATTCGACTCTCGGAGGCGGCTACAGAAAAACTGAAGGATTTTGCGCGACGGCACCGTCTCACTCTGAATACGCTCGCGCAGGCGGCATGGGCTTTATTGCTCAGTCATTACAGCGGTGAAGATGATGTGGTTTTCGGTGTGACCGTCGCAGGCCGGCCGGCAACGTTGGCGGGTGTCGAATCGATGGTGGGCCTTTTCATCAACACGCTGCCGCTGAGAGCGCACGTGCCGGCCCGCATGCCTTTACTTTCCTGGCTTAAAGAGCTGCAAGCACAACAGAGCGAGCTGCAGCAATATGAATACAGTTCTCTACTAGACATTCAAGGATGGAGCGAGGTACCGCGCGGCGTATCGCTTTTCGAGAGCATTCTGGTTTTTGAGAATCTGCCGGTCGGCAGCACTCATCAAGCAGCAACCAACAAGGTCGAATTCAGCGAAGACCGAGGCTTTGGCTCAACGACTGGTTATCCGCTGACTGCGTTGGTCAGCCCGGGTCATAAACTTAGTTTTCAAATTGTCTACGACCGTGCGCGCTATCACGACGAAGCGATTCACAGTTTATTAACCCGTCTTCAGACGCTGCTTGAAAATTTGCCGTCGGACTCCCAAACCCCGGTTTCGCGGCTGCCGCTACTCAGTCACGCCGAGCGCAATCAGATTCTCACTGAGTGGAATGACACCGGTGTTCCATCACCGACAGAGTCGATTCAGAAACGCTTTGAAGCTCAAGTTGAACGCACACCAGATGCGGCGGCAGTAATCTTTGATGAGCAAACACTTAATTATCGCGAGCTAAACAGTCGCGCCAATCACCTGGCTCATTATCTGCGTCGACTGGGCGTGGGCGCCGATGTGAAAGTCGGCCTCTGCATTGACCGCAGCATCGAAATGCTGATCGCCGTGATCGGAACTGTGAAAGCCGGAGGCGCTTACGTACCGCTCGATCCTGAATATCCGCGCGAGAGATTGCGGTTCATGCTGGACGATGCACAGTGTTCGGTCTTGCTGACGAATGAGCGTGTATTGGGCGCGTTGCCGGAAACAGAAATAACAGTGCTTTGCCTCGACAGAGATTGGGACAAAATCGAGTGCGAAAGCGACGACAATCCGCAAAACGACATCGCCGGCGAGAACCTTTTTTACGTGATCTACACTTCTGGCTCGACGGGCCAGCCCAAAGGTGTGGCGATGACCGAGCGCGCCCTGGCGAATCTGCTTTCGTGGCAACTCGAGTATGCCGGTCCTTTTGCAGCAGCGCGAACGTTGCAGTTTGCGTCGCTTAGTTTCGATGTCTCCTTTCAGGAGATCTTTTCGACGTGGTGTTCGGGCGGAACGCTGTTTCTGATCTCGGCTGAAATGAGGCGGGACGCGCTATCGCTATTGCGCTTTCTGGTTAAGCAAAAGGTGCAGAGGATCTTTCTACCGTTCGTTTTTCTGCAACATCTGGCAGAAGCCGTGCAACAGGGCGCAACCCTGCCCACAGATTTGAATGAAATCATCACCGCCGGCGAGCAGCTGGAGGTTACTCCACAAATCGCAGAGTTTTGTGAGCGGTTGAAGGACTGCACGCTGCATAATCATTACGGACCGTCTGAGAGTCACGTTGTGACTGCTTATTCACTACCTCGTCCCGTTAGTGATTGGCCTAAGCTTCCGCCGATTGGTCGACCGATCGGGAATACACGCATCTACATTCTCGACAAGAACCTCGAGCCGGTGCCGATCGGTGTCCCGGGCCAACTCTGTATCGGCGGCGTGAGTTTGGCACGCGGTTATCTCAACCGCCCGCAGCGAACGGCAGAGAAGTTTTTTCCAGATCCTTTTGGCAGCGAACCCGGCGCGCGCTTGTATCTGACCGGCGATCTCGCCCGTTATCGAGATGATGGCAACATCGAGTTCTTGGGCCGCATGGATAATCAGCTGAAGATTCGAGGCTTTCGTGTCGAGCTGGGTGAGATCGAGGCGGTCCTCGCCACGCAGCCATCAGTGCGCAAGGTGGTAGTAGTAGCGCGCGAAGATGTTAAAGGTGAGCGAAAGCTCATCGCTTACGTGGTTCCTGCGAGCGATAGTTCCGAAGATCTTCCTCATGAGCTGCGCGTTTTTCTGAAAAAACTATTGCCTGATCACATGATTCCGGCAACGTTTGTAATGATGGAAACGTTGCCGCTGACCCCATCTGGAAAGATCAATCGTCGCGCTTTGGCCGCGCTTGAGCTGCAAGATCGAGGGGCCATCCAACCTTACGAGGCGCCGCGCGAACCGATGGAAGAAAAGCTGGCGGAGATTTGGGCGGCAGTCCTGAGGCGCGAACGCGTTGGCATCAGGGACAACTTTTTTGAGCTTGGAGGCCACTCGCTGCTGGCCACTCAGTTGATCTCTCGGGTGCGTAATACCTTTAATGTTGAATTGCCGTTGCGCAATTTGTTCGAATCGCCTACCGTCGCGGAGTTAGCCTCTGTCATCGGTGAGTTCGCCTCTGCGATGAAAAACGGCGCCGCGATAACCATAACCAAAAACACGAATGGCGAAGCCGGGGAACTGCTAACACGGATTGATCAGCTTTCGGACGAGGACGTGGATTCGCTGCTGCTGCAAGTACTAGCTGAAACAGGTAACAACGAATGAGCGGTGCTGAAAACAAATTGGATTTACCGACCGCTGAGAAACGGGCTCTGCTTGCGGAGTTGTTGCGGAAAAATGCGGCGAACATCAGGCAAGTTCCTTTGTCATTTGCCCAGCACCGACTGTGGTTTCTGGACCAGCTCGATAATGGAAGCGCTTCTTACAATATTTCGCGAGCTGTCCGGCTAAAGGGCGAGCTGAACCTGCAAGCCTTGCGCCTGGCGCTGAATTCCGTGGTCGACCGGCACGAATCATTACGCACGACCTTCGCTTCGATTCAAGGCGAACCAGTGCAGATCATTGCCCCTGCGCGTGAAATCGAAATTCGTTTGTTGGATCTCGGTGGACTGCCACAAGAAGAGAGAGAGAACGAGGCCAGGCGATTAGCTTCCGAGGCATCACGTCGGGGATTCAATCTGGCCCAGGACGATCTTTTACGAGCCGCCCTTTTTAGGTTGGACGATCAAGATCACGTACTATTGTTAGTGCTGCATCACATCGTTAGCGATGGATGGTCCATGGGCGTTCTAATCCGAGAGCTGAGCACTCTTTATGATGCCTTTTCCAACTCGCGAGTCTCACCGCTACCTGAACTCCCGATTCAATACGGAGATTTTGCTCGCTGGCAGCGCGATTGGCTTCAGGGGGAAGCGCTAGAGAAGCAAGTCAGCTTTTGGAAAGAGCAGCTTGCAGGCGCTCCCGCGATTCTTGAACTTTCCACAGATAAGCCCCGCCCGGTAATGCAGACGTTTACTGGCGCTTACCACACGAGCGTGGTGCAAAAGGAACTGACGGAGTCGCTCAATGAGCTGAGCCGGCGTGAAGGCGTAACGTTGTTCATGACGTTGCTGGCGGCCTTCCAGACTATGCTGTATCGCTATTCGAACCAGGAGGATATCGTAGTAGGTACGCCTATCGCGAACCGCACGAGAACAGAGACAGAAGGTCTAATTGGTCTCTTTGTGAACACGCTCGTAATGAGGACCGACCTCTCAGGCAATCAAAGTTTTCGGGAATTGCTGGGAAGGGTTCGAGAGAGGACCCTCGACGCGTTCGCCTATCAGGACTTGCCGTTTGAGAAGCTGGTCGAAGAACTGCAGCCTGAACGCAGTTTGGGGCATATGCCAATTGTTCAGGTATTGTTTGCGCTCCAGAATGTCCCCACGTCAACATGGAAGCTCGGCTCCCTGGATTTGACCGACTTCGCTTTCCCAAAAAGCACTTCGAAGCTGGATTTGTCTCTCTACGTTGGAGAGCGATCCGAGGGATTAACACTTTCGTTTGAATACAACACGGACCTATTCGACTCAGCAACGATCGAGCGGATGGCCGCCCACTTCCAGACGCTACTGGAAGCAATCGTTGTTAACCCAGAACAGCGCATAGCGGAGTTGCCGCTTTTGACGAAACGCGAGCGCGCGCAGTTACTGGTAGAGTGGAACGATACGGAAGCCGATTATCGCAGCGACGCATGCATCCATAGGTTGTTTGAAGAGCAGGTAGAAAGAACCCCTGATGAAGTGGCGTTGATTTTTGAAAAAGCGCAGTTGACGTATAGAGAGTTAAATCGAAGAGCGAATCAGCTGGCCCATCACCTGAAAAAGCGCGGTGTCGGACCTGAGGTTTTCGTAGGAGTTTGCGTCGAACGTTCCCTGGAGATGGTTGTAGGCTTGCTTGCAATACTGAAAGCGGGAGGAGCGTACGTCTCCATGGACCCCGCTCATCCCGCCGAGCGCATTTCTTTTATGCTCGCAGATTCCAGTGCTCCTATTTTACTGACACAGCAGCGCCTGAGGGAGTCGTTAGCAACATGGGGTGGGGAAACTATTTGTCTCGATAGCGATTGGCCGGAAATCGCGCGCGAGTCTGTGGACAATCCGCCGGAAGCAGCTTCAGCCGCAAACGCCGCTTACGTGTTGTACACGTCGGGCTCTACGGGCCGACCAAAGGGTGTAGTGGGTTCGCATCGCGCCATCGTCAATCGTTTTTGCTGGATGTGGCGCGAGTATCCATTTGCCGAGGGCGAGGTTTGTTGTCAAAAAACTTCGCTCAGCTTTGGCGATTCGATCTGGGAAATATTTGGACCGCTGCTTCAGGGCGTGCCATTGGTGTTAATTCCTGAGGAAGTGGTTAAAGATCCGCAACTGTTCGTCTCCGCGCTATCAGCCAACAAAGTTACACGCCTGGTGCTGGTGCCATCCCTGCTTCGCGTCATGCTCGAGATGAGTGAAGATCTGGCTCAAGAGCTCTGCAACTTGCGTTATTGCGTTTGTAGTGGCGAGACACTGCCGGTCGAGCTTGCGACGATCTTTCGCAAAAAGATCCCGCAGACGACATTGATCAATCTTTATGGTTCTTCTGAAGTGGCCGCAGACGTCCTGTGCTACGAAGTACAGGACACGGATGGGCTCGGCGCTATTCCTATTGGTAAACCCATCGCCAACACAGACGTGTACATTCTCGATTCGAATTTTCAGCCAGTTTGCGTGGGCGTACTCGGAGAGATCTGCGTCGGCGGTGAAGGACTCGCGTGCGGTTACCTGAACAGTGCGAAACTAACTGCGGAAAAGTTCGTGGCTCATCCTTTCAGCCGGCATGGTGGCGCCAGGTTATTCAGAACTGGGGACATCGGCCGTTATCTGCTTGACGGAAACATCGAATATCACGGACGCCGGGATCATCAAGTGAAGGTGCGCGGATTTCGTATTGAAATGGGAGAGATTGAAGCCTGCCTGGCGAGTCACCCGCAGGTTCATCAGGTCGTCGTCATCGCGTCTAACAGCGAGCTTGGCGATCAACAACTCGTCGCCTATATCATTTCCACCGGAGAAGCGCCAACTGACAATGAACTACGCGCGCATCTGCGTCGCAAGTTGCCGGACTACATGATTCCGGCAGCGTTCGTGTTGCTCGAGTCGTTGCCGTTGACCTCGAGCGGCAAAGTGAATCGCCTCGCGCTGCCACAGCCGAGTCGCGCTCAACTTGCAACTGGGGAAGATTTCGTAGCGCCGCGAACTGACATCGAGAGAGAATTGGCGAATATTTGGGCCGAAGTGCTCCGGCGCGAAAGCGTGGGCGTAAAGCACAACTTCTTTGAAATCGGCGGGCACTCATTGCTTGCGACCCAGGTCATTTCGAGGATTCGTAAGCACTTTAAATTAGAGTTGCCCTTGCGGAGTATTTTTGAATCGCCCACTGTCGCCACTTTGGCCACGGCACTGGTTGAACTCCAGCAGAAAACTACACCTGCTGCCGTCCCACCAATTAGAAGGCGTCGAAGTAGTTCAGCAAAGATCGAACAACTTTCGTCCGAAGAGGTTGACTCGCTTGTTTCAAAAGTTTTGCCCAAGGCTGATCTAAAGCAATGAGCAGGAATTTGGCAAACGCAGATCTATCGCTATCCGAGCGGCGGGATCTCCTTTCCGAGTTAATTCGCGAAGAGAAAGGTGGCGCCGAGACTTTCCCTGTCTCGTTTGCACAGCAGCGTCTTTGGTTTCTGTCCCAGCTTGAGCCGGACAATCCTTCATACAATGTTCCCCTGGCCTTGCGCCTGCAGGGCGAGCTTGACGCCTACGCTCTTGAACAAACTATCAACGCCATCATCGCGCGGCACGAATCGTTACGTACAACTTTCAAGGCAATAGATGGGGAACCAGTTCAGATTGTCTCCAGCGTTTACGAGATCGAACTGCCTTACACAGATCTCAAAGACCTCCCTCCAGCAGACCGTGAGTCCGAGGTACGACGTCTCGCCGCTGCCGAGGCGCGGCGTCCGTTTGACCTCAACCGCGACTACCCTCTGCGGGCCGCATTGATTCGCCGCGACGACAATGAACACTGGCTCTTCCTGACAATGCATCACATCGTCAGCGATGGATGGTCCATGGGCATTCTCACCAGAGAACTCTCACTCATCTACGAAGCGATCACAACAAACCAACCGATCGACTTGCCAGAATTGCCGGTTCAATATGCCGACTTCGTAGAGTGGCAGCGAGAATGGCTACGGGGCGAAGTGCTGGAGCAGCAACTTGATTATTGGCTGAATAATTTAGCGGGAGCACCTCCAGAGCTTGAACTTCCCTCTGATCACCCTCATCCGACATATCCATCATTCCAGGGTGCGAGCCTTTCGTTAAAACTCAGTCGGAGGTTGAGTGATTTACTCATCCAGTTTAGCCAGCGCGAAGGCGTAACGCTTTTCATGACTATGCTGGCCGCCTTCCAAACCTTGTTGTTTCGTTATACCGGACAGCAGGACATTGTGGTCGGCTCTCCGATCGCCGGTCGGAATCGAGTTGAGATCGAAGGCCTCATAGGCTTCTTCGTCAATACACTAGCATTGCGAACAAACCTCTCTGGCAATCCTTCATTCAGGGAGCTGTTGAGACGGGTAAAAGAGGTTGCTCTGGGAGCGTATGCGCATCAGGATTTGCCTTTCGAAAAACTGGTAGAGAAGTTAAATCCTGAACGCAATATTGGCCGTTCGCCGATCTTTCAGGTGGTGTTCGGAATGCAGAACCTACCACGCGAAGCGCGCAGTGGTCGGGGGTTGACGATTACGCGTGTACCAGTGGAGACAGTAACTGCGAAGTTCAATCTAACGCTATTCATTAGCGAAACACCTGGCGGGCTGAATTGCTGGCTTGAATACAACACAGATATTTTTGAAGAACCCACAATCGCGCGCATGCTCGGGCATTTTGAAACGCTACTGGAGGGAATCGTAGCTGATCCTGAGCAGCCGATTTCACGGCTGCCCCTGCTGAGGGAAGAAGAACAGACTCAGTTGATAACTGAGTGGAATGATACGGCGACGGACTATCCACGGAATTTAAGTGTGCACGAACTGTTTGAAGCTCAGGTAAAGCGGAGTCCGGACGCGGTTGCAGTGGTCTTTGAAGATGAGCAGTTAACGTACGATCAACTCAACGCCCGGGCCAACCAGTTAGCGCATTACTTAAGGAAGCGTGGAGTAGGACCCGAAGTGCTGGTGGGAATCTGCATGGAACGCTCGACTGCGATGGTCGTTGGGATCCTCGGTATCCTCAAGGCCGGAGGAGCATATGTTCCGCTGGACCCAACGTATCCAAAGGAGCGCTTGGCTTTCATGCTCGACGATGCGCAGGCACCTGTGCTGTTGACACAGGAGCAGCTGCGAAACGAACTACCTGAATCTGAGGCTGAGGTCGTCTGTCTCGATACAAGCTGGAAGGAGATTTCCGCGCAGAGTCCGGACAATCCGGTCAGTGGAGTGACGGCCGAGAACCTCGCGTATGTGATTTATACCTCTGGATCCACAGGTAGGCCGAAAGGGGTGGCGGTTCCGCATCGCGCTGTAACCCGGCTGGTCTTGAATACCAACTACGTGGATTTGCAACCTTCCGATAGAGTTGCGCAAGCTTCAAACTCATCCTTCGATGCCGCGACCTTCGAGCTTTGGGGAGCTCTGCTTCACGGTGCCCGCCTCGTCGGGATCCCGAAGGAACTGGCCCTCTCACCAAAAGACTTCGCCGTGAAGATTCGTCGGCAGGAAATCAGCGCGATTTTCTTAACGACAGCGTTGTTTAATCAGCTCGCCAGCGAGGTGCCCGGGATTTTCAATTCGGTGCGACACCTTCTATTCGGAGGTGAGGCGGTCGATGCCAGGTGGGTCAAAGAGGTACTAACGAATGGTCCACCCGAGCGTCTGATTCATGTTTATGGGCCAACGGAAAGCACGACGTTCTCGACCTGGTACCTGGTCCATGACTTACCCGAAGAAGCGACTACCGTCCCTATTGGGCGCGCGATTTCTAATACCGAGACTTATGTCCTGGACGCGCATCTACAATTGGTGCCAATCGGCGTACCAGGCGAACTCTACATCGGCGGCGACGGTCTGGCGCACGGCTACTTCAACCGCCCTGAGTTGACAACCCAGAGATTCATTCCCAACCCTTTTAGCACCAGTGCAGGAGCCTACCTTTACAGGACCGGTGATTTGGTGCGGTGGCTTCCAGATGGGAACCTTGAGTTTCTGCGTCGTATCGACCATCAAGTGAAACTGCGCGGCTACCGGATCGAACTTGGCGAGATCGAAACCGCAATCAGGGAACACGCCGCAGTGCAAGACGCCCTGGTGATGATGAGGGACTCGGCAGAAGGAAACAAGATTCTGGTTGCGTACGTGAACTTGAACGACTCTGCCTTACAGGACGACACCCGGGCGGCCGAACTCAAGACTTTCTTGAAAAGGAAACTCCCAGATTACATGGTGCCGGCCCACTTTGTGTTTCTTGAGAAACTTCCACTCACTCCAGGTGGCAAGATTGATCGGAGTGCGCTGCCTTTGCCGGATGGCAGCAGGCCAGAGCTGAAGGAAGCCCATATAGCTCCGCGCGATCACCTTGAAAGGCGACTATCAAAAATTTGGGAGAAACTTCTGGGAGTGCAATCGGTTGGTATTCGGGACAACTTCTTCGATCTGGGAGGCCACTCGCTGCTTGCTGTTCGGCTGGTCTCTGAGATCGAGAAGGAGACCGGCCAGCGTCTTCCCCTGGTCAGTTTTTTCCAGGGCGCTAATATCGAGTATCTCGCCGGTCTTTTGCGTCAGGATGTTAGCTCCCTATCCTGGCCCACATTGGTCGAGATACAGACCGGTGGTGAAAATGTGCCGCTCTTCTGTGTCTCGATGCCAAACGTAAACGCTCTTGGGTATCGTACTTTGGCTCGTCATCTGGGTCCGAATCAGTCCGTATACGGACTACAAGCACAGTATCCTGAGGATCTTGAGGGTGAGGAATATAGTCAGGAGGCTGTGGATTCGATCGCCACGATGTATTTGGAAGCGCTTCGCGCTGTGCGCCCTACTGGGCCTTACCAGTTTGTTGGACTCTGCCGGGGTGCGCACATCGCTTATGAGATGGCGCGGCGCTTGGAGCAGGAAGGCCAGCAAGTCGCCTTTCTGGGCATCCTCGATACATGGGTGGTGGAGAATACCTACAGTATCTTTTTCCATATCGAACACTACATGGGTCGCCTCGTTTGGCTGAAGAGCCTTGGTCTTAAACAACAACTAAGCTTCATAAAGCAAAAGGCTCAAGCCGCGCTGACGAACTTTGGGGAGACGGCACCCTCACCCTCCGTGATCGCCAAACGCAAAGTCCGCGAACTCTACTTCCCGGGACCAACGTTTGTTCCGCGGACCTATGAAGGTCGCATTTCGGTTTTTCGCGTTCAGCAGCAGCCGCGTCACCGGATCCGCGACGAGCAACTTGGGTGGGGTAAACTCGCAAGAGGAGGCGTAGATCTTCATTTCATACCTGGTGGTCACACTGATGTGCTGAAAGAACCTCAAGTCCAGGTATTGGCGGCGGAAATGAAAAAGCGCCTCCTCCCGACACCAGAGCCAGCCTCGGATGAGTTCGATCTAAAGCAGGAGCCTCTGACGTTGGACCAAAGAGGTTAAGGTAGAGTTTTGGATATCCCTGCGCTCAATCGCCAACGGGCAGCGGGTCGAGACCGTGCTCGACCAATGTCCGAGATCCGCCCGCCCTCTCTTTCGGGAATCAGTCTCCTGAATAATCTGGCCAGTCTGGCGCAATACAAAGACCTGATCTGGACATTGAGCGTCCACCGCATCAAGGTCAGATACAAGCAATCGGTGCTCGGCGTCTTTTGGGCGATTCTGCAGCCGCTTTCGATGATGCTGATCTTCACTCTCATCTTTTCGCTTATCGCTAAGATGCCGAGCGAAGGTGCTCCCTATGCAATCTTTGCTTATGCCGCGCTGCTGCCTTGGAACTACTTCTCCAGCGGCGTTTCGAACGCAACCAACAGCCTGGTAAGCCACGCCGAGTTTGTAACAAAGGTCTATTTCCCGCGCGAGATTTTGCCGATCACTTACGTCGTCGGCGCACTGTTCGACTTCGGGGTGGCGTCCATACTGCTGGCGGGTCTGATGATCTACTATCACGTGCCGCTGAGCCTTAATGCTCTTTACGCGGTGCCAATCATGCTAATCCTGACTTGTTTCGCTTTGGCAATGTCTTTCTTTTTCTCAGCAACGCAGGTTCGTTTTCGCGACATCGGCGTGGCGGTGCCGCTACTCTTGCAGGTTTGGTTGTTCGCGACCCCGGTCATCTATCCGCTTAGCGCGGTGCCAGAGCGCTGGCGACCGTTCTACGTCTTGAATCCCATGGTCGGAGTAATTGAAAGTTTTCGTCAGGTGATCCTCAGAGGCGCCGCACCCGAAACTAGTTCCTTGCTCATCTCCGCTGCTATCTCGGTCGTCATGCTCGTGGCTTCGTATCTCTACTTCAAACTGGTTGAGGCGACGATGGCCGACTTCGTTTAGATCGATATGATTGACCTGAAATTCGATCGCGTCTCAAAGAAATATCGCATTTATCAGGAGTCAGAGTCGGAGGCATCCACAAATGCACTCCAGCGTGTCACCCGCCGACTGCGAAGAAACCGGAACGACTTCTGGGCGTTGCGTGATGTGAGCTTCGAAGTTGAGCGAGGCGAAGCGCTCGGCATCATCGGGCAAAATGGAGCAGGAAAAAGTACGATTCTGAAACTTCTTTACCATATCACGGCGCCAACAAAGGGCCGGATTTCCATCAATGGTCGACTGACCGCGCTGATTGAAGTGGCTTCAGGTTTTCATCCGAATCTGACC
>JBKPAC010000114.1:0-13675 GCA_046726175.1 Acidobacteriota bacterium
GCTGCGACTAGTAAACTGCGAGCCTGCCCGAAAGGCGCACTCGAAGGAACGTAGGAAAGAACGTAGCGACTCTTCCGCAATTCGTCACAAATGCTTTTAGCGGCTTCGCTCGGCTTATCGATGCTGAAGACTGCTCCACCCGTGGCCTCAACCAGCTTATCGATCACAACCTTCGGCTTGGGAACGTCTCGTCGTATCGCACCACGTGTCCGATCAACTGCCTGCACTGCATAAACCATAATGTCCAGGGACTGCAGCTCCGCGAGTACCTGTTCGAACGTCGTCTTACTACCGCGATCCAGGCCGTCGCTAATCACGACTATCGCTCGTTTTTGACCGGATAGCGGCCGCAACGCCTGATCAATTACCGCACTCAACGCGTCGAACAGATGCGGCTGGCCTTTTTTGCGGAAAGACTTGAGCGACGTTTCAATTGCCTTTGCATCGTCGGTCCAGTCGGCTACGATTTCTGCCTGTTCGTCGTACCCGACAATCAGCAACTTATCGCCATCGAAGATTTCGTAGGCAAACTCGCGGGTGCTTTGCTCGAGCTTATCCACGTCGGCACGGATTGATAAAGAGTTGTCGACTAGCAGGACCAGCTTCGCAGGCGATGGATCAGGTGTGAAGGTTTTGATGGTCTGTTCGATGCCGTTGTCGTAGACCGAAATCTGTTTCGCTGTAATCTGGGAAGTGGAATCGTCGTCGCGTTTTGCGACCACACTTACAAGCACCCCGCCCGTATTCGAAGCAATGGGCCGGCGCCCGGCCTGACCCAAAATCCCATCAGTCGCAAGGGCACAGACAAGTAGTACGAAAAGAATGTAAGACAAACGTCGACTGTCTAAGGCCACCTTAGCCGCGCGTTCGAAACGTGAGTCGAGCATCTGTTGATGATAAAGCTTCAATCATTGCTGGGGACTTTTGAAGATGAAGCTTTCGAGGAAGACTTTGTTGCTGGGGAGCTGTCCTTGGTTTTGTTGTCAGCTTTTTTTTCGTCCGTTTTTTTCTCGTCTTTTCCGCCGTCGCTTTCGCTCTTGTCAGATGATTTCTTAGACCTTCCAGCGTAATCCGTAACATACCACCCTGAGCCTTTGAATTGAATCGCTGGAGCTGAGATCAACTTTTCGAGACGACCGCCGCACTTCTCACACTTTATAAGCGGCTTGTCACTTACCTTTTGAAAGACCTCCGTTTGTGTTTTGCATTTGTGACATTGATATTCGTAAATCGGCATCCAGACACCTAATCTCCAAACTTCACGTCGCTCAATACGAACTGAACTGGATTATACGAGCCTGTAGAAGTCGTTACAACCGAAAGGCCTATCACCATTGACCTGAAACCGAACTTTCACATTGGCACAATATTTTTTAGTCTCCGTTCTCCGAAAAAGTACTGGCGAGTCTGTCATTATGAACGACATTTCACAGAAGTGTTGAAATACTTAACGTTAGGCATGTTTGGGTTAAGTACAGCATCTACAATCATTTACAGTCACAGCTTCGTCTCGAAAAAGCAACGAACGCAGCACTTTCTCCATCATAAGCTCGGTTTCGATTACAAGTTCTTTGTAAATCGGTTCCATGCGTAGCCCGAAGTCATAAACGAAGTCCCCGATGACCCTGGGTCATCGCTCACATGGAGAACACGGAATGAGACTGGCCCCTTGCATTTCCCGCTTGCGCTCAGGCAAGTTTGCCCCCTTCGCGATTTTTTGCCTCTTCGTTTTTTCGAATCTAACTGGTGCTTTATCGAGCCCCGTGTTCGCACCTTCAGAAGAGTTAACAGACGAGTTCACCATACCCGCTGATGTTCCTTCTTCTGGTGATGCGAAGATCGATCGACTGATCTTTGACGCGGCTAAAGGTGCAGCACTCGATCCACGGTTTGTTCATGCCGTCATTTGGCAGGAATCAAAATACGACACGAAAGCAAAGTCACATGCTGGTGCTCAGGGATTGATGCAGTTGATGCCTGCAACAGCTAAACGTTTCGGTTGCACTGATCCCGAGGATCCAGCACAGAATGTTAAGGCCGGGACCAAGTACCTGGCGTGGCTGCTGAAGAGATTCTCTGGCAATGTTGAACTTGCGTTGGCCGGCTACAACGCTGGTGAAGGTTCTGTGGACAAATATGATGGGATCCCACCTTTTAGTGAGACCCAGAACTACGTTCGCATTATCACGTCGCGTTATGGAAAGACGTTCCATCCGCTGCTTTCAACTGAAGAAGCTAAGGTGGCTTTTCATCTAATTGGACAGCCTGGTACGACGGCTGCAAACTTAGTTCAATAGCCTCCGGGCCATCGGCTTACGACACCTAAATGCGCGCGCGCGCTTGCTTTGCAAGTTAGCGCGCGCTTCGTTTATGATCCCGCAACACAGAGGTTCAGAGAATCAGTCAGCTCTGACCCGGCGAATTAGATCTCGCCATTGCCTCCGTGATCCGCAAATGGCAGAAACCCAACAATCTCTTTCGCTAGAACGCAGGATCAGAATGCACGAGGCACGCGAGGCGATCATCGATCGTCTGGCGGCGGCTTTGCCCACCTCTATCAATCTTGATCGCTTTCTCAACGTGATCGTTTCCGAGCTCGGTCGAATGATGAATGTCGATCGCTGCGATGTAATCCAATTGACGTCTGCCAGCGAGCTGCGCATCAGTCACGAATGGCGAGCCTCCGAAGATGTACCTTCTAGTCTCGATACCGTGATCCCGTTAGACGTCAAGCAGATCTCCGAACACGTAGACATCCGCAAGGCAATACGCATCGACGACACATCTGCTCCGGGTCTCGACCGGAAAGTGCGACTGCTCGCAGCGAGTCTGAAGACACGTTCGCTACTGGTTGTGCCGGTCGTGCTTGGTGATGATGTGCTTGGTCTTGTCGGTTTGCACACCACACGCAATCTTCGAATGTGGCTCGATGAAGAAGTCTCGTTTCTTCAATCCATCGCGCGGCAGATCGCAGTCGGTTACCAGTACACGAGGCTCTTCACTGACAAGGAACGCGAAACAGAAACAAAGCGCGCCTTGCTGGGAATCGCTAACGCCCTGAATGCCCGATCAGATTTTCGCGAAGTTTCATCTCTGGTATTGGAACGAGCCATTGCACTGGTCGGCGCTGACTACTCAGCCCTGGGAGTGCTTGATCCTTCGGGTGGCCGGCTCAGCCTGGCTGCCTTCAAAAGAGCACCGCACGCAACGACAGATTCAGTCCAGGGATTAATCGATTCGTACGGAAAGTCACTCGACCTGTCTGAGTTCCCTGCGATGATGGCTGTCCTCTCAGAGGGAAAGACGCTTCGTCTGTTGGAGACCGATCTGCCGTTCCCTCTGCGCCTGATGTTCAATTCAATTCTCGGAGGGCGCGCTGCACTCGTGGCGCCCGTGCGAGTAGGCGGACATACATTTGGACTGCTTGGCCTTGTATGGAGCGAACCGCGTGATGGCTTTCAGGACCACGAAGTTACGCTCGTCGAAGGAATTGCCAATCAGATCGGTACTGCACTGGAACGCGATCAGCTCTCCGCAGAAGTGATGCACTTGCGCAGCGCTCTACACGGTCGCTATGGTGAGGATAGAATCATTGGACAGAACGCAGCGCTGCGACGGGCCATCGAGTTGGCCGTCAGCGTCGCGGACACACAGACTACTGTGCTGATCCAGGGAGAGTCAGGCACCGGCAAAGAACTACTGGCGAATCTGATTCATTACAACTCAGGGCGCGAGAACCAGCCTTACGTGAAACTCAACTGCGGCGCAATTCCTGAAACACTGCTCGAGTCAGAATTGTTCGGACACGAGAAAGGCGCCTTCACCGACGCGCGAGCGCGACGACGTGGTCGCTTTGAAGAAGCGAATGGCGGAACGCTGTTTCTCGATGAAGTCGGCGAGATGAGTCTGTCAGCTCAAGTACGTCTACTGCGTGTGCTGCAGGATGGAGAGTTCACGCGCGTCGGAGCCAACGATGTGATCAAGGCTGACGTACGCGTCATCGCGGCGTCGAATGTCGATCTTAAACGAGCAGTTGAACTGGGGCGTTTCAGACAGGATCTCTTTTACAGACTTTCAGTGTTTCCGATTACGCTGCCTCCGTTGCGAGAACGACCGGAAGACATTCACCCACTCGTCATCTACTTTCTCGAACACTACAAGCAAAAGACTGGACGGTTCACATCCGGAATTTCAAAGAATGCTTTGCAGGCGCTGATGACTTATGAATGGCCGGGTAATGTGCGCGAACTCGAGAACGCGATTGAGCGCGCTGTCATCATCGCCTCGGGACGGCAAATCGAGCTCGAGGACCTCCCGGAAGCAATCAGCAAGACAGCGTTGCAGGCGCGCGATCGTATAAAAGTCGAAAGAGCGAGGGCTGCGAGCGAGGGTCGTACGTCCTCATTTGAAGTGGTGGTGCCCTCATCGATGGAAGAAATCGAACGCCAGGCTATCGAAGCAACACTGGATTACACCGGCGGGGACAAAAGCCACGCGGCCCGGGCGCTAGGGATTGGACGCAAGACGCTCTACCGAAAACTCGACCAATATACTAACGGAGCGGGACCTTCGAGCCAGGATGAAGCTCACCGTGAGGATTAAGAGATTTATTGTTTGTCATTGGACATTTTTCATTTTTCCTAAACCCCAGAAGAAAATCTGGCCCCGACCATCGGAGAAATGATGAATGACCAATGATAAATGTCTTGGTTCCCCAACCTTAGCAAGCCAACCCCTCTACCTTCGTAAACCCGTTTAAAAAACCCCCTTTCTTGCGCCTGTTCGTCCGTATTTGCTATAGTCCAAGTCGTAATTTTCCTCGTAAAAACCAAACTTGCAGGAACCCGCTGAGGGGTCTTGCTTTCAAAGAAAGGGACCCGCATGGGAAACGATGACAACATCTCGACACGCCTGACGTACCTTCTAATCGGCGGCGGCATTGGCGCGGTTTTGGCGCTGCTGTTTGCTCCGAAGTCGGGACAGGAGTTGCGTGGTGATATCGCCGACGCGACGCGAAAGGGCATTGATCGCTCACGCGAGGCAGCCCAGCAGCTCAGCGATCGCGCGGGTGAGTACTACGAGTCGACTCGCGAGCGTGCTTCGGAACTCTATTCACAGGCAGCAGAAAAGGTGAGCGACGTCGCCAGTACTGCGCGTGAAACAGCTTCCCGAAAAACGGCAACCGTCGCCGCGGCAATTGACGCCGGCAAGAAGGCGTACCAGGACGAGAAACGGAAAACCGAAATGTCCGGTCGCCTGGAAGCATCACCTAACTACGGAGAGAGCACGAACTAATCTAATGTCGATTTGCGATTGCCGATTGCTGCGCTTACTCCGGCAGTCGGCAATTGGATCGAAAGCAGCCTGATGATCCAGTTCGCCCTACAAATGAATCCGCAGGACCCCATGTTCTGGGTAATGGTGGTCATCACTCTTTCATTCGTGGTGATCGCCATCGCCATGATCTCAATCGCGGTGTTCGTCAACCGCGCAGTGAAGTCAGTGAATCGTCTCGAAGAGAAGCTTGAGCCGCTGGTTGAACGTATGACTTTACTGAGCGATCAGGGAAAGCAGATTGCTGTTCAAGGCCGGCAAATCGCGGAACAGTTCAACGCAGTAGCCGGCCACATCTCGACTGCAACAATGCATTTTTCCGACTCACTCGCGATTATCAAAAGCGAAGTGGTCGAGCTGAAGGAAGTTGTTGATACGGCTGCTTTCGAAGCGCGGGAGAAGGTCGACCTGGTTAGCCGCACAATTGATCGAACTCACGAACAGGTCGCAGAGACCACCGATTTCATTCAGAACCATGTGATAGAGCCCGCTCGTGAACTGGGCGCTATTATGGCGGGCTTCCGCCGAGGGCTGGAAGTTCTTGTTGCCCCGACGCCGAAGCCCATTAATCAGACCTACGGAGAGGATGAGATGTTCATCGGCTGAAGCAAACGGCCACAGTGCTTGAAAAAGGCCCGAACCATCGCATCCTAGGGAAGCGGGTTCGGGTTTTTAATTGCCGAGTTACTGATTTAGTATTGCTGATTTAGAAAACAAACGATTATGTCCACAGATACTACCCTCGACCTGAAGAAGACGATCAATCTGCCGAAGACAGGGTTTGCGCAGAAGGGCAACCTAGCGCAAAACGAACCCGCGCGCCTAAAGAAGTGGGCTGAGATGCGCCTTTACGAAAAAATCAGCGAGGCGCGTCGGGGAGCTGAGAAGTTCATTCTTCATGATGGACCGCCTTATGCGAACGCCGATATCCATCTCGGCACCGCGATGAACAAGATCCTGAAGGACTTCATTGTGAAGTCGCGGTCAATGATGGGATTCGACGCGCCGTATGTGCCGGGCTACGACTGTCACGGTTTGCCGATTGAACTCTATGTCGATCGCAAACTGGGCGCCAAAAAGAAAGACATGTCGCCGGTCGCCATCAGGCGAGTATGTCGTGAACATGCCTCTGAAGCTTTGAAACGGCAAACGCGAGACTTTCAGCGGCTGGGCATTCTGGGGGAATGGGAAAACCCGTATCTCACAATGTCGAATCACTACGAAGCTGAAACAGCTCGTATGTTCGGTCGTTTCGTGGAACGGGGTTACGTGTACAAAGGCGCGAGACCTGTTTACTGGTGCATTCACGATCAGACTGCTCTAGCTGAAGCTGAAGTCGAATATCACCAGCACGTCAGTCCTTCAGTCTATGTGAAGTTTCCGCTGGCGAGCGATCCTGCCCTGATTGATCCGGCACTCGCAGGACGAAAAGTTTTTATTCTGATTTGGACCACGACTCCGTGGACACTTCCAGCGAATCTCGGCATCGCCGTGCATCCTGACTTTGAATACTCAGCTTTTGCACATGGCGACGAAGTTTACATCGTCGCGAGCGAGCTGCTCGACGCCGTAATCGCGAAGTGTGAATTGGCCCAACCAACGAGCGACGGAGCGCAATCCGCGGCTGAAGTACTGGCGCGTTTTCCGGGGTCGAAACTTGATCGGCTCGAGGCAAGACACCCCTGGCTCGATCGTCCGTCTCTGTTGATGGTGGGCGAACACGTCACGTTAGGAGGCGAAGCGGACGCGGAAACTGAGCTCGATGTGAGCGAGGCGGCTGAGAAACTTCCTTCAAGCAAAGCAGGAACAGGAGCAGTCCACACCGCTCCGGGTCATGGTCATGACGACTTCGTGATCGGTAAACGATACGGGTTGGAGATCTACTGTCCCGTCGACAACGCTGGGCGATTCACTCCAGAAGTCGAACACTTTACCGGTCAGAATGTTTTCGAAGCGAACCCAAAGATCGTTGAGTTCATGCGCGAACGCGGCGTATTGCTCTTCACCGAACGATACGAGCATCGTTACCCGCATTGCTGGCGTTGTAAGAATCCCGTGATCTTTCGTGCCACGCCTCAATGGTTCATTTCGATGGACCAGGCGGGCGGCCCTGTCGTTGAGAAAGACGACGACGGGCGCGTTAGCTCGAACTTTACTGACAACTTCTCCGATAGCTCGGCCTCGATAATACCTTTGCGCGAGGCAGCATTGCGTGAAGTAGACGAGCATGTGCGTTGGATACCGGCGTGGGGACGTGACCGCATGCGCAACATGTTCAAGGGCCGGCCGGATTGGTGTGTTTCGCGACAACGTGTTTGGGGCGTGTCCATTCCAGTCTTGTATTGCAAGGCGTGCAACGAAGCCGTCGCAGACCCGGCGATCATAAATCGTGTCGCAGATATCTTTGAGCGGGAGTCATCTGATGCGTGGTACACGACTGAGGCTTGCGATCTCCTGCCCGAAGGCTACACGTGCAAGAAGTGTGGTGGAACTGAATGGGTGAAAGAAACCGACATTCTTGACGTTTGGTTCGACAGTGGCGTTTCGTCCATAGCCGTTCTCGAGAATCACCCCGATCTACGCTGGCCCGCTGACGTTTATATCGAAGGCGGCGATCAATTTCGTGGCTGGTTCAACTCGTCTCTTATGGTTGGATTAGCGGCACACGATCGCGCACCGTACAAGATTGTGCTGACTCATGGATGGACCTTGGACGCTCAAGGTCGCGCGATGCACAAATCATCGGGCAATGCCGTCGCGCCGGATGAAGTCATTAAGACTTCCGGAGCCGAAATCCTTCGCCTCTGGTGTGCGTCGTCAGACTACTTCGAGGACATGCGCTGCTCGGACGAGATCCTGCAGCGAGTCACTGATGGCTACCGGAAGTTGCGCAACACGGCTCGATTCGCTCTCGGGAACCTGTTTGGTTTTGATCCGTCATGTGACTCAGTCGCCGACGATGAACTGCTGGAGATTGATCGGTGGGTGCTGGCTGAACTCGATCGCGTTATCGCATCGGTTGCGAAGTCATACGAAGCGTATGAGTTTCATAATGTTTACCACACGCTATACAACTTCAGCACCGTGACGTTGTCGGCCCGCTACTTTGACATCATCAAGGATCGGCTTTACACATTCGCCCCGCGCAACGTAGCCCGGCGTGCGGCTCAGACTACGCTTTACCGGATTGCCGACGCTCTTGCTCGGATGCTTGCGCCAATTCTCGTATTCACGGCAGACGAGATCTGGGAAAACATGCCTGGCGATCGGTCTGCCTCGGTTCATACCGAAACATTTCCGGAAACGACACGTTCGACGAATAGTGGATTGCTGGCCGAATGGGAAAAGCTCTTCAAAATAAGAGACGAGGTGCTGCGCGCGCTTGAGGACGCGCGAGTGGCAAAACAGATCGGCAGTTCGCTTGAAGCCCGCGTGGAGATCACTGCGGGAGGCGACGACTTTCAAGTGCTTAATCGCCATCGCGATTACCTGCGCTATATCTTCATCGTCTCGCAAGTGGAACTCTCACTTGCTGAGGGCGATGTGTCCGGCATCGAAGTAAAGGTGTTACCGGCCGCGGGCGAGAAGTGCGAGCGTTGCTGGAATTATTCGACGCATGTAGGAGAGTCGTCGCGCTACCCAACGGTTTGTGAGCGCTGCGTCGCCGCACTTGAAGAAATAGACAGTCAGGAATAGGTCGATTCTGTTCGGTCATGGATCTCAGCATCAACCAGATCAAACCACGATCAAGCACAGCCTACCGGCTGGGGTGGCGCATGGGCTACCTAATCGGAGCCGTGGGCATCTACCTTCTTGACCAAACCAGCAAGGCCTGGGTAGTACGCCGGCTCCGCTTTGGACAAGAGAAAACGATAATCCAGGGTTTCCTGGATTTCGTCTATACCGAGAACAGCGGCATTGCGTTCGGTCAACTTCAGGAGGGCGGCGCTTTTGGGCGGTGGTTCTTTGTTGTACTGGCGGTGGCGGCAGCAATCGCAGTGCTCTACTACTTTTTCCGCACACCGCGAAACGACGACCGGATCCTCGGCGCCTGTGCGTTGCTGTTGGCAGGCATCTGCGGCAACCTGACGGATCGCGTTCGGCTGGGTTATGTTGTCGATTTTATCGTCGTCCATGTTGGGCAGTACCACTGGCCAACCTTCAACGTGGCAGACGCGAGTATTTGTATAGGAGCTTTGTTATTAGCTTTTGATTTGGTTTTTAGTAAGAAGAAGGTCAATGAAGTCAGTGGTCAGTAGTCAGTAGTTAGTTGGTAGCCGCTTCCGATGATAAGCACTACGGACTACTGACGGATGTCTTATGTATCCTGAACTCTTTCATATCGGCAGTTTTCCCATAAACACATACGGAGTCTTTCTCGCGCTCGCATTTCTCAGCGCTATCCTTCTTTCGGTAAGGCTCGGCGCAAAGGACGGTCTGCCACGCGAGCGTATCTACGATCTCTGTCTCTGGATGCTGCTCGCATCACTGGTCGGTTCGAAAGTCTTAATGCTTTTTACAGAACCGGAATATCGTCAGGATCCAATGCAGCTACTTTCTCTCGACTTTCTCAGGTCGGGCGGGGTCTTCTACGGCGGTCTTATTGGTGCGGTCGTGGCTGGGTTCTTTCTCATGCGTCGCTTCCAATTGCCATGGTGGAAGACTGCTGATGCCTGTGCACCCGGTATTGCGCTCGGCAATTTCTTTGGACGACAGGGTTGCTTTGCCGCGGGATGCTGCTGGGGAGAACCGACAACGCTGCCGTGGGGAGTGAAATTTAGTCAACTGGGGCATGAGATCACCGGTGTCCCGATCGATACCTACCTGCATCCGACGCAGTTATACGAATCCTTTTCAATGCTAATCGTTTTCTTCTTCCTTTTGTGGTTACACCGGAGACGCCGATTTAGCGGCCAGGTGATTCTGGTGTATGCCCTGCTCTACTCCGTAATTCGCTTTGCGATTGAGTTTGTACGAGACGATCCGCGTGGTGACATCTTGGGATTGACCACGTTAACCGGGCTGTCGACGTCGCAATTGATCAGCATAGTGATCGGCATCTCTAGCTTGATTGTCCTGATCGTTCGTTGGCGCCGCGCCGCCGCAATTTCCAGAACCGAAACCGTTGTGGTTCCAACGGTCGCGCGAGCATAAGGCACAAGTTGTTAGCCTACTGCGTGTCATTGAAGTCAGTGCTCAGTGGTTCCACATAAACAATCGTGAAAATCAATCATCTACTGCTTGCAACGTTGACCTTGTGTCTGATCACAGGGGTGTTCGCATTCGCACGACTAACCGGTTACCAGGATGGAGCACTGCGACTCGCAAACGAAAAACATCTCGCCAATATCAAGCAGCTGACTTTTGGCGGCGAAAATGCTGAAGCGTATTTCTCACCCGATGGACGCCAACTCATCTTTCAATCAACCAGGGACGGACATGGGTGTGACCAGATCTACACGATGAACATTGACGGCTCGAACGTGAAGATGATCTCCAATGGTGAAGGTCGGACGACCTGCGCCTACTTTCTTCCCAACGGCCGGCGCGTGCTCTACTCGTCAACACATCTTGGCAGCAAGGATTGTCCAGCGCGCCCAGATTTTTCCAAAGGGTATGTCTGGGCTGTCTATCCTTCCTTCGATATCTTTACTTCACGCCCCGACGGCTCAGATCTAAAACGACTGACTGCAACGCCGGGTTACGACGCCGAGACGACTATCTCGCGAGAAGGCAAACTGGTGTTCACCTCTATGCGTGACGGAGACCTCGATATCTATACGATGGACGCTGATGGTAAGAATGTGCGGAGGCTAACGAATGAGTTAGGTTACGACGGCGGACCATTCTGGTCATACGACGGTAAACAGATTGTTTACAGGGCAAACCATCCAAAGACCGAAAAAGAGAAAACGGAATACTCGAGCTTGCTGAAAGACAATCTAATTAGACCTACGGCGCTCGAGATCTGGGTGATGAATGCTGATGGCTCAAACAAGCGACAGGTCACAAGCAACGGCAAAGCGAACTTTGCTCCTTACTTCTTTCCGGATGGTAAGCGGATAATTTTTGCGTCGAATATGGCGGACCCGCGGGGGCGCAATTTCGATCTCTACAAAGTAAACGTCGACGGCACGGAACTCGAACAGATCACTTTCAACCAGACGTTCGATGGCTTTCCAATGTTTTCTCCCGATGGCAAGAGACTTGTTTTCGCCTCGAACCGAAATGCGAAAGCGCAGGGAGAGACAAACGTGTTCATTGCAGACTGGATTGAATAAATCTCTGTGCAACCTCTGTCTCAGTGTCTCTGTGTTTGATCTCACTCGACAAACATCACTCACAGAGACACGGAGACACAGAGATTGCACAGAGGCACTGAATCAAATGGACAACTAAGATGAGAGTCAAACCTTTCCTTCGCGGACCCGTTTTTGCTCTTCTTGTAGTGACGATTTCTGCCGCTATCGTCGCGCAACAGACGGTACAAACGCAGAACACTGCGAGCGTCGAGCTACTGCAAAAGCATGTTTCCTATCTTGCGTCAGATGCTTTGGAAGGACGTCGAACTGGAACCGAGGGTGCCAACAGCGCAGCCACTTACATCGCAGGGGAGTTCGCTCGTCTGGGACTCCGAGCGCCTGCGCAAACTGCATCGCGTGCAAAGCTGGCACGATATGAGCAGCCGTTTCCGTATGTGGCCGCGGTTGAGCTTGGGAATAAGACGTCGCTATCACTCTCTAACGCAGGCGGTCTGCGTGTTAGCGAAGACTGGATGCCGCTCGGTCTTTCGGCAAATGGGCTCGTTGACGGTGCGCCGGTAGTTTTGGTCGGCTACGGCATCACTGCTGCGGAACTAAACTACAACGATTACCAACAGGCGAACGCAACCGGGAAGGTGGCAGTTGCTTTCCAGGGTACGCCTGACGGCGACAACCCGCACGGACAATTCGCGCGCTATGAAGATCCGCGCTGGAAAGCGATCGCAGCTCGCTCGGCAGGAGCGAAAGCCCTTTTACTGATTGCCAGGGAGAATAACTTCAAAGAGGATCGACTCTCACGTCTCAAGCACGACAACAGTGCCGGCGATTCCGGACTCCCCGTCGCGGTCATCTCAAGGCAGGCCGCAGAGAGATTATTTGCTGGTTCAGCCTTATCAGATCTTGAGCAAGCTGCTAAGGCCAAAGACCTGCAGAAGATCTCTTCACCGAGTCAGGTTTCTCTCTCAATCGAAGTGGTCAAGAAAGAAGTTCCCGCAAACAATGTAATCGGGATTCTCGACGGTTCGGACCAAAGTCTTCGGAATGAATTCATTGTTGTTGGCGCTCACTACGATCACCTCGGTCGCGGTGGTGCAGGTAGCCTCGCTCCACGAGAAGGCGAGATCCACCATGGCGCAGATGACAATGCTTCCGGCGTAGCCGCCGTTCTTGAGCTCGCGCGACTACTTACTAATCAGAAACCTAAGCCAAAGCGATCTATCGTCTTTATTGCGTTCAGCGGCGAGGAAGAAGGACTACTCGGATCGAACTTCTATGTCAATCATCCAGTGGTGCCACTTGCGAATACCGTGGCAATGATCAATCTCGACATGGTCGGCCGCGTAAAGAATAAGAACCTCATTATCGGCGGCGTAGGGACCGCCCAGGAGTGGAGAGCGATCATCGACAGCGCTAATGTGGCAGGGGCGATGACCGTTACGGCAACAGCGACGGAATCCAGTGCCTCAGCAAGCAAGTACCCGCTCGTAGTAGGGTCAAACGGACGAACGATCGTCAGTGCCGATACAGGAAAACAATTTCAATTAACGCTGACCGAAGATGGGTTTGGCCCAAGCGATCATTCTTCGTTCTACGCGAAGCAGATTCCTGTGCTGTTTTTCTGGAGTGGAACACACGAGGACTATCACAAACCTTCAGATACAGCCGACAAGATCAACTACGCAGACGAGGCAAGAATAGTGTCGCTGGTTATGCGGATAGTCAACAGTGTCGATGGCTCCAAACGGCCGACGTACACAGTTGCTAAAACCGAGTCGACCGGTCGGTCGACTGGTTTCCGTGTTTACCTTGGAACGATCCCGAACTATGCAGATAGCAACGACGGGCTCTTGCTCGATGGTGTTCGCGACGACTCGCCCGCTGCAAAGGCCGGTCTCAAGGCTGGCGATCGGATAGTTAAGCTCGCCGGGCGCGAGATTAAGAATGTTTATGACTACACTTATGCTCTGGGTGAAATGAAGGCGGGAGAAGAATACGAAATTGAGGTCCTTCGAGGCACCGAGCGCTTGAAACTTAAGCTAACCCCGGCCGCCAGGAGATAGCAGTGCACTGGGAGCGCG
>JBKPAC010000115.1:0-23419 GCA_046726175.1 Acidobacteriota bacterium
GTCATGGATCCCTTCATCGAACAACTTCCGTTCTTCACTCCCGAGCACCGCAAACTCGCAGAGAGCCTTGAGACTTTTGTTGAACGAGAGATCGAGACTCGCGTTGCAGAGGAGTTCGACGCAGACCGAAGCACACGCGACCATATTGCAGTACTCGCCCGCGCTGGCGTGTTGAGTTTTGCTGTCGCAACACCCGAGAGAAAGCTCGACGCTCGCTCGCTGTGCCTGATAAGAGAAACGCTCGCCTACTCTTCGGCTCTCGCTGATGCTGCATTCGTGATGCAGGGCTTAAGCACCTACGCTATCAGCCAGGCAGCACCCGAACACGTCCGTGATTTTTGGCTAACACGTGCGGCTGAAGGCAAAGCAATCGGCGCGTTTGCGCTGACTGAACCCGAAGCGGGCTCGGACGTTGCTGCGATCAAAACCAGCGCACGCCGCGACGGAGACACATATGTAATCGACGGGACCAAGCGATTCATTTCAAACGCCGGGCTTGCTGACTTCTATACCGTGTTTGCGCGAACTGGGACCAACGATGCCGGACGCGCGCAACTTTCAGCCTTTGTGGTCGGCGCGCGCATGCCTGGGTTCAGTCTGGTTGAACGAATCCCGATGATCGCTTCCCATCCGATTGGTGAAATCAAATTTGAAGGATGCCGCGTCCCAGCCGAAGACATGGTAGGGAAAGAAGGCGAGGGTTTTCGTCTCGCAATGGAAACACTTGACGTCTTCCGTTCCAGCGTTGGAGCAGCGGCCTGTGGCATGGCGGGACGCGCCCTGAACGAGGCATTACAGTTTTCGACTTCGCGGCGGCAATTCGGTCGTTTACTTGCCGAGCACCAGTTGATTCAGGAAAAACTTGCCGACATGGCTACCGAACTCGATGCTGCTCGCTTGCTGGTTTACCGTGCTGCCTACTTGAAAGATACGAGCACGTCTCGGGTGACCCGCGAAGCAAGCGAAGCCAAACTGTTCGCGACGGAAGCCGCCGGCAGGATCATCGACAGCGCAGTCCAGATCCATGGCGGCGCTGGATTGGTCCGCGGAAGCGTTGTCGAGCGTCTCTACCGGGATATCCGCGCCCTGCGGATTTATGAAGGTACGTCGGAAATCCAAAGACTTGTGATCGCGAGTCAGCTACTACGCGAGTAGATTTGCTCTCTGTGAAGCCTCTGTGTCTTTGTGCCTCTCTGTGTTTGATTATCCCAACGAAAAGACGACACAGAGGCACTGAGACACAGAGGCTTCACAGAGAGAGTTGGTTTTATACCCAGGATGAAAATATCGATCATTGGCGGCGGGCCTGCGGGACTGTATTTCGCAATCCTCATGAAGCACTCCGATCCGGCGCACCAAATTACTGTTTACGAGCGCAATGGACCAAACGACACCTTTGGCTGGGGTGTGGTGTTCTCGGGCCAAACACTCGCTAACCTCAAGGAAGCTGATAGTGAAACTCACGCTCGGATCAGCACGACGTTCGAGAAGTGGGACAACGTTGACGTGGTCCATCGCGATAGCAAGATCTCGATTCACGGCAATAGTTTTTCCGGCATTGCTCGCATAGCGCTGCTCAACATCTTGCAGCAACGCGCCGAAGAGCTCGGTGTCGAGGTTTATTACCGCCACGAAATTAACGAGGCTCGCCAGTTAGCAAGCAAGAACGATCTGCTTGTAGGTGCAGATGGAGTGAATAGCCTCGTCAGGCAAACTTTCAGTCAGCAATTCCAACCAACGCTCGATGTTCGCTCTAACAAATACATCTGGTACGGCACACACCAGTTGTTTCATGGTCTGACTCTGACTTTTCGGCAAACTGACGCGGGGGTCTTCGCTGCCCACTCATACAAGTTCAGTAACGACACCAGCACCTTCATCGTTGAATGTGACGAGGACACGTGGAGTCTTGCAGGGTTTGCAGAGATGAAGGACGAACACACCCGTGAGTTCGTAGAAGAGGTGTTTAGACAAGATCTCGCAGGTCAACCGCTGCTCTCGAACAATTCAAAGTGGATCAACTTCGTTCTGGTGAAGAACGGGCGATGGAGATACGAGAACGTCGTCCTGCTTGGCGACGCACTGCATACCGCGCATTTCTCCATCGGTTCGGGAACAAAACTAGCACTCGAGGATTCGATTGAGCTTAAGAAATCCTTCGACGAACATTCAGAGATTGGCGCAGCGCTGGATCGCTTCGAAGCGATCAGAAAACCGGTCATTGAAGATTATCAGGCTGCCGCTTTCGAGAGCATGGTGTGGTTCGAAAACGCCTCGCGCTACATGGAACTTAGCCCGGTCGAGTTGGCCTATTCGCTGATGATGCGCAGCGGCCGAGTAGATCCGCGAAAATTAATGCGCCGCGACCCAGCCTTCATGCAGCTCTACATGGCCGAGAGAAAGAATAGCCGCGGATAAACGCAGATAACGCGGATCAGAACAAAATAGCAGTCAGACAAAGGCGACTTAGCTGATTTGTTTCTGATCCGCGTTTTATCCGCGTTCATCCGCGGCTAATTCTTCTTCCCAGGACGCCATTCTGGCGCGAGTAATCTTCTTCGACCCTCATCGACCAGCGCTATTCCGGGCTCATCAAGATCGACGCGGTCCCAGAGCTTACACGTGACCGAACGGTGCGCCTGGTCCAGTGCTTCGCAGTAGTTCGTGTACGTGCATCTCCTAATCTGTTCACCAAGGCCCGCTTTCACTTTTATGAACCAATCAGGATCTGCTAATGCCTGCCGCGCGAATCCGGCAATATCAGCTTGCTTGTTTTGGAGTATCGCCTCGGCTTGTTCAAAAGTCGTGATGCCACCCGTAGCAACGATCGGAGTTTCATATCCTGCGGCGTTAACAGTTCTCTTAATAGCAGCTACCAGCGGCACACTACGACCGAACGGTCCCTGCTCGTCGGAAAGAACGGTCGGCATACACTCGTATCCGCTCTTTCCTGTGTAGGGATACACCGCCTGGCCCACCTTCGGCTGTTGAGCATCCTCGAATTTTCCACCTTTTGAGACCGAAAGGTAATCAAAACCAGCGCGGGCAAACTCGAGTCCGAAATACATCGCATCGTCGAGATGACTGCCGCCCTCAATTACTTCATCGCCAAGAAAGCGGACACCAACAACATAGTCATTACCCACTCGCTCGCGCACCTCGCGGTAGACCTCGAGCGGCAAACGGACACGGTTCTCCCTTGCACCTCCGTATCCGTCAGTTCGATCATTCAGAGCGCTCAGAAAACCTGCCATCGTGTAAGCGTGAGCGTAATGAAGCTCGACGCCATCAAACCCCGCCTCGCGCGCCCGCACAGCCGCGTCTGCAAAAACCTGCGGTAGGACTTCGGGAAGTTGCTTCACATGTGGCAGGTGTGTGTCGGTAACACGTTCGCGATACCCGAATCTCAAAGACTCCAGCTCGCGTTCATCAAGGACAAGTTCGAGCGACTCGTCTGCAATGGTCTGTAAGTACTCGCGAACGCGATCTTCAGCGGCGAAGAGCCATGTGATATCCCCGTTCACCTCCGCAAGTTTTTCCCGGTGCCGCTGCGTAATGTTTAGAAAACGATCCAAGTACTTCGTCTTTTCCGGCCGCCGCTTAACGGCCAAAAAGTCGATTATCTGAATAAAAAGTCGAGTCTCTCCCTCGCTCGCCTCGCGTACAGTCTCCACCAGTTCCCGCAGTCCAGGAATGAATCGATCGTGGCCGATCCTCAACAACGGTCCACTAGGTATGTCTCGAACTCCAGTGGCTTCGACTACCAGTGCGCCAGGCTTCCCCGCGGCAAAACGCCGGTACCAGTCAAGATTAGCCTGGGTGACAAAGCCATCCTCCGTCGCACGCCAGGGAACCATCGCCGGGACCCAGGTCCGGCTGGAAACCATTACCGGTCCGATCCTGATTGGACGGAAAAGCAAAGACTGGCTGGCTTCTGCAGCGGACGGCCATCGCGTGTCAGGAATCGTGTGGCGAATGGGGTTTAAGAACTTCCACATCTACTGAAGACTTTAACACGGCGTCCAAACGTGATCAGAGCACCCTTAGATGATAAATTATCAGGCAGCAGCCGAGTGCGACAGGAGGCACATAATATTTGACTGACGACCTTCTCAGGTGGCGCAGTGAGTTTCCCATTCTCGATAACACTGTATACCTGATCTCCCACAGCCTGGGCGCGATGCCTCGCGCAACATACGACCGTTTGCATGAGTACGCTGAAATCTGGGCCACGCGTGGAGTGCGGGCATGGGCTGAGGGCTGGTGGGATATGCCGCTGACCGTCGGCGATGAAGTCGCGAAGATCATCGGCGCTGAGCCGGGCTCCGTCGTGATGCATCAAAATGTCTCGATTTGCCAATCGCTGATACTTTCTTGCTTCGAGCCAACTCCTGAGAGAAACAAGATCGTCTATTCCGAGCTGAATTTTCCCTCGGTGATGTATGTCTACGAAGCCCATGCTCGAGGCGGACGACTGCAGATTGAAGTAGTTAAGTCAGACGACGGAGTCACAGTGCCGCTCGAGCGTATGCTCGATGCCATTGACGAAAAGACGCTGCTCGTTCCGTTTTCCCACGTACTCTTCAAGAGCGCATACCTGCAGGATGCAAAAGCCATAACGAAACGTGCTCACGAGGTTGGCGCAAAAGTGGTGCTCGATACATATCAATCAGCTGGAACCGTTCCGTTCAGCGTGAAGGAGCTGGAAGTTGATTTTGCAACTGGCGGATCCGTGAAATGGCTTTGCGGTGGTCCCGGAGCAGGATACTTGTATGTCCGCCCTGATCTACAAGAGAGGCTGGAGCCAAAAACAACGGGCTGGATGGCACATGAGCAACCGTTTGCTTTCGATCCTGAACTTAAATACGCGCCGGGAATTGCGCGATTTCTTCATGGCTCACCTGCAATACCCGCGCTGTATGCTGCTCTCTCCGGCTACGAAATCATCAACAAGATTGGACTCGAAGCGATTCGTGAGAAGAACGTGCAACAAACAACCCGTCTAATTGAACTGGCGGAAGAAGCTGGTTTTCAGGTTACGAGTCCTCGTGATGCTGCTCAACGCGGCGGGACAATAACTTTGTGGCACGAAAACGCCGATAGTATTACACGCGAGCTGGTGCGCAGGCAGTTCATTGTCGACTACCGTCCGGGCGCTGGACTGCGAATTTCACCGCACTTCTACACTAAAGACGAAGAGTTAGAGCTTGTGATTCGTGAGATGAAGAGTATTCGAGATACCAGCGCTTTCAGTGCTCATGAAACTGTAGGGGCCGCATTCTGAGATTCGCACCCACAGCATGACCAGCGATCGAAATCCAGCGACTATGTCGAACGAATACAGCAATAATCCGCCGCTCTCCTACAACAAATACCTGCGTGTTCCCGAGCTAATTGACCTGCAACAATGTCTGTCCGATCCGGCCCATCACGACGAACTGCTGTTCATAACAGTTCATCAGGCGTACGAACTTTGGTTCAAACAGATACTGCATGAATTGGACGCGTCCATTCGACTGATGAATGACGATCTGCTTCCGTCGGCTGCGCGGACTCTGCGCCGGGTCGTGGAAATTGAGAAGCTTCTCGTTAATCAGATACACATTCTGGAAAGCATGACTCCAATCAGCTTTCTTGCGTTTCGCGATGAGCTGAATCCGGCGAGCGGGTTTCAGTCAATGCAGTTCCGCGAGATTGAGTTCACGTCCGGGCAAAAGGACGCGGCTATTCTCCGAGAGTTTCGTGATGACGAATTTGCCCACGAGCGACTGCGGCGACGCTTTGAATCGCCATCGCTGGCCGACGCTTTCTTTAAGGCACTAAGACAACGTGGTTTTGATGCTCCTGCGGATACGGATGCTTCCGATCTCGAAACGCGGAAGGAGTTCTATCGCAAACGAGCAAGTGCGGTACTTGAGGTACTGACGCACTTTGAAGAACGTTACGAAGAGTTTCAACTAGCTGAAGCGCTACTCGAACACGATGAGTACTTCTCGCTTTGGCGCACGCACCACATCAAAATGGTAGAGCGGATGGTCGGCGCGAAACGGGGTACCGGAGGCTCTGAAGGCATCGGGTACTTGCGCACTACATTGGAGAAGAAGTTCTTTCCAGAGCTTTGGGAAGCGCGCACCTACCTCGACGTGAAACATGGACAAGCCGGATGCCCCTTCTCCGGCAAGCGATGAATCAAAGATAAATTTACAGGTGAGCCTGTATGGATGAAAGAAGAACTGCCCCTCGAATCCAGGTGGATCTCCCTGCACGCTGGGAAGGCGTTTTGAGTCAGCAGCAGGGAGAGATCATCAGCTTAAGTATTAATGGTGCGTTCATATTGTCCGGCGGAAAGGTCGAACCGAAAGAGCTCGTTCGCCTGGAGATTGATCTCCCCGATCAGGAACCTGTCTATTTCTGGGCCGAGGTTGTCGACGCCGCGTATGAGATCGGCTTTGCTGTTCGTTTTACATCCGTTGAGGAGGACGATCAGAAACGCATCAGCGATTTCGTGGCAAAAGAGCTTAAGCAATCCAAGGCCTAAAGTCCTGCGACACAGTCCTTAACTCAGCTAGAACTTGTTCTCAACGTGAGTATCCAATTCCCCGAGCGATTCAATATGGCAGACTACTTCCTCTACCACAATCTGGAGGAAGGTCGAGAGAACAAAGTCTGCCTCTACTTCGAAAACCAGAGATGGACGTATGGAGATGTAGCTCGCAAATCAAATCAAGTTGGAAACGCGTTGCGAAAACTGGGCGTCACGATTGAGAACCGGGTGCTAATCGTGTTGCCGGACATTCCTGAGTTTGTTTGGACGTGGTTTGGTTGCGCTCGTACCGGGGCAGTAATCACAATGGTAAATCCGCTACTCCCGGCGACGGACTACAAGTATTACCTTGAATATACGCGAGCTCCCCTGGTCGTAATCCATCGTGCTCAGGCAGAGACATTTGCTGAGGCTGTAAAGGACTCGCACTGGCTCAAGTCTGTCGTTGTAGTCGGCGCCGATCACGACGATCCGCTATTCAAATCGGATTCAAACAAACCCGCGTGGTTTTCGTTCGACAGCCTGGTCTCGGCTGAGTCCGACGATTGTCCTCCAGCTCCGACGCATCGGGACGACATCGCCATCTGGCTCTTCACGTCCGGCTCGACTGGACATCCAAAAGGCGCCGTTCATCTACAGCATGACCTTCCATTCAATACTGAGGTTTTCGCGAAGCAAACAATCGGCGTGTCTGAAACTGATGTTACTGTTTCAGTGCCCAAACTTTTCTTCGGCTATGCGACGGGTACGAATTTACTTTTCCCGTTCGCAGTTGGTGGCGCAACAGCGCTGTTTGCCGAGCGCTCGACACCCGAAAAGCTTTTCGAAGTCATCAAGCGATATCGTCCAAGCGTTCTCACAACAGTCCCTACGATGATCAACTCGTTGCTGAATTCACCGGACGCAGCGAGTAACGATTTATCGAGTCTGCGATTTTGCTATTCAGCGGGCGAAGCACTCCCAATAGAGCTTTATGAACGCTGGATGAAGACGTTTGGAGTTGAAATCTACGATGGCATTGGCTCTGCTGAGATGTTCCACATCTACATTACGAACCGTCCCGGCGATGTAAAACCTGGAAGTCTCGGCCGCATTGTTCAGGGCTATGAAGCCACGATCGTAGATGCCGATCAGAACGAAGTGCCGACAGGAGAGATGGGCACTTTGAAGATCAAAGGAGATTCTGCAGGTCTGTGTTACTGGAACGCGCACGAGAAATCGAAAGAGACGTTCGCAGGCGATTGGTGCACGACCGGGGATCAATTCCACATAGATGACGAAGGCTACTACTGGTACCACGGACGCACGGACGACATGTTGAAAGTCTCGGGCGTATTCGTCGCCCCAGCTGAAATTGAGAACTGTCTGCTTCAGCACCCGGCTGTGGCTGAGTGCGCTGTGGTGGGTCACGATGCCGGCGATGGCCTCGTCAAACCCAAAGCCTTCGTTGTGCTGCGTGAAGGCCACGAACCACGGCCGGAACTGGCGGACGAAATAAAAGAGTTCGTTAAATCAAACCTCGCGCTTTACAAGTATCCTCGTTGGGTCGAGTTCGCCTCGACACTTCCTAAGAATGATCGAGGCAAAGTGGATCGGAAGCTTCTGAAGAAAGCTTAGCCTCACAACCTCTCGTCCAGAATCCAGAAACCGAGTCTGAAATCAAGACCGCGGGACCATTCTTATTACGGCGCGCCACAGAGCTCGTTGAATTTGCAAGCATTTTTGCAACAAACGCTGTGCGTAGAAGTTTGGCCTCTGGCTTGCCGAGAGGATTCGCCAAACACAAGTGCGCGCGGCGCAGCAATACTTATCAATTCATGCCGCCGCGACTACGCCTACGACTACTTCAGTGTTGTTTCACGTGTTCCGCAATAAAAGTCAGAATCGGAAGGGATCAAAGGGAATAGACTATGCGAAAATTGGTTCTCACGTCTTTACTGCTACTTGTTGTTCTAGGAGCAGCATCATCTGCCTCAGCCGACAACGTCACGCTCACCGGCGTCAACGGCGCAGATTTTCAGGGTCACGCTGCTGGACCGTTTTATGCCACTCTCAACGGCACGACGACGGATCTGACGAACTTTGATTTCACTTACTTCAGGATTCTCACGCCAACCGATCGAAGCACCAGCGGACCGCAAGAAAACATCACCACGGTGCCCGAAGCCGCCACGATGTTGATGTTGGGAACAGGAATGGCCGCATTCGCAGGTGTCGCTCGACGGATGAGGCGGAACAAAACGAGCATCGCAGCGTCTTAGACCCAACTCCCCCTAACTCTTAAGACGCCAATCGGCGCGACCCATAAAAAGGGTCGCGCCGATTTCTTATGAATAAAGTTTACCGGAAACAGAATTACCGGCGACGCTCGAGATTGTAATCGCGTAGCCTTCGGTAAAGTGTTGAGGGCGAGATGCCGAGAACCTCCGCCGTCTTTCCACGGTGCCAGCCTGTTTGCTCGAGCGCTGCGAGTATCTGTTGCCGCTCGACTTCACGCAACGATGTTGGAACGGTCGCCGCGGGAGCGCTGAAGTCTTCGACGCTAACTGCATGCGGAGTGCTCGCCATCATCGGAACTGGTGCTCCGGGTCTGACAACTTCCGGCGGCAACTCAGCCAGCGTCACTCGTCCATTATTCGAAAGCAGCACTGCGCGTTCAAGACAGTTCTTTAGCTGCCGCACGTTTCCTGGCCAGCTGTAAGAGCGAAGTGCATCGAGGGCTTCCGGCGAAACCTCAACAGGAGTTGTTCCACGAATTTGCTTCAGAAGGTATTTGGCGAGCGGCTCAATATCCTCAGGTCTGTCCCGCAAAGGAGCGAGATTGATTTGGAATCCATTTACGCGGTACAGCAGATCCGAGCGAAAGACGCCGTCGCTCACAACTGTGTCGAGATTACGATTGGTGGCAGCAACGATGCGGACGTTGACTTCGACTTTTCGCACACCGCCGACTCGAAAGAACGTGCGCGTTTCGATTGCGCGTAACAACTTCGCCTGAAGTTGTGCGGGAAGCTCCGTAACCTCATCGAGAAAAAGTGTGCCGCCGTCTGCAAGCTCAATCAATCCGAGCTTACGGGCTTTCGCACCTGAAAAAGCTCCGGCTTCATACCCAAAGAGTTCAGATTCGAGCAGCGATTCCTGAAACGCAGCACAGTTGATATCAATAAACGAAGCATCGGATCGTGTTGAGAGACGATGGATAGCATGCGCCACGAGCTCTTTGCCTGTTCCTGACTCGCCAGTGATGAGTACCGATGCGTCTGATGGCGCAACACGCTCAATCAATCGAACGGCCTCCTTCATCGCTTCCGAGACGGAAACAATCTCAGGCAAGGCCGACTGTCGCGCGAGCTGTTCCCGCAGTCGAACGTTATCGACGCGCAGTCGCCGTTTCTCAGCAGCCTGCTTGACACGTACATCGAGCTCGTTAATGCGATAGGGCTTAGTGATGTAATCGTACGCACCGAGCTTCATAGCTTCGACGGCGGTCTCGACCGTCGCCTGCCCGGTCAACATGATCACTTCAGGTGGGTTTGGCCTTTGATGGACCCGTCGTAGCAGTTCCATGCCGTCGATTCGTGGCATGTTAATGTCACACAGCAGGACATCAACGTTGCTCTCTTCAAGTTTCCGCAGCGCAGCCTCGCCGTCAGGAGCAGCGTGCACTCTGTAGCCCAAGCGCTCTAGTTCTTTTTGAAGCACCAATCTCAGGTTCGATTCGTCCTCAGCGATCAGAACCCTTGGCGTTTGTGGCTCACTCAATTCTGCATTTCTCCCTGAAGATTTACCGTGGGAAGGGTGATAATGAACGTAGTGCCAGCCCCCATAGTTGATTGCACGTCGAGGCTGCCGCCGTGCTCAGTTAAGATACCATAACAAACCGCCAGCCCAAGGCCAGTACCACGGCCAACTTCTTTAGTTGTAAAGAATGGCTCGAAAATCTTGGTTATATTCTCGGGCGGAATACCGATGCCCGTATCGCTGATCTCGACCAGCACTTCCGGGCCGTTGTCACGTGCAGAGATCGCCAGAACACCTCCATCGGGCATTGCATCCAAGGCATTGGTTCCCAGCGCGATGACGGCCTGTTGCAGCTGAGATGCGTCACCAGAAATCGGCGGCAGGCTATCAGGCACATCAATGCGGAAGCTCACTTCAGCGCCGCGCTTCTGGTGGGACAACAACCTCGCTGCGGATGAAATCACGTCAGGAAGGTTGATCAGGGCTCGTCTGGTTGGCCTGGTGCGGCTAAAGTCGAGTAAGCCGTTGGTGATGGTCTTGCAACGAAAAGCCTCGCTTCGAATCAGACCGAGGTACTCGATCAGATCCTCAAGCGCGGTAGAGGTATTGAAAGCTCCTTCGCCGACTCGGGACTCGAGAGCTTCAGCGCACGCTGAGATAGTCGCCAGCGGATTGTTTATTTCGTGGACTACACCTGCGGCTAGACGTCCAATTGCCGCAAGTTTCTCGGCTCGGGCGACAGCGCGGTTCGCTTCAACTCGATCGGTGATCTCCTCGCCGACTGTGATGACGTGCGAGACCTGCTCGCTGCCATCCGCCCACATGGGAATCTTGCTGATCAACCAATACTTAGTTTCGCCTGTCGGTGCGGTGTTCTCCTGCTCGATCCGCTCAATGTCACCCGTGGCGAACACTCGCGTAAATTCCTTCTGTAGCACATCACGCTTTTGACGTGTAAGCACTTCAAAAACGTTCTTGCCAAGCACAAGGCCCCTAGGGATACCGAGTTCACCCAACTCACGATTCCGGTTCCACGCAACCACGCGAAAGTCCCTGTCCACTGTATAGAGCGACAACGGCAGGCTATCAATGATTGCCTGAGTAAACCGTCGCTGAGCTTCAGCCTCCGCAGTGCGACGTTCTACTTCGTGCGCCAGGCTGACTGAAGACTCTCTCGCGTTTTGGTAAAGAGCGGCAATGTGTGCCGCGAGCGCGGCCTGTTGGGCGGCCGCATCAATTAGCCGCGCTTCAGTTTCGCCGCAGTCTTCCCGCCGATCGAACGCAACGATGAGAGCGCCGCAAGTCCGTCCACCAAATCGAAACGGAGCGGCATATTCGATCGTGTGAACAGTGTCCCGCAGTAATAAGCGTTCGGGACTGGTCACAAGCAGCGGTGAACCTGCCGCGTGCTGGTCCAACCATGCAGCAACCTTGTCGAGATCGAGCACCGAGGAGTCTTCTGCGCTGCCTTCTCGATCGAAGACGCATACGGCGGGCGCCTTATCGCCGAGCCTCACATAAGCTGCGCAAAGTGCGGCCGCAGTTCCTTCATAAGCTGCACCAGCGACCCGGCGAACGACTTGCTCGGGCTCGAGCGCACGAAGCAAACCTCGTCCGAGGTCAGAAAGGAAACGTAATTCACGATTGCTCCCAATGAGCGCCCACTGCCGTTCGGCAGAACGGATACGCGAACCTACGCGTGACCGCAGCTCACCCGGGGTAGACGGCTTGATGATGTAGTCATCGGCACCAGCGTCGAAAGCTTCGACTTTGTGACTCTCACGATCTTCGCTTGATAAAACAATGAGCGGAATCCTGCTCGTGTCGGGCTGCGCACGAAGCACGCGACACAATGCGAGACCGTCGACTCCTTTGATGTCCAGATCCAAAACGACCAGGTCGCAAACCTGATTGCGCAGGGCACGTAATGACGATGATGCATCGTTCGCGACAATGGACTTGTACTGATCCTCGTGGAAGATCGACTGCAAGCGGCGGAGCTCATCTCCGTCAGCAGCGACAATCAGAAGAGTTGATCGATTGTTGGGAGTATCGGCGGGAACAGACATGCTTTCAATCCGCTGGAACCGCACCGGTCGAACCGGATCCAGTTGGTTTTTGCCGGCTGGGCATTCCGCAAATCAGGGAGGCGGAACGGGTTAGCCTTTAGCGATTGAAAGCGATTGCCGCTGAGAATGTCAAGACAAAGATTCAGGTTGGCTGCGACGTTTATGCCAAACGTCAGATCCCTAGTTTAATGAGATGGTTACCAGCCCGTCGTCCTCGGATTGCTTTCCATTCTCCGACATGAGTAGGCTGCGCTCGAGTTTGTGCGACGACTTGACGCGGTACATTGCCTGATCGGCCGCGATCAATAGTTGATCGAGAGTCTCGCCATCCACGCCAAAAGTACTTGTGCCGGTGCTTATTCCGACACGCGCGTGTCGCTTGCTTCCAACGTGCAATGAAAACCTCGAGACCGACTCTTCGATACGTTGCCGCAGGTCATCCGCCTGAGACCCCGCCAACTCCTGAACGATCGCTACGAACTCGTCCCCCGCATATCGTGCTAAGAAATCGTACTCGCGAAGCTGCGTACTAATTATCCGTGCCATCTCGCGCAGCATCCTGTCACCTGCTTTATGGCCGTAAGTGTCGTTTACAAACTTGAACTCGTCGAGGTCTAGCATCAGCACTTGGAAAGGTCTGCCGGTGCGTTTTGCCCGAGCGGCTTCTTCCTCAAATCGCAAAGCCAGATACCGAGCATTTGGCAGGCCAGTGAGTGGATCCGTCAGCGCGTTCGATTCAGCTTCGGCGTGCTGCGTGGCATTAGCAAGTGCATCGGAAGCAAGCGTGGTGACTGTTTCCAGCAATCGCATGTGATCGTCGCTGTACTGGTCCAGCTCCGTTGAGTAAACCGAAAGTGCGCCAAGCAGCGTCTCGTCTTTGAAGAGTGGTAGCGACGCCATGGATCGATACTCAGGATCAAGCTGAACTTTCACTTTGGCGAAATCGAGACTGGGGTGCAGTTGGTTTACGGCGCTCCTATTCGCAATAGCAAATCCCGTAACGCCCTCGCCCGGAAGAATGCAACGACCGGTCAACAGTTCGGCATTTTTACCTGTTACGTGATGCGCGGTTGCAAAGCCTTTCGCTTCTTCAAAGAGATAGACCGCACACGTGTCGAAAGGAACGACGTGGCCCACCTTGTCCACCAATACCTCGAGTGTGTGTTTGATGTTGAGCGACGAACCAAACGTGCGCGCGATTTCATACAGTGCATAGACTTCGCGATGCGCGTTCTTAATCTGATCGTAAGCCATATAGCAGCCGCGCTCTCTCGTTTGTTCGAGGTCCATCTCAGTCAAGTTAATGAGCGACTCGTCTTGGATGGCCATCGGCGGGTGCTGTAGCCCCAGATCTTCAATCTGCGCTTCAAACAGTGGCAGGTGTTCGATAAAGAGTTTGACAACTGTGGGATCAAAGTGTGATCCGGTTCCTCTTAACAACAGAGCGACGGCTTCCTCGCGAGTCATGCCGCGACGGAATGGCCGGTCCTCTCGGACTGAATCGAAGCAGTCGACTACAGAGATGATGCGTGCAGTAATCGGGATCTGTTCACCACGAAGGCCATCGGGATAACCACCTCCATCCCACTGCTCATGGTGATGTCGAACGATGGGGATAACCGGATAGGGGAAGTCCACCCGGCCTAGGATCTGCGCACCCACGACGGTGTGAATCTTCATCCTGTCGAATTCAGCGGGAGTCAGTCGACCGGGCTTATTCAGAATGTGAGGTGGAACGGCGAGTTTTCCGATGTCATGCAAGAGCGCTCCAGCCTTTAGTGCTGAGACGTAATTGGGCGAAAGACCAAAGACCTCACCCATTCCAGCAGCATAGATCTGAACTCGACGTACGTGGCAATGTGTTGTTTGGTCTTTAGCGTCAATTGCTGTTGCCAGTGCTTCCGCCGTGGCCAGATGAAGCCTGCTATGCTCTTCTGCTGCTCTTATTTGTCTCTTCTTTGCAAAATAGAGCAAGGTCATCACAATTGACACAAGTGCTGCAATGAGGAGCCACTGCACAAGTGCAAAATAGACATTCGCGCTGAAAACCCATGCAGCGATCATGGTGATCGCGGCCGCAAGCGCGCATGATGTATTGGCAAAGCCCTGCTTCCTAGGGGGGTCGGGTAGCTTCATCATGCTTTTTCTTTTTCTAAGATTTTCGAGCTGAGCTTTTTTCCAACCAACCGCTTCTTCGCACGAACCTTCAAATCGATCTCACATCATGAAAAGCCGGACGTAACACTGGGAGCAACTCAGCGTTACCTCCGGCCTCACAAGGGGGCAAGCGGCTGGGCAATTCGTTGCCCAGCCAGGCTGGGTGAGATGCTTTTGATCAATGACCACTAGTTGCTGCTTAACTCAATCAACCATCAGAATTGTGCGGCTCGGACTCCGTGCGGAGAGCCCGGAAGCGCTAGGCTTCTCAGCCGCGCCATTCCTGTTTTCAATCCATGTGCCGTACACGAAGGAACGGTGAGAACTCTTAAATCAGCAATATTTCCAAGTGATTTTGTAATGACCGCAATCATGCTCCTATGCGATCGCCTCGGCTCTATTTTCAATTTGACAGGTCACATTGAAGATGCGGTCAGCCTGCCGGAGCTTGTTTGACAAGCTGGAAGGCGCGATGCAATCTCGTCAGGTTTCCAGAAATTTTGTTCCAGAAAGCTGCTGGCATTCAGGTTTGAAGTAAATGGTGCGCAGAACGAAGGGTGGTCCAACAAAATCTGAGATCTCCAGGCCGGTGGGATATGTGGCACTGCTGCGGGGAAATCGAGCGTTTCGACAACTATGGTTGGGCCAAGTCGTTAGCCAGATGGGCGATTGGTTCAACACGATCGCGTTGTACACGATCATCCTGAACCTCACTGGATCTGGAAGAGACGTTGGTTTATTGCTAGTCGCCCGTTTCGTTCCCAGTTTTATATTTGGCCCAATCTCGGGCGTTGTGGCCGACAGATTTAGCAGGCGAACGATTCTGATTGTTTCGGATCTTGCGCGGGCCGTGGTCGTACTCGGATTCCTTTTGGTGCGCCGAGCCGACCAACTGTGGATCATCTACTTACTGACAGTAATACAACTCGGGCTGTCTACCTTCTTCGAGCCTGCAAAGACTGCCGTCATCCCTTCAATAGTCGCGGACAATGAGCTCGTCGCCGCCAATGCAATTTCCTCGGTAACCTGGTCGGCGATGTTAACCCTGGGAGCTGCTGCTGGAGGTTTAATTACCGGCTGGTTCGGAACTAACGTCTCGTTTGTGCTCGATGCTCTCACGTTTCTCATCTCTGCCGCACTCATCGCCAGCGTTCGCTTTCCCCGACGTCCGCCACGTGAGAAAAGCAAGCTAACGCTTAGTCGTGCCCTGGGCATTTCCGAAACAATCGAAGGAGCAAGGTATGTGAAGGACCGGCCTCGAGTACTCGCGCTGTTGCTTGTGAAGCCGGCATGGGGCCTCGGTGGAGGGATTCTTACGTTACTGGCTGTGTTCGGAGAGCGAGTCTTTCCTTTGGGAAGTAGTGCTGCTACCGGAATCGGAGCGTTGTTTGCCGCGCGAGGAATTGGTACTGCTGTTGGACCAATCATCGCCAGGCGGATCTCAGGTGAAGGCACTAAACCGATGCAAGCTACTATTGGCATCGCGTTTTTGATCGGAGGTGCGTTCTATATCGCGTTCGGCAGCACTAGAAGCTTTATAGTCGCTCTCATCGTGCTCGGTTTGGCGCATATGGGAGGCAGTATCTTATGGGTTTTCTCAACAGTGCTTCTGCAGCGAGATGTCGAAGACTCATTCCGTGGTCGCGTGTTCGCAGCTGAACTCGCGTTGCTAACGTTTACCATGGCCGCATCGAACTATTTGACAGGCGAGATGCTCGATCGATTCGGTCTGTCTCCGCGGTGGGTTACAGTCGGAATCGGCGTACTATTCGTCGTTCCTGGAATCATCTGGTTTACCACCAGACGGTGGTGGGACCGAGGGCATGAAAAACCCGGAGAGGTCGTACGTGTGTGCGAACGAGTCGGCGCTGAAGGTACTTAGGTGCAGCGAATGAAAACGAAAATCGGTGTGATGGGATCGGCAGGCAACGTAGCCGAAACAAATGACACTTTGAGGTCAAAAGCGCGAGCGCTGGGCGAGTCTCTTGCCCGGTCTCCCGTGATTCTGCTGACCGGCGCAACTACGGGCGTTGTCTACCTGGTCGGCAAAGCAGCTCACGAAGCAGGTTTGTTACACATCGGAATCTCTCCAGCGGCAACTCTGGAGGAGCACGTTGAACGATATAAGTTACCAGCGGACGCGTGTGATGCTCTGATTTACACAGGCTTCGGTCTCAAGGGGCGGAACGTGGTTCTGGTGCGCTCTTGCGATATCGTCCTGTTCATCGCAGGCGCAATGGGGTCGTTAAATGAGTTCACTATCGCGCACGATGAGTCAAAGATAATCGGTTGCTTGACGCAGACCGGTGGTGTTGCGGATGAAACTGAATACTTGTTGGAGAAGTTTTCCAGAAAGACGGACCTCAAGATCTTCCAAAGCAATAATCCTGACGAACTAATAAAAACTTGCCTGTCTGCTGCAGCTGAAAGCCACAGAGAACAATGAGTACTGCACCAGATGAGATGGCGCTCGCTCGATGGACGTCGATGGCACCGGCCGTCGACAATTTCGACCATGCAGAGTGGAGTCATTCCACTGAGGTTCGCTTAACCCGCTACTGGTCAGGTGCTGAGGCTCCCCGCACGCGGCACGGATCGGCTCGCGTTTTGTGGTCCACTGACGCGCTGCACATCCTGTTTAGTTGTGAACAGCACGAGCCTTTGATCGTGGCATCCAATCCACAAACACAGGAAAAGACGATTGGTTTGTGGGATCGAGACGTATGTGAGGTCTTCATCGCACCGGATCCTGATTCGCCCGAAGCATATTACGAGTTTGAAGCCGCGCCAACCGGAGAGTGGCTCGACGTTGCGATTAGGTTTAAGGGCGGCGAGCGGCAGTCTGACTGGGGATTTCGGTCGGGTATCAGTGTTGCCGCGAGCAACGATCACGAGCGGCTGCTAATCGGAATGCGCATACCGTGGAGTAGGCGAATAGTCAGACCAGAATTGGGTCAAAGGTGGAGAGTGAACTTCCTGCGTTGTATCGGTAGTGGCGAGGACCGCGGATACCTGGCGTGGCAACCGACGAGGACTCCGGAACCAAGCTTTCATGTCCCATCGGCATTTGGTTGGCTGTTGTTTGTCTGAACTGGGATCAGCGATCCGAGCCGCCCTTCAACCGCTTGGCGAGATGATGCAGATAGGCTGCCTGGTGCTCTGGCGTAATTTGAACGATGCGAACGCCGATGACATAGCCGCGCTCTGTCGCATGTTCGTCAAGGCTCTCATACCGAACAGGCGCGACCTGCATCTCGACGGAACCATCCGGTAGCTCGAGCTTCACCCAGAGCCGCCGGTCCTCGCCCGTCAAATAGTATTCACCGATTCGAATTGCTGGAAGAATAAGCGCCAGGCCCGTTGCGCTGATGTCGAGAGTATGACCATTGAGGCTTGTTTGCTTGTGGGAACCATTTGCTTCAACCGCCGAGATGCTGCGGCTGACGGTCAATTCAAGCCGAGCATTGTGCCGCCGCGCACGACGTCGCTCGCCAACGAACTGGCGCAAACGCGATGCGATTCTGCGAGCAAGTTCCGGCATTTGTTTGACCTAAACAGCAAAACCTGCCGAGGGTCGTCGGGTTGATGAGGAGGGCACTAACCAGGAAAGCGATTCGGGATGTCGCAAAGACATTCTAGTTAACGTCCCAGCCTGTTCGCAATACCTTTCCAGACGGCCCGGCTCCCGCCCCTACGGACTCTTGGTCACGATCAAGGGTTTGCCGCCCGTATCCGCGCTTTTTATGCCTGTACTGTCCATAAAGAATGAGAGTTTTCCGGTCCGTCCGTACTGGGCGGGTTCGGCTGAGGCAGTCCAGGACTTCTTGTTCCCTGCGACCATGATGCGGAAACGGTAGCCGGTGGATTGCGTTGCTTCCAGGTCCTTGGGCAATAGACCCACCGCAATCAGGCCAGCCAGGTCGGCGAACTGGCCGTTGTGTTGTTGGCCATAAACGGTCTGCGCCAGGGAGATGCGCTGCAGCATGTTTTGAACTTCATTGTGGTGAGTATCGATGCGCGCGTTGAAGAAAAAGTTCTTGCCCGCATTGCGAACCACTTCCTGATTCTGTCGATCCCCGATAATCCAGCTACCCTCATTTCGAATCAGCGATACCGGCTCGGCCTGCCCACCGCTATCGGTGTCCTTAACCTTTACAAAGACCGTTGCCTCTTGGCCGCTGACCTGCTCGCCTGTGAGGTCGACCTTATCCGGAATCGCAGCAGCCATCGCTTCGAAATCCGGCCTGAGGTCATTGAATTCCTCGTTGCTTAGACCATCGATTGCCGGCTTGTAGATCGAAAGCGCAAAGGCGTCTTTAAATCTCTTCTCCCGCATCGCCTTGTAGAATTCACGAACTGTGTCAGAGGGAGTGCGCTGCGTTTGTGCGAGCGCTGGAAATGGCCCTCCAACAACGAGCGCCAGGAGGAGCATTAAAAGCAGGCGAGGCCGATGCATGAAGATCATCGTTTCCGACTTACCTTTCCTAACAGACTTGTTTGGACAAACGGAAGGCGCGCTCTGTTCTTAGCAGCGCGCCTCGAGAAAAACTATTCATGACGCTAATGGGTCCTGTTCTGGATTACGCCTGTCGACGAGGCGCCAGCAGTTTCTCACGACCAACCAGATACAAGATTACCATCAAAATGAGAAATGGAATCAGGGAAAGTATGTCTGCCCACGGCCCGTCGAAAAACGGATTGTTTGTACGAGACCAGTGCTCAATCAGATCACTTCTTTCCTTCCAGAGACCAGCGAAGAAAGCGATGAAAACGGCCGCCAATGCGCCACCCGCGATATAGCCTGAAGCCATCAACACTCCCGGACTCTTATCTGTTTCAGCGACGAACTCTTCTTCGGTTAGTTCCTTGCCCTTGAGTTTCACACGAAGGTATTTATCAACAAGCCAGCGAATCATTCCTCCGAGGAAGATTGGACTCGACGAGGACAGCGGTAGGTAAACGCCGACCGCGAACGCCAGTGACGGAATACCTGACATTTCCAACACGATAGCGATCATCACGCCCAGCAAGACCAACGCCCAGGGCAGCTGCTGATTCAGGATGCCCTTGATGATGTATGACATTAGGGTTGCCTTCGGCGCGTCGTATTTAAAAACCGTAGACGTGCTATTTGGCACAGTCCGGTGAGTTCCGTTGATGCCAGGATCGACGTAGTAAACAGGAACTCCTTGATCATCAACAAGGTACTTACCGGCAGCTCCATTCTTCTCGTCGACCTTGTGCCATGTTCGGTATTCCTTATTGTCGGTTCCCGCCTGCATGCCCCTCACCTTTTCCGACCGACCGAGGTTGGATGTATCTGCACGCAAGCTGGCCGGGAAATTTCGCTCAACTTTGTGAATGACTTTGCCCGAATTGTCGACAAGGTATTCACCCGGTTCTAATCCCGGGACTGTCGTACCGCCGGGTTCGTTCTTCAACAAGCGGTAGCTTCCGCCATCCTGAGGTTTGGTAGCCTCATTGTAAGCAGGCAGAGTTGCGAACGTATCGCTCGGCACTTGAGGAGCATCTTTGACGGCGCTAAAGCTGGTCTGCGGCACATAAACCGTACTGTTGTCGTTAAGCCTCAGGAGGATTGGTCCAAGGATCAAAGCTGAAGCCAACGCGCCAACCAGAATCGCGATCTGTTGATACTTCGGAGTGGCTCCAACCAGGAAGCCAGTCTTCAAGTCCTGTGACGTAGTTCCACCGTTCGAAGCTGCGATACAGACGATTCCTCCGATTGAGAGCGCAGTAACGTAGTAGCTCGGACCTGACCAACCAACTAACAGAAAGATCAAGCACGTCAGCAACAGTGTCGCGACAGTCATGCCCGAGATCGGATTCGAAGACGAACCGATTTCGCCCGTCAACCGTGAAGATACAGTCACGAATAAAAACCCGAACGCGATGATGAGAATCGCTCCGAGGATGTTGAATTGAAGATGCAGCTGCGGAACGATAATGATCATTGCAATCAGTGCGAGCGTGCCACCGACAACGATCTTCATCGACAAATCTTGATCGGTACGCGGGACACCCGCTGCCGCAGCTTGTCCTCCGCGCAAGTCACTTAATCCACCCTTCAATCCATGCCAGATTGTCGGCAACGAGCGGAAGAGGCTGATTATGCCGCCTGCCGCTACAGCTCCAGCGCCGATATACAAAACATAAGCACCACGAATGTCATTCGGGCCCATCTCGCTGATCGGCACGTTGCCCGGCGCCAAGGGAACTGTCATGCCTTCGCCAAAGAACTTGATAGTAGGAATCAGTACGAGATAAGCGAGCACACCCCCGGCACACATGATCGATGCGATCCGGGGTCCGATTATGTAACCCACACCCAACAGAGCGGGTGAAATCTCAGCTGAAAGCGATCCGGCTTTGAATGGTGCTCCGAAAACTTTTTGTGGCGTATCTTTCCAGCCCTTCAGGGCCGCCATCGCAATTTGGTAAACCAAACCGATACCAAAGCCGGTAAAGATTGTCTTTGCTCCAGAGGAAGTCTCGTCTGAAGTTTCAGCCTTCTCGCGATAGACCGGATCAGCTGCAGCTCGCGATTCTGCTGAGGCGCCAGCCTTCAGCACTTCAGCGCAGGCAGTTCCTTCCGGGTACTTCAATATTCCATGTTGCTGAACGATCAGCGCCCGGCGCAGAGGAATCATCATCAGAATACCGAGCAGTCCGCCCATCACGGCCACAAGCATGACGCGAGTAAATTCCAGATCGAAACCGAGAATCATGATCGCCGGCATGGTTACACCAACACCGAATGCGATCGACTCGCCCGCCGACCCCGCAGTCTGGACTATGTTGTTTTCGAGAATCGTAGCGTCACGAACGCCGATCTTCCCGAGCAGGCGGAAAAGACTGATCGAAATCACCGCAACCGGAATCGAGGCGCTCACGGTGAGTCCGACTTTCAACACGAGCCACAGCGATGATGCGCCAAACACCATTCCTAACAACGTTCCGATAATCAATGGCAGAGCGGTGAGCTCGCGTATTTGGACGTTGGCGGGAATGTATGGGCGGAAGGTAGCAAGTATCGGATTGTCGTATTTTTCAGGTTTTGCCCCGACGACATCCGGGAATTCATTCGCACCAACGCTTTCAGAAGACATTCTGATGTGACCTCCGACGAAGTTATTAGAACGGGGAGTGCGCGGGGATGAAAACGCCGCTACTTTACACGGCCAAGACGCGCTTGAGCAAGCAGATCGGCCAATAAAACTACGTATATTCCTAGGGTTTTGAGCATTCGAGGGGGGATTAAGTTGCCTACGCGCGTTCGTGTCTTTCAGTGAACAGGACTTTCGACTAAACTTCCCGCGATCTTCAGCGCATCCCAAGGCTTCCCTACTCAAAATATGAGAATACGCATACTCGCCATCCTCTTAGTTCTCGTCAGCCTCGTATCTTCGCAGTTTCTGGATTTCGCCCGAGCGCAACGTGTTCCAGCTGGAGCGGTGCGAACCGTCGTCGCAATACCTGCCCCAGCGGAAGTACTTGGGTTCACTCCTGGGGAAGATCGCAAACTCGCGAGCTGGAACCAGATTCTCGAGTATTTCGATCGGCTGGCCAAGGCAAGCGATCGCGTGAAGTTCGAATCGCTCGGGAAGACCACGATGGACAAGCCGTTTGCAATGGCGACCATCAGCGCACCTGAAAATCTTGCTCGGTTGGACGAATATAGACGGATACAAGAGCAGCTTGCTGATCCACGAAAGCTCGGACCAAACCCTGACAGAAAAGCAGCTGAGTTGATTGCACGCGGCAAGACGATCGTGCTCATCACCTGCGGCATTCACTCAACAGAGGTCGGCTCAGCGTTGTCGAGCATGTTGATCGCTTATCGTCTGGCATCGTCGGATCAACCAGAGATTCAGAACATTCTCAAGAACACAATCATCCTCTTGGTTCCGTCGTTGAATCCGGATGGAGTGGATATTGTGAAGAACTGGTACGACAAGACACTCGGCACTCCATACGAGGGCACAGATCCACCTGAGCTTTATCACAAGTATACGGGCCACGATAACAATCGCGATTGGTATGCTTTCACTCAGGTCGAGACGAAAATCACCGTCGACAAGATTCACAACGTCTGGCATCCGCAGATAGTCCACGACATCCACCAGCAGGGACAGTTTGGTTCACGACTGTTCTTGCCGCCGTACATGGCGCCGGTCGAGCCAAACGTGCCGAAGCAGATCGTCAACGGATATACCGAACTCGGAAACTGGATGGCAAAGGAGATGCGCGCCAAGGGCTTCCAGGGCATCACTACGAATTCGACATATGACGCCTGGTCGCCGTCTCGCGCTTACTCGCATTATCACGGTGGCGTTCGGATGCTGTCGGAAACTGCGTCATGCAAGATTGCGACGCCCGTTATGCTCAAATTAGAAGAGTTGCGTTCGCGCGAGGGCTATGATCCGCAAAAAGAGTCAGCGAACTTTGGCCCCGTATGGCGCGGAGGCTCGTGGGGTTTAGGTGACATAACGAAGTACATGACCACCGGCGCGTTTTTATTGCTGCGGCACGCTGCGGAAAATCGCGAGCAATGGCTGCGCAGGTTTTATCAGATTGGAAAGGACGCTGTACAACGGACGAATCGAGCGGAAGTACTTGGTTTCATAATTAACACTGCGGGTGCCGGGAACAGGTTGGCCGACATACTGCAGCGAGCGGGTGTTGAGCTTGAGGCAATGAAAAGTGAGCCTCGCAGCTCTTCGGATGATTCGTTACGGCTTTTTGTGCGCGTGTCACAGCCATACGGGAGATTTGCAAAGGCTCTTCTTGAATATCAACACTATCCCGACCTTCGAAACAGCTCAGGTAGTCCCATTGCACCATATGATGTCACGGCACATACGCTACCTCTCTTAATGGGAGTAAACGT